>NZ_JAKSYB010000058.1:0-440979 GCF_022829505.1 Methylobacterium sp. J-043 | reverse complement strand
TCTTCTCGCCGACCGATTGGGCATAGGCCGGCATCCCCGCCGCGCCCAGCAGGAGCAGGCAGGCGGCGGCAGTGAGTGTCGTTCTCATGAATGTCTCCTAGGGAAGAATCGTACCTGTCGGAGCAACCGGAGCGGGCGTTCGATGTTCCTGGCGCGGCCGGTCGGCCGGAGCCGTCACGCCTCGCAGTTCGCGGTCTCGCGGGCGAGCCAATCGATGACGCAGGACAACGCCTTGCGCTCGCTGCCGCCAGCGGCAAGCGACGCCTCGTAGACCCGGATCTGCCCATCGGCGCTGGAGCCGCATTCGGTGATGGTGAGGGCGTGTGCGACCTGCGCGTTGCAGCCCAGAGCCGCCGCATCCTCCGCCACGAGGTCGAGCAGGCGCTCGACGAGACGGCGCACCGGCACCGCCTCCTCCGCAGCCTCATCGATCAGGGCGGCGTGAACGCCGTCGCGCTGCGCCCGCCATAGGTTCTCCATCACGAAGCCCCGCGAGGCGCCCGTCGGCCGGGCGTTCAGTTCCGGCCGTCGCACGCAGAGCCGCACGAGGCATCGGTAGAGCGCGGCGATGGCCAGCGTATCCTTGAGCCGGGTGCAGCTGTCGGCGACCCGCAATTCGAGGGTCGGGTAACGGATCGACGGGCGGATGTGCCACCAGAAATAGGTCGCATCCTCCACGGCACCCGCCCGAGTCATCACCCGTACGTAGCGCTCGAAGTCGTCGGCCCCATCGAACAGTTCCGGTAGTCCGGTGCGCGGCAACTCGGCATAGGCCCGCAGGCGGTAGCCGGCGAGCCCGGTGCGGTGACGCTCGTAGAAGGGCGAGGAGGTGGAGAGCGCGAGCAGCACCGGCAGGAACGGCATCAGCCGGTTGATGAGGTCGATGCGTTGGTCGGGCTCGGGCACCTCGACATGGATGTGCAGGCCGCAGACGATGGAGCGCCGGCCCACCATCTGCAGCGTCTCGATCATTTTGCGGTAGCGGAGCTTGGCGGTTTCGCGCTGGTCGGTCCAGATCGCGGTCGGGTGGGTGCCGGAGGCGAAGACCTTCAGGCCGTGCTCCCGGCCGATGCCGCACAGGCCGGTGCGGAGCTTGGCCAGGGCCTCGTGGGTCTCGCTGAAGCTCGTCGAGGGCTTGGAGCAGATCTCGGCCTGGCTTTCGAGCATCTCGCGCTCGACGCCCTCCAGCCGGGTTCGCGCCGCCTTGTGGAAGGCCGAGACCGACGCGCCGGGCGCCGCCCGGGTGCGGCTGCTGGCCAGGAACAGCTCTTCCTCGATCCCGAACCGGTACGCATCTGCCATCGCTCGTCCCACCTTCCCGGTCCGAAGGGAAGCAAGCGCGGGCCCAACTGGTTCGTGCGTTAACGAACGATACGATCCAGGCGGTTGTTCACGAAGAAGTACAGCTCCTTGGCGCCGGGCTCGGTGTAGAGCACCTGCACCTCGCGGCCAGAGCGGCCCTCGCCGACCAGCACGTCGGTGGGCGGGCGACCCTTGAGCCGCACGAGGTCGCACTCGCCGATCCCGGTCGCGATGGCGGTGGCCGTGCCCGGCGCCGGGCCGGTGCAGGCGCCGTTGCCGTCGAGCACGGGGCCGAGCGCGGCGGCCGGCGCCGTCGGGACGGCGGGCAGCACTGCGCTGGGGGGAGGCGGCGGCGGGATCGGTTCGCGGCGCTCGGCGGTGTTGCAGCCCACCAGCAACAGGCTGGGCAGAAGTCCTAAGGCCACTTTTCGCAAGACAATCCTCAAGGCGTCGGTCTCTTCTCCGGCACGGTCGCGCCCGATGCGCTCCCGCCCTTCGCGCTGCCGTCGGAGCGGGTTTCCAGCGCTCGGGCGAACAGGTCGGCGGCGTCGTCGTGGAAGGTGTTGCGCGAGTCCGGCCGCGTGTAGAACATGTGGCCGCCGGGATAAACCGAGAGCTTGAGGCGGTCGGGCGAGCCGTAGACCGGCATCTGGTCCAGCAGCATCTTCGAGGTGAAGTAGGGCGTCACGAGATCGGTGAAGCCGTGGGCGACGAGCACCCGCATCCGTCCGTCGAGCGCCAGCGCGTCCTTCAGTGCGCCCATGGCTTCCGGGGCCGATCGGCCCGAGCCCCAGGTCCAGCCGCGGTTGACCGCGCCGTTGAGCAACTCGTAGCGCATGTTCTCGACACGCCAGTTGAGGCGGCCCTGATAGAGCTGCACCATGGCGGTGGTCAGCGGCGCCTGAAGCGCGTCGAGCACCGGATCCTCGAAGCCCGATTGCGGGGCGGTCGGGTCCGGGTCCCAGCCGGTCACGCCGGTGTCGTAGGCGGAAGACACTCGGCCGGCGTCCCGCCCGATCTCGCGCTGGTAGCTGTGGGCGCTGAGCCGCCCGGCCTGACGCCGCACGGTCTCCGGATCGAGGCCGGTCAGCGCCGAGACCTTCTCGGCGAGGCGCGCCACCGCCTCACGGTCGGACGGGCCTTTCAGGAGATCGGTGAGATAGGCGCCGGACGCGTAGGTCTCGGCCTCCTTCATGAGTTCACGGCTCGGCGTCGTGCCCGCGCGTTCCAGCGCCGCCGCGGCAAACGAGGGAAGCTTTGTCACGAAGCCCCACGGCGTGGTGCGGGCCGGCTGCAGCCACGCGAAGTCGAGCACGGGGGAGAGCAGCACGAGGCCCGAGAGGCCGACGCCGACATCCTGTTGCAGCTTCTGCGCGATGAGCGGGCCGCGGAAGCCGCCATAGCTCTCGCCGACGAAGAATTTCGGCGAGGCGAGGCGGTCGTTCTGGCGCAGATAACGGGCGATGGCGGCTGCGAGCACCGAGGCATCCGCATCGACGCTCCAGTACTTCTTGCCGTCGCCGTCCGCCGCGCGGCTGTAGCCGGTGCCGACGGGATCGATGAAGACCAGATCCGTGAAGTCGAGCCAGGTCGCGGGGTTCGGCTGAAGCGCGATCGTCTGCGACGGGCTGATCGAGGCGCCGTCGGTCGGCAGGCGCCAGGGGCCGATCGCGCCGATGTTGAGATAGGCCGAGGCCGCGCCCGGTCCGCCATTGACGCCGAAGGTGATCGGCCGGGCGGCGGTCTCCTCCGGCTTGCCCGCCTTGGTGTAGGCGATGAAGGCGATCTCGGACTGAAGCTTACCCTCCTCGTCCACCAGCGCGAGGCTGCCGGCGGTGGCGGTGAAGGCGAGCGCACGGCCGTTCGGCCCGTCGATGCTGTGCTCGGTGGTCGCATCCGGCGGCAGGCGGCGTCCCTCAGGCGCCTTGCGCGGCTGGCCCTGCCCCGGTCCCCTCCCCTGTGCTTGGGCAGGCCCGTCGCCTTGTGCCGGGCCGTGCTGGGCGCGCAGCGGCATCGGCCCCAGCCCCACGGCGAGGGAGAGGAGGCCGGCAAGGCAAAGCCGTGCCGTTCCGGCACGGGGAGAGAGAGGGAAGGTTTGCGTCATCGGTCTCTCGCGATCCTTCGGCAGTTGGTCGCGCCGCGCCATCGGACGGGGTGCGGGTCTCACGCCTTCTTGGTCCAGCGCCCGCCCTCGTCCTGCTGCCAGTAGGCGATGGCATGGCCGGCGGCCTTGGCGCCACGCCATTGCTCACGGGCGTGCAGCAGCGCGTCGGTGTCGGTGCCGTCGAACAGGATGCAGATTCGCTGGTAGCTCTCCGCATCCTCCGGCAGTTCCGCGCCCTCCACGAGGAAGCGGATCGAGGCGCCGTTGGGGTTGGTCTCGCGCAGGGTCAGTACCACGGGCTGGCTCGCCGCATCCGTGTCACGGTCCGTGCCGTGGGGCAGGAAGCTCTCGTCGGTGTAGGTCCAGAGTCCGTCGTCGAGCGCCTGAAGCCGCTCCTCGCTCACCGCCTGGATCGCCGCTTGCCAGCCGCGCTCCAGCGACTTTTCGACGAGGCTGGGCAGCACCTTTTCGAGGGGCTGGCGCTGGAGGTGGTAGAACAGGATCTCGGTCACGGCATCGAACCATATAGGGTCTGCTGCCTCTAGGGCAGTGCGGGCGTGGCGTCGCGGCTGCCGGACCCCTGGATCGCGACGGCAGAGGAAATTCGCACTGAACCATGCCGTCGGAGGCGGGTTCGCTTTCCACAACCGATATCAGGGAAGGAAAGAGCCATGCCGACCAAGATGATCACGCTCGCCGCCGCGCTGACCCTCGCCGTTTCCGGGGCGGCCTTCGCCCAGTCGAGCACCGGCAAGGGCGGAACCGGCGGCACCACGGACAGTGCCAGCCCGGTTCGGAACAACACCGGCAACAGCATGCGGCCGACGAACGGCAGCGCCGCGGGCGCAACCACCGGCTCGACGGGCACCATGGCCCCCGGCGCCACGACCGGCACCGCACCGGGCGGCACCATGGGCGGTGGCGCAGGCAGCGCCGGGGGCGGCAACAGCGCTGCGGGCCGCTAACGAGAGCCGGAGCGCAAGCAAGGAGGCCGGTGCCGATCCGGCCCCTTTTCCCATGCCCAGTCTCAGCCCGGTTCGATCAGGTGCGGCACGAACAGCGCGCCATCGCCGGTGATCGGGCCGTCGGATTCACGGATGCAGAGACCGGCCGGCGTATCCCCGACGATCCAGGCACCGAGGAGCGGGCGCCGGCCCTCGAAGCACGGCAGCTCGGCCAGACCCTGGCGGATGAAACCGTCCGCACCGTAAGGCCCATCCGCCCCGGCGACGCGAGCCCCATCGGCAAAGATCTCGACATTGGCGCCCTCCCGCGAGAGCAGCGGCTTGCGGACATAGGCGCCGCCCAGGCTCGCGGAGGCGGGATCTCCCTCGAAGAAGGCCGGCAGCAGGTTCGGGTGGCCGGGCTCGCGGGCCCAGAGATGGGCGAGCAGACCCTTGTTGGAGAGCACCATCTTCCAGGGCGGCTCAAAGAAGCGCGTCGGCGAGGCCGCGACCGCTGCTCCGAACGCGTCCTGAAACGCCCATTCCCAAGGATAGAGCTTGAACAGGGAGGCGAAGGGTTGCTCGTCCGGCCCGCAGAAGGTGCCGTCCGCGCGCAGGCCGATCTGAACAAGGTCGAGCAGGATCGTCGCGCAGCCGGCCTGGACCGCGCAATCCTGAAGGTAGCCGGCGGTGCCCAGATCCTCCGGGCCGCCGGTATCGGCGGCGAAGGCGAACAGGCCGGGCGGCGCAATGGCGGCGAAGCGGGCGATCAGTCGTTCGTGGACGGCGTTGAACTGGTCGCTGCCCGAGGCCAAGCGCCCGTCCCTCAACCCCTGTTCGAGCCAGAGCCACTGGAACACGGCGGTCTCGTAAAGGGCGGTCGGCGTGTCGGCGTTGTATTCGAGGAGCTTGGCCGGTCCGGTCCCACCGTAAGAGAAGTCGAGGCGCCCGTAGAGACTCGGATCGTTCCGGCGCCAGCTCGTCCGCACCGTGTCCCAGACCGGCTCGGGAATGGCGAGCGAGGCGAGGATGCGCTCGTCCGCCACCGCTTCGGCGGCGAAGTCGAGGCAGAGGGCGTGCAGGTCTGCGCTCGGCCCTTCGATGTCGTCCTCGATCTCGGCGAGCGTGAAGGCGTAGGCGTGGCTCTCGTCCCAGTAGGGTTCGCCGTCGATGGTGTGGAAGGCAAAGCCCGCATCCCGCGCGATCTCCCGCCAGCCGGGCCGCTCTCCGTAGGCGATGCGGCGCATCAGGTTCCGCCGAAGGAGGAGAAGCCGCGCCCGCTGCTGCCGAAGCCTCCGAACTTCGTCGCCTGCGCAGACCCCGATTTGAGGGAGCCCGATGAGGCGTGGCTCCCCGAACCCGTGGTGATGCGTCCGCCCGATCCGGTGCAGTAGGCACCGTGATGGCCGCTCTGGCCGCTGCTATGGTCGTAGACCGGCTCGGGCGTCACACCTTCGGCGGCCGTGCGCCCGAGCAGGTAGCCGGCCATGCGTGGCACGAAGCGCATCGGGTCGATCACGGCATCGACCGTCCTGTCCAACGCGCAATGGTCGCTGCCGTGATGCTGCTCGCATTGCGGCAGCGACACGTAATGCGGGGCCGTGGAGGGATAGGCGGCGCGGGCGATGTCGTAGGCGGCGCGGCAATCTTCGGTGGTGCGGATCGCTTCGGCGGTGCAGGCGGTCACGTCCGCGTAAACCAGGACGTCCCGGCCCGGGGCCGTCCGGTCGAGGCCACCCAGGGAGAGCGCGGCGAGGCCCGCACCGGCCACGAGCACGGTCGAGACCGTCTGAGAACGCTTGGTCGCGGCGCGATCGGGCGGTGTGACGGCCGGCGTGGATCGGCTCGGCGATCGGCGGGCGAAATCTCCTGAAGTCTCGCGCTCGTCCGCCACGGCGTCAGTAGCTCATGCAGGCAGCGTTCACGAGGCCGCCCGCGAGAGAAGCGGCTCCGAGCAGCACGGCGGGCGCGGTCTCACCCTCGTCGATCCGCCGCGACAGGTTCGGCAGCAGCGGCCGCATCATCCAGTAAATCGCGACCTGCACGACTAGGGCGACGAGCCCCCAGACGATGCAGTCGATCAGAGAGCCGGCATAGCGCACCGCCGCCGAGAGCGGGATCGAGTAGCCGAGCAGGCTGCCGCCGAGCGCCAGGGACGCGGCAAGGTTGCCTTCGCGCACCAGGGCGATCTCCCAGTGCGCCGTCGCGGTGAGGTAGGTCACGAGGTAGAGGGCAGTGAGCCCGAGGGAGACGGCGAAGTAGGCAAGGAAGGCCGGCAGGCCCGAGATCGTCGTCAACGGCTCCCTCCAGCCTCAAGCGCCGGCGACCGCATCCGCGGCCTTGGCTCACGCTTCGCTCGACGCCTCGGTTGAGCCGAGGCCGCTCCGCGGGCGCTCTTCGCGCCTGGACAGCGATGCAATCGCTCTTCGAGGATCGCACCGCTTCCTGTCACACCAGCCGGCTTTGCTCGATCGCGGCGGCGATGAACCCCTTGAACAACGGGTGCGGCTCAAAGGGGCGTGACTTCAACTCCGGATGGAATTGCACACCGATGAACCACGGGTGGCCCTCGTGTTCAACCGTCTCGGGCAGCAGTCCGTCCGGCGAGGTGCCGGAGAAGCGCAGGCCCTTGGCCTCCAGACACGCGCGATAGGCCATGTTGACCTCGTAGCGGTGCCGGTGGCGCTCCGAGATCTCGGTGCCGCCGTACATCTGCGCGATCTTGGTGTCCGCACCGAGCGTGGCCTTGTAGGCGCCGAGCCGCATGGTGCCGCCGAGATCGCTCTCGGCCGCGCGGCGTTCCAGCTCGTTGCCGCGCATCCACTCTGTGAGAAGGCCGACCACCGGTTCCTCGGTCGTGCCGAACTCGGTGGAGTTGGCCCCCTCGATCCCGGCGAGCGAGCGCGCCGCCTCGATCACCGCCATCTGCATGCCGAAGCAGATGCCGAAATAGGGGATGTTGCGCTCGCGGGCGTAGCGGGCCGCGCGGATCTTGCCCTCCGCGCCGCGCTGGCCGAAGCCGCCGGGCACGAGGATGCCGTGCAAGCCTTCGAGGAACGGCGCCGGGTCTTCGCGCTCGAACACCTCCGCCTCGATCCATTCGAGGTTGACGCGGACGTTGTTGGCGATGCCGCCATGCGTCAGCGCCTCGGTGAGCGATTTGTAGGCGTCCTTGAGCCCCGTGTACTTGCCGACGATGGCGATGGTGACCTCGCCCTCGGGGTTGCGCACCCGCTCGAGGATGTCCTGCCAGAGGTCGAGCTTCGGCTCAGTCTCGGGCTCCATCTGGAAATGCGCCAGGATCTCCCGGTCGAGGCCCGCCTCGCGGTAGGAGAGTGGCACGGCGTAGATCGTATCGACGTCGCGCGCCTCGATGACCGCGCTCTCCCGCACGTTGCAGAACAGGCCGAGCTTGCGCCGCTCGTCTTGCGGGATCGGCCGGTCGCAGCGGCAGAGCAGGATGTCGGGCTGGATGCCGATGGAGCGCAACTCCTTCACGGAGTGCTGCGTCGGCTTGGTCTTCAATTCACCGGCGGACGGGATGTAGGGCAGCAGTGTGAGATGCAGGTAGCAGACGCTGCCGCGCGGGCGTTCCTGGCCGATCTGGCGAATGGCCTCGAAGAAGGGCAGGCCCTCGATGTCGCCGACCGTGCCGCCGATCTCGACCAGCACGAAGTCGTAATCGTCGTTGCCGTCGAGCACGAACGTCTTGATGGCGTTGGTGACGTGCGGGATCACCTGGATCGTGGCGCCGAGATAGTCGCCGCGCCGCTCCTTGGTGATGATGTCGAGGTAGATCCGCCCCGTGGTCACGTTGTCGGCGCGTGAAGCCGGCAGGCCGGTGAAGCGCTCGTAATGGCCCAGATCGAGGTCGGTCTCGGCGCCGTCGTCGGTGACGAAGACCTCGCCGTGCTGCGTCGGGCTCATCGTGCCCGGATCGACGTTGAGATAGGGGTCGAGCTTGCGCAGGCGCACGCGGTAGCCGCGGGCTTGGAGCAAAGCTGCCAGGGCGGCGGAGGCGAGGCCCTTACCCAGGGAGGAAACCACGCCGCCGGTGATGAAAACGTACCGCGTCATGGGCTCCGGTCCATAAAGGGGCTCAAGCGATTCGCCAAACCGCAACGGTTGCCGCACCCCGCCGGCCACGCGGGAGGCGGCACGGGGCGAGGCCCCTCATGCCGTTGAGGAATTCGTCTCTCACATCCCCGCGGCCGATGCGCCGGCCGCAAGGGTCTTATCCGCAGATGGTGCGGCTCGGCCGCAGCGGGCTCAGCGCGATTGCGGCGCATCCGGCGTCGTCGGTGCGGCCGGCGGCGTGCTCGGGGCGGGAGCCGGCGTCGCGGGCGTGGCGGGCGCGTCGGTCGGCACCGAGGCCGGCTGGCCGGGCTGAGCCGGAGCGCCGCTGCGCAGCGTGTCGAGCAGGTTGTCCGCGTTCACCGGCTTCTGGGTCTGCGTCTGGCTCTGCGGCGTCCCGGCCTCGTCGAGGATCGAGCGGGGCGCAGCGGTGCGGTGGGCCATGATCGCCAGCGCGATGCTGGTGGTGAAGAAGAGTGCCGCCAGGATCGCGGTCGCCCGCGTTAGCGCGTTCGCCTGACCGCGGCCGGTCATGAAGCCTGAGACGCCGCCGCCCCCGCCGCCGCCGAGCCCGAGCCCGCCCTCCGAGCGCTGCAGCAGCACCACGGCGATGAGCGCCAGGACGATGATGAGGTGGACGACGATGAGGACGGTCTGCATAGCGATTCCGGTGCCCGCTCGCGCGGACGCTGTCGGTGTGCCGGACTAAAGGTCGCGCGCAAAAGCGGCGCGCCCGCGTATCCGCTGCACGAAGTGGGGGCTCCTACACCGTTTGCCCACCCGCGCCAACCGGCCTTCATGCAAGCGGGCGGGACAAACGATTTGCACGCGGCCCACACGAAGGATGCGTCGCGGCATCCGGAACCGCCGCTCGCCTCGATATAAAGACAGCGTTCTGGAAAAACGCCGCAGGAGCATGGTCATAGGGCCACGGCCCGTGCGAGGAGTCGGAATGAGCGATTTTCACCACGAAGCCGGGCGGTTCGCCGCCTTCATCGACCGCGCCGACCGCGAGGAGATGGAGGCCGTGCAGTCCGACCTCCTGCGGATCGCCCTGGAGCGGCCCGATCCGGCGGGGCGGGCGCAGGCGATGGATGCGCTGCAAGCCGCACTCTCCGACCGGATCCGGCCGGACGCGATGAGCCCGCTGCAGCAGGCCTTCTATGTCGCGGTGCTCTCGATGATCGAGCGCACCAAGGAAGCGGTGGCGAAGGCGCCGGCCCGGGCGGACTGACCGCGAACCCGGCGCGTTCCATGCGACGGGACCGGCAGGCCCTCCTCGTCGTCGATGTTCAGGCGAGCTTTTGCGTGCCGGACACGATCGTCGCGGGCATCGCCGCGCTGAGCCGGACGCTGCACACGGTGGCCACCGTCGAGCGGCACGACGAGGCGGTGACGCCGTTCAGGGCGCAACTCGGCTGGGCGCCGCCGGCGGACGAAGAGCCGCTGGTCCCGGCCGACCGGGTTTTCGTCAAGCACGGCTACCTGCCGCCGCCCGCGCTGATCGATCATTTCAGGGCGCTCGACATCGAGCGCGTCCTCGTCTGCGGCGTGCAGACGGAGACCTGCTGTCTCGCCGCCGGCTTCATGCTGTTCGATGCCGGGTTGCGCCCGACCCTGCTGCCGTGGCTCAGCGTCGGATCGTCCCTCGACCGCTCCGGCTCACTCGGAGCCGAGCTCTGGCGGCATCATTTCGGAAGCGTTCTGATCGGTCCCGAGGCGATGTAGCCTACGGGCAAATCACGGGCTCAGCGGGGCGCGGTGCAGCGCGCGGTCGCCAGCGCCGACCAGGCCGCTTCGAAATCCGGCTCGGCCCCGTCGTCTCGCTGCACCGTCGCTTCGAGGCGCACGACACCGCCCGAACGCTCGACCTCGGCGACGAGCGTCGTCTCCTCGCCGCCGGATCCTCCGGCCTCGCGCGTGACCCGGTAGCGGGCGATCGTCGCACCGAGCGGCCGGCGCTTCGGCATGGGAGCCGCGTCGCTACCTTGTCCGGGCATCAGCCTGATCTCGAACACGCTGCGCCGGCCCTGCTGCCCGATCGGTTGCAGGACGATCTCGTCGCCGCGGTGCTGGGCCGAAAAACCCTTGGGGATATCGAGGGTCGGCCGACAGCCGCCCGGGGCCGTGATCGCCGCACCCTGCGATGCCGTGGTTGTCATGAGAACGAGGACCGTTCCGGCTGCCGACAGAAGCGGCCGGGCGCCGAACAGTCTCGGCCCGATGCGCCCCGCGGCGCCGCGCGGCTGGGGAACGCTCACCCCTCGTAGGCTCGGCAGATTCCCAAAAAGTCCTCCGCTACGAGGCTGGCGCCGCCGACCAGCGCGCCGTCGACGTTCTCCACCGCCATCAGTTCGCGGGCGTTCGAGGGCTTCACCGAGCCGCCGTAGAGGATGCGGATCTTGTGCGCCTCCTCGCCGACGAGCTTGTCGAGCATCTCGCGCAGCGACGCGTGGACCTCGGCGATCTCCTTGGCGGTCGGCGTGCGGCCCGAGCCGATCGCCCAGACCGGCTCGTAGGCGATCACCGTGTCGGCGCCGGTCGCGCCCTTCGGCAGGCCGATGGCGAGCTGCGCGCGCACGATGTCGAGCGCCCGGCCCTGCTGGCGCTCCTCCATGGTCTCACCGACGCAGATGATGCCGCGCAGGCCCGCGCGGCGGGCGCCGAGCGCCTTGGCGTGGACGCCGTCATCGGTCTCGTAATGGTAGGCGCGCCGCTCGGAATGGCCGACGATGACGTAGGTGGCGCCGAGATCGGCGAACATCTCCGCCGAGATCGAGCCGGTGAAGGCGCCGCTCGGGCGGGCATGCAGGTTCTGGCCACCGATGGCGACCGCGGAGCCGTAGACCGTCGCCAAGCAGGAGGAGATCAGCGTCGCGGGCGGGCAGATCAGCACGTCGATCTTGTCTACGAGCGCCGGCGAAAGTCCGTCACGGATCGCCTCGACGGTCGGGACCGAGGAGAGCAGACCGTTCATCTTCCAGTTGCCGGCAACCAGCGGACGGCGTCCCTCGCTTGCCATGGCGTCCCGGTTCTCCGTGTCTCGTTCGAGGACTTACAACGTCGTGGGCCGGCCTAGCAGAGCAAGCTTAGGCGCGCAAACCACCTTTGAGATCGTCCCGCCCCCTTTCCGGGCGCCCGGATGACATGCCCTTTGCGCCGCCGTCCCGATCGTCTATCGCGGGGCTCGAATTTGTTCCCTGCCCGCGTGGGCAGGGACCGTAGAGAATTAGGCCCGGGCGTCCGATGCTCCAGTCCATTCGCAGTGCCAGCCAGCATTGGCTCGGCAAGGTCGTGCTGTCGGTGATCTTCACCTTCCTGATCGCGGGCGTCGCGATTTTCGGTGTGGAGGAGTTTTTTCGCGGCGGATCGACCACCGCCGTCGCCACCGTCGGCAAGACGCCGATTTCGGCCGAGGAGGTCCGCACGGCCTACCAGAACCAGCTTCAGCGCTACCAAGCGCAGCTCAAGCGGACGCTGACGCCGGACCAGGCGCGGGCGATGGGTCTGGAGCGGCAGGTGCTGGCTCAGCTCATCACCGAGGCGGCCCTCGACCAGAAGACCACGGATCTCGGGCTGGCGGTCTCCGATGCGACGGTGCTGCGGGCGATCCAGGACGAGCCGAGCTTCAAGAACGCCAATGGCAGCTTCGACCGGGCGCTGTTCTTCCAGACGCTGCAGCGGGCGGGCCTGAACGAGGGGATGTTCGTGCGCGAGCAGCGCTCGGTCATCGCCCGCCTGCAACTGGCGGACGCGATCGTGGCCGAGATGCCGGTGCCCCAGGCGATCCGCGAGGCGGTGCACCGCTACTCCACCGAGCGCCGCGACGCCGCCGTGCTGACGCTGGCGCCCTCCGCCGCGGGCGAGATCCCCGCCCCGACCGACGAAGAGCTCAACGCCTACTACGACAACAACAAGGGCTCGTTCCGCGCCCCCGAATACCGCACCCTCAACCTGCTGGTGCTCGACCCCTCTGCCCTGGCCAAGCCGGATGAGGTGTCCGACGAGGAAGCGCGCAAGGTCTACGAGGCCAACCAGGGCCGGTTTGGCAAGGCGGAGCGGCGCACGATCCAGCAGATCAGCTTCCCCGACGAGACGGCTGCCGCGGAGGCGCGGGCCAAGATCGAGAGCGGCGCGACGCCGTTCGAGACCGTGGCCGCCGAGCGCGGCCTCGATCCCAAGCAGCTCGATCTCGGCACGATGACGAAGGCCGAGCTGTTCGATCCGGCGGTGGGCAACGCTGCTTTCGCCGTGGAGCAGGGCAAAGTGAGCGAGCCGGTGAAGGGCCGTTTCGGCACCGTGCTCCTGCGCGTCACGGCCATCGAGCCGGGCACGGTCAAGCCGTTCGACGAGGTCAAGGACGAGATCCGCAGGGAGATCGCGCTGAAGCGCGTGCGCGACGGCGGCCTCGACAAGGTGCAAGACGCCATCGAGGATGCCCGCGCCTCCGCCAAGCCGCTCGCCGAGATCGCCAAGGATCAGGGTCTGACGCTGCTGAGCATTCCCGCGGTCGATGCGCAGGGCAACGACCCGTCCGGCCAGCCGGTCGCCGGCATTCCGGACAAGGAGACCACGTTGCCGGCCGCCTTCCGTGCCGATGTCGGCAACGACACCGAGGTGCTGCGCACCAAGGCCGGTGGCGCGATCTGGTACGACGTCGTCAAGATCGATCCTTCGCACGAGAAGCCGCTGGCGGAGGTCCGCGACGAGGTGGTGAAGGGCTGGACCAAGGCCGAGGTCGAGAAGCGCCTCGTCGCCAAATCGAAGGAGCTGAGCGAGCGCCTCGACAAGGGCGAGGCCATCGAGACCGTGGCGCAGGAGGCGGGCCTGCCGCTGAAGGCGTTCGCCGAGATCGGCCGCAACCAAGCGAAGGACGACCTCTCGACCGAGATCGTCGAGCGCATCTTCACTACCCCGGTCGGCAAGGCGGCCTCGGCGCCCGCCGGCGAAGGACGCGCGGTGTTCAAGGTCACGGCGGCGGCGATGCCGGCCTTCGTGCCGGGCACCCCAAGCGACGGGCAACTCGTGGCGTCGCTGCGCACGGCGATCGCCGACGACGTGCTGGCTGAGTTCATTGCCGAGGTGCAGAAGAGCGCCGGCGTCAACGTGAACCAGACCGCCCTGCGGCGTGCGCTCGGCGGCGAGTACTGAGGCCGTCATGACCGAGTCTGCGCACGAGGCGGTGGCGCGCGCCTACGAGGCGGGACGGGCGAGCGTGCTCGGCCTTACCCTGGTAGCCGATCTGGAAACGCCGGTCGCGGCCTTCCTCAAGCTGAAGGCGGTCCATGCCGGCCCGGGCTTCCTGCTCGAATCGGTCGAGGGCGGCGCGGTGCGCGGGCGCTACTCGATGATCGGGCTCGACCCCGACCTGATCTGGCGCTGCCGCGACGGGCGCACCGAGATCGCCCGCGACGCGGGCCTCACGGATTTCGTGGCCGACGAGCGGGCACCGCTCGCCTCGTTGCGCGCCCTCATCGCCGAAAGTGCGGTGGGTGACGACGCCGAAAGCGCCGCATTGCCGCCGATGGCCGCCGGCCTGTTCGGCTATCTCGGCTACGACATGGTCCGCGCCATGGAGCGCCTGCCGGAGCCGAACCCCGATCCGCTCGGCGTACCCGACGCGATCCTGATGCGCCCGCGCGTGATGGTGGTGTTCGACGCGGTGGCCGATGCGCTCACCGTCGTAACCCCCGTGCGCCCAACCGAGGGCGTGAGCGCTCGCGCTGCGCTGGAAGCCGCGCAGGCCCGGCTCGACCGGGTGGCGGAAGCTCTCGAAGGCCCGTTGCCGGTCGAGGCGCGTCTCGACGTATCGAGCCTTCCCCTGCCCTCCCCGGTCTCGAACACCGAGCCGGACGCGTTCCTCGGTATGGTGGACAAGGCCAAGGAGTACATCGTCGCGGGCGACATCTTCCAGGTGGTGCTGTCGCAGCGCTTCGAGGCGCCCTTCACCCTGCCGGCCCTTGCGCTCTACCGCTCCTTGCGCCGCACCAACCCGGCGCCTTTCCTGTGCTACCTCGATTTCGAGGCGTTTCAGGTCGTCTGCTCCTCGCCTGAGATCCTCGTGCGGGTGCGCGAGGGCAGGGTGACGATCCGCCCGATCGCCGGCACGCGGCGGCGCGGCGCCACGCCTGCCGAGGACCGGGCGCTGGCCGACGAACTCCTGGCCGACCCGAAGGAGCGTTCCGAGCACTTGATGCTGCTCGACCTCGGCCGCAACGATGTCGGCCGCGTCTCGAAGATCGGCAGCGTCACCGTCACCGACTCGTTCTTTCTCGAATACTATTCCCAGGTCATGCACATCGTTTCGAACGTCGAGGGCGACCTCGACCCGAAGCACGACGCGCTCTCGGCGCTCGCCGCCGGGTTTCCGGCGGGCACCGTCTCGGGCGCGCCGAAGGTGCGGGCGATGGAGATCATCGACGAGTTGGAGCGCGAGAAGCGCGGACCTTATGGCGGCTGCATCGGCTATTTCGGCGCGCGCGGCGAGATGGATACCTGCATCGTCCTGCGCACGGCCATCGTGAAGGACGGCCGCATGCACGTGCAGGCCGGCGCCGGCATCGTTTACGATTCCGATCCCGCCTCCGAGCAGCAGGAATGCGTGAACAAGGCGAAGGCCTTGTTCCGGGCAGCCGAGGATGCGGTGCAGTTCGCGAGCCGGGCCAAGCGTGGGCAGTAGGCGCACGGGCACGTCGTCTTGACTTGCCGGCTTCCCGTCGCCACCCCTCTAGAGAACGGTAATCCCGTCATCTTCCTCATCCTGAGGTGCCGGCGCGCAGCGTCGGCCTCGAAGGATCTTTCAGATCCCGCCTGATCCCTGGAGGATCCTTCGAAGCTGCTTCGCGGCACCTCAGGATGAGGGTGTGAGCGGGATACAAGGCGCTACGGCTGAGTTCGATGTCCAACGTCCTCGTCATCGACAATTACGATTCCTTCACCTGGAATCTCGTCCACCTGATCGGCCCGCTCTGCGAGCGGATCGACGTGGTGCGCAACGATCAGATCGATGTCGCCGGCATCCGCGAACGGGCCCCGGACGCGCTCGTGCTCTCGCCGGGGCCGTGCACCCCGAACGAGGCGGGCATCTGCCTCGACGCGGTGCGGGAGCTGGGCGCCGAGATCCCGATCTTCGGCGTGTGCCTCGGGCTCCAGACCATCGGGCAGGCCTATGGCGGCGACGTGGTGCGGGCGCCCTCCCCCATGCACGGCAAGGTCTCGACCATCCGCCACGAGGCGAAGGGTGTGTTCCGCGGCATCAACGAGGGCTTTGCCGCCACGCGCTACCACTCGCTGGTGGTGGACCGCGCGAGCTGCCCGCAGGATCTCGCGGTCACGGCGGAAGCCGACGGGCTCATCATGGGGCTCCAGCACCGGGAACTGCCGGTCCACGGCGTGCAGTTCCACCCCGAGAGCATCCTCTCGAACCACGGCTCGCAGATCCTGCGCAACTTCCTCGACATCGCCGCGGCGTGGCGCAAGGAGTCGGCCGCCCGCGCGTGACAAGCCCGGCCTCGGCGTGCATTGACGGGGCACACCCTATTCCCTCCCCCTTTCGCGGGTGAAGGTGCCTCGCGGATGAGAGGCGGGAGGGGAGCGAGGCGTTCCGAATTGCGCGGAGCCCTCCCCTCGCCCGACCCGCCTCGCGGGCCACCCTCTTTCCGCGAAGGTGAGAGGGCTTCCAGCGGATGATCACGGACCCATGGAGTCCTTCAAAACCCATCTCGCAACTGTCGCGGCCGGCGCCCCGCTGAGTCGCGAGCAGTCCCGCGCCGCCTTCGACGACCTGCTCTCGGGCGAGGTCACGCCGATCCAGGCCGGCGCCTTCCTCACCGCTCTCTCCGTGCGCGGCGAGAGCGAGGACGAGATCGTCGGTGCGGTCTCGGCGATGCGCGCGCGGATGCTGCCGGTGGCGGCGCCCGAGGGCGCCATCGACATCGTCGGCACCGGTGGCGACCATTCGGGCAGCTACAACGTCTCGACGCTGGCCGCGATCCTCACCGCCGCCTGCGGCGTGCCCGTGGCCAAGCACGGCAACCGTGCCGCCACCTCGCGCTCCGGCGCTGCCGACGTGCTGGCCGCCCTCGGCGTGAAGATCGGCTTGCCCCCCGAGGCCCTGGCGCGCTGCCTCTCGGAGGCCGGGCTCTGCTTCATGTTCGCGCAGACGCATCACGGCGCCATGCGCCATGTCGCGCCGGTACGCACCGAACTGCCGTTCCGCACCATCTTCAACATGCTTGGGCCGCTCTCGAACCCGGCCGGCGTGACGGCGCAGGTGTTCGGCGTCTCGCGCCCTGCCTGGGCCGAGCCGCTGACGCGGGTGCTGGCCACGCTCGGCAGCCGCCGGGTCTGGACCGTGCACGGCTCCGACGGGCTCGACGAGATCACCACTACCGGCCCCACCGCCGTGGTTGCGCTGGAAGATGGCGTGTTCCGGCACTTCACCCTCGATCCGCGCGAGGTCGGCCTGCCGCTCGCGACCCTGGACGACCTGCGCGGGGGCGACCCCGAGCACAACGCCGCCGCGCTCGGCGCCGTGCTGGACGGCGCCCGCAGCGCCTACCGCGACATCGCCGTGCTGAACGCTGGTGCCGGCCTCGTGGTGGCGGGGGCCGCCGGCACGATCGCCGAGGGCGTTGCGCGGGCGCAAGAGGCGATCGATTCCGGCGCGGCGCGGGGCACGCTGGCGCGCCTCGTCGCCGTCTCCAATGCGTGATAGACGGCCTCGAACGGTTCTAAGGACAACCCGATGGACGATATCGTCGCCGACGTGACCGCCGGGCCCGCCCCGGAACGGGCGAGCGTGCTGGCGCGGATCGAGGCCTACAAGCGCCGCGAGATCGCCGAGGCGAAGCTGCGCGTGCCGCTGGCCAAGCTGGAGAAGCAGGTCGCCAAGGCCGATCCGCCGCGCGGCTTCGCCGACGCCATCGCCCGGCATATCGCGGAAAGCCGTCCCGCCCTGATCGCCGAGATCAAGAAGGCCTCGCCCTCCAAGGGGCTGATCCGCGCCGATTTCGACCCGAAGACGTTGGCCAAGGCCTACGCCAAGGGCGGCGCCACCTGCCTCTCGGTGCTGACCGACGCCCCCTCCTTCCAGGGGGCGCCGGACTTCCTGATCGAGGCGCGCGGGGCCTGCGACCTGCCGGTGCTACGAAAAGACTTCATGTTCGAGCCGTATCAGGTCTACGAGGCCCGCGCCTGGGGCGCCGATTGCGTCCTCGTCATCATGGCCTGCCTCGATAACGCGGAGGCCGCCGCCATCACCGAGACGGCCCACGATCTCGGCATGGACGTGCTGGTCGAGGTCCATGACGCGCAGGAGCTGGAACGCGCCGTGCCGCTCGGCACGCGGATGATCGGCGTTAACAACCGCAACCTCAAGACCTTCGAAGTGTCGTTCGAGACGGCGATCACCCTGAAACCCGGCATCCCGGCCGATCGCATCGCGGTGGCCGAAAGCGGCATCGGCAGCCACGCCGACGTGCTCCGGCTGAAGCAGCACGGGCTCGACACCATCTTGGTCGGCGAAAGCCTGATGCGGCAGGACGACGTGACCGCGGCGACCAAGGCCCTGCTGTTCGGGGATCAGGGCCGGTGAGCGGCGCCACCCTCACCCATATCGACCGGACCGGCGCGGCCAACATGGTCGATGTCTCGGACAAGGCCGCGACCTCGCGCACGGCCGTGGCCGAGGGCGTCGTGGTGATGCTCCCCAAGACCCTGGCGCTGATCCGCGAAGGCGACGCCAAGAAGGGCGACGTCATCGGTACCGCCCGGCTCGCCGGCATCATGGCGGCCAAGCGCACGCATGAGCTGATCCCGCTCTGCCACCCGCTGCTGATCACCAAGGTGCGGCTGACCTGCGAGCCCGACGACGCCCTGCCGGGCCTGCGCCTTACCGCCGAGGTGAAGGTGCAGGGCCTGACCGGCGTCGAGATGGAGGCGCTGACCGCCGTCTCGGTCGCCTGCCTGACGGTCTACGACATGGTGAAGGCCGCCGACCGCGGCATGCGCATCGAGGGCATCCGCCTCCTGTCGAAGGAGGGCGGCAAGTCCGGCGCGTGGAGCGCCGACGCATGAGCCTGCTCTCGGTTGCTGAGGCCCTCGCAAAGATCCTCGCCGCCATCCCCGGCCCGGTCGGGGTGGAGGAGATCCCCATCGCGCAGGGCGCTGGCCGGACGCTCGCCGCCGACCTGACCGCCCGGCGCACCCAGCCGCCCTTCCCGGCCTCCGCCATGGACGGCTACGCCGTGCGCGCCGCCGACGTGGCGACCGTTCCGGCGCGCCTGCGTCTGATCGGCACCAGCGCCGCCGGTCACGGATTTTCCGGAACGCTGGGGCCGGGCGAGGCGGTGCGCATCTTCACCGGCGCGCCCGTGCCCGAGGGTGCCGACGCGATCTTGATCCAGGAAAACGCCGAGGCCGATGGCCAGACCGTCACCGCCCGCGAGCCGGTGGCGGCGGGCCGCTTCCTGCGCCGCGCCGGCCTCGATTTCCGCGAGGGCGAGACGCTGGTGCGGGCCGGCGACACCCTCGACGCCCGCCGCCTCGCGCTCGCGGCCAGCGCCGGCTACGCCGTGCTGCCGGTACGGCGCAAGCCACGGGTCGCCGTCCTCGCGACCGGCGACGAACTAGTTCGTCCGGGCGAGCCGGCGGCCTGGGACCAGATCGTCGCCTCGAACGGCCTCGCGCTCGGAGCGCTGAGCCTCGAGTCGGGTGCGGAGGTCATCGATCTCGGTATCGTCACCGACGATCTCGGTGCCCTGCGCGCGGCGGTCGGCCGCGCGCGCTCGGCCGGGGCCGACCTGCTCATTACACTCGGCGGCGCTTCGGTCGGCGACCACGATCTCGTCCAGGCCGCGCTCGGGGCCGAGGGCCTGGAACTCGGCTTCTGGCGGGTGGCGCTCCGCCCCGGCAAGCCGCTGATGCACGGGCGGCTCGGGCCGATGCTGGTGATCGGCCTGCCGGGCAATCCGGTCTCCTCGATCGTCTGCGGCCTGCTTTTCGTGGTCCCGGCGATCCGCGCGCTCCTCGGCGATCCGCGCGCGGGCGAGGACCGCAGCGAGCCGGCGACCCTCGGCCGCGACATGCCGGAGAACGACGCCCGCCAGGACTACCTGCGCGCCCGCCTCGACACGGCGCCGGATCGGTTGCCGATCGTCCATCCCGAGTCGCGTCAGGATTCCTCGATGCTCTCGGTGCTCGGCACCAGTGAGGCGCTGCTCATCCGACCGCCGCATGCGAGCCCGGCCAAGGCGGGCGACCCGTGCCGCATCCTGCGGCTGGACCGGCGGATCGTCTGAGCGGCCATCGCGGTTGATGCCGCTGGTTGTGGTCCCCCGACGGCGCAAAAGTCTTGCATCCGCCCGATTTTCTGCCGAAGAGGGCGGCCTTCACCGGCAAAAGGCACGGGACCGTGCGGCGGACGCCGCCGGGCAAGCATGGGCGGGGAGTGTTGGGACCGATGAGTGAGACGCGGGAGCTGGGTTCGGCCGACATCCAGAAGGTGCTGGAACTGCTGCCCCACCGCTATCCCTTCCTGATGATCGACCGCATCATCGAGATCGACCGCGACGAGAGCTGCATCGGCATCAAGAACGTCACGGCGAACGAGCCGCAATTCACCGGCCACTTCCCCGGCCTGCCGGTCTTCCCCGGCGTGCTGCTGATCGAGGGCATGGCTCAGACCGCGGGCGCGATCTGCTGCCGCCACATCATGAACGACGACCTGAAGACCAAGCAGGTCTTCTTCATGACCATCGACAAGTGCAAGTTCCGCAAGCCCGTCGTGCCCGGCGACCAAGTGCGCTTCCACATGACGAAGATGAACCAGCGCAAGACTATGTGGTGGTTCCGCGGCGAGGCTCGCGTCGATGGCGCGCTCGTGGCCCAGGCCGAGATCGGTGCCATGCTGGTGACGGAGTGAGCGCGGTGCGGGACGGGATCCATCCGAGCAGCGTCGTCGAGGACGGCGCCCGGCTCGGGGACGGCGTGCGGATCGGCCCGTTCTGCCATATCGGACCCGACGTCGTGCTGGGGGATGGCTGCGAGCTCGTCAGCCACGTCGTGGTCGCCGGACGGACGACGGTGGGCGCGCGCACCCGCATCTATCCCTTCGCCTCGATCGGCCATCCGCCGCAGGACCTGAAGTTCCGCGGCGAGCCCTCGACACTCGCGGTCGGCTCCGATTGCCTGATCCGCGAAGGCGTGACGATGAATCCCGGCACCGCCGGCGGCGGGCTGGAGACGGTGGTCGGCAACGGCTGCGCGTTCCTCGCCAACAGCCATGTCGGGCACGATTGCCGGGTGGGCGACCACGTCATCTTCTCCAACAACGTGATGCTCGCCGGCCATTGCACGGTGGGCAACTACGCCATCCTCGGCGGCGGCGCGGCGGTGATCCAGTTCGCCCGCGTCGGCGACCACGCCTTCGTCGGCGGCCTGTCGGGGCTGGAGAACGACTGTATCCCCTACGGCATGGTGCTCGGCAACCGCGCCTACCTCTCCGGGCTCAACATCATCGGCCTCCAGCGCCGCGGTTTCTCGCGCGAGGACATTCACATCCTGCGCCGGGCCTACCGTCTGCTCTTCGCCCAGGAGGGCACGCTGATGGAGCGCGTCGAGGACGTGGCCGCCGAGTTCGACACCCATCCGGCGATCCACGAGATCCTCGCCTTCATTCGCGCGGGCGGCAAGCGCTCGATCTGCACGCCCCGTCCCGTCTCCGCAGCGGCCTGAGGGCCTAAAGAATGGTCGATCCCGCCCGGCCCCTCGCCCTGGTGGCCGGCGCGGGCCGCTTGCCGGAATTGGTCGCCGCCTCCCTCGAGCGGGCCCGCCGGCCGTTCCGCGTGCTCGCCGTGCGCGGCTTCACCGAGCGGGCGATGCGGCGGCGCGCCGATGCGGTGGTCGATCTCCTCGACATCCCCGGCACCCTGCGCATCCTCAAGGAGTGGGCGCCTGCCGCGGTCGTACCGGCCGGCGGCGTCGCCCGCCCGAGTCCGGCCGCGCTGCTCAACGCGGCCCACGCGGTGCGCAACCGCGATATTCTCAAGAGTCTTGCTGGTGGTGATGACCGGCTGCTGCGGGCCGTGCTCTTGCTCCTCGAAGAGAACGGGCACCGGGTGCTCGGCGTCCACGAGGTCGCGCCCGATCTGCTCGGTCGGCTCGGTCGGCTCGGCCGGGCGGAGCCTGATTCCGCTGCCGCCCTTTCGATCGCCACGGGCCGCGCCATGCTCGGCGCCCTGAGCCCCTTCGATGTGGGGCAGGCGGCCGTGGTGGCGGGCGAGCGCGTCATCGCCGTCGAGGGGCCCGAGGGCACCGACCGCATGCTTGCCCGCGCCCGCGCGCTCAACCGCAAGCCCCTTGGTCGTGGTACGCCCGCGAAGGGGACGGTGCTCGTCAAACTGCCGAAACTCGGCCAGGATCTGCGCATCGACCTGCCGGCGATCGGCCCGCGCACCGTGCGCCGCGCGGCGGAAGCGGGATGTGCCGGCATCGCTATCGGCGCCGGCCATACCCTGGTGATCGATTGCGAGGCGACGGTTGCGGCGGCGGATGCGGCGGGTCTGTTCCTGATCGGCGTGGAGGTCACCCCATGACGCATCGGCGGATCTGGCTCGTCGCGGGTGAGGATTCCGGCGACCAGCTCGGCGCCAAGCTGATCCGGGCGCTGCGGGCGCTCGCGCCCACGCCCCTTACGCTCGGCGGCGTCGGCGGCGAGGCGATGGAGGCGGAGGGCTTGTCCTCACTCTTTCCCATCGATGATGTGGCGGTGATGGGCTACCTTCCCGTTCTCGCCCGCGCCCGCACCCTGCTGCAGCGTATCCGCGAGACGGTGGACGACGTCGTGGCGGGCCGGCCCGACGTGCTCGTCATCATCGACAGCCCCGGCTTCACCCATGCGGTGGCGACCCGCGTGCGCAAGCGCCTGCCGGATCTGCCGATCGTCGATTACGTGTCGCCCAGCGTCTGGGCGTGGCGGCCCTGGCGGGCCAAGGGCATGGTGCCCTTCATCGACCACGTGCTCGCCCTCCTCCCCTTCGAGCCGGACGCGCATCGCCGCCTCGGCGGGCCGCCCTGCTCCTATGTCGGCCACCCGTTGATCGAGCGTCTGGCCGAGCTGCGTCCCTCCGCCGACGAGGCAGCGATCCGCGAAGGCCGCCCGCCGGTCCTCGCCGTCCTGCCGGGCTCGCGCCGCTCGGAGATCGAGCGGCTGATGCCGGTCTTCGGACAGGCGACGGCCGAACTCAGCCGACGGGTCGGTCCCTTCGAGATCGAGCTGCCGGCGGTGAGCCGTCACCGCGCCCTGATCGAGCGGCTCGCCGCCGCGTGGGAGCGGCATCCGCGGATCGTCCACGGAGAGGCCGGCAAGTACGCGACCTTCCGCCGGGCGCGGGCCGCGCTCGCGGCCTCCGGCACCGTGACCCTTGAACTCGCGCTCGCCGGCGTGCCGATGGTGGTGGCCTACAAGGTGTCGCGGGTCGAGGAAGTCATCGCCCGGCGCCTGATCCAGGTGCCGACGATCGTGCTCCCGAATCTAATCCTGTCCGAGAACGCCATGCCGGAGTTCGTGCAGGCCGATTGCACGCCGCAGCGGCTCGCCGAGACGCTGGCCCCGCTCCTTGCTGGCGGCCCGGCCCGGCGGACGCAGCTCGACGCGCTGGCCCGCATCGACGGCCGGATGCGGCTGCCCGGCGACGAGGAGCCGAGCCGGGCGGCGGCCCGGATCGTGCTGGAGGCGCGGCGGGCAGCATGAGCACGGAAGTACCCCCGAGGATCGCGATCTACGTCGATGCCGACGCCTGCCCGGTGAAGGATGAGGTGTACCGCGTTGCCGGGCGCTACGGCCTGCACGTGTTCGTCGTCTCGAACAGCTTCCTGAACCTGCCGCGCGAGCCCTGGATCGAACGCGTCGTCGTCGGAGACAAGTTCGATGCGGCCGACGATTGGATCGCCGAGCGCGTGGGCCCCGGCTCTGTCGTGATCACGGCGGACGTGCCGCTGGCGAGCCGCTGCGTGAAGGCCGGCGCGGTCGCGCTCGCGCCGAATGGCAAGGCGTTCACGGAATCATCGGTTGGTCTCGCGCTCGCCACCCGCAACCTGATGCAGGACCTGCGCGAAGCCGGGGCGATCACCGGCGGTCCGAGGCCGTTCTCACCGAAGGACCGCTCGGCCTTCCTCGGCGCGCTGGATCGCGTGGTCATGCGCCTGAAGCGCGATCTCAAGCTTTGACATCGAGCGCCTCCGGACCGCGGGGTCCGGAGGCGCTCTTCAGCTCAGCTCCGCTGGCCGATCGGCGTGTAGTCGCGGCGATCCGGGCCGATATAAAGCTGGCGCGGGCGGCCGATCTTCTGGGACGGATCCTCGATCATCTCGGCCCACTGCGCGATCCAGCCGACGGTGCGGGCGAGCGCGAACAGCACGGTGAACATCGAGGTCGGGAAGCCGAGCGCCTTGAGGGTGATACCCGAGTAGAAGTCGATGTTCGGGTAGAGCTTCTTCTCGATGAAGTACTCGTCCTCGAGGGCGATCTTCTCGAGCTGGACGGCGACCTCCAGCAGGTCGTCCTTGATCCCGAGTTCGTTCAGGACCTCGTGGGTCGTCTTCTGCATGATGCGCGCGCGCGGGTCGTAGTTCTTGTAGACCCGGTGGCCGAAGCCCATCAGGCGGAAGGGATCGTTCTTGTCCTTCGCCTTGGCGACGTACTTCTGCACGTTCTCGGGATGCCCGATCTCCATGAGCATCTTGAGCGCCGCCTCGTTGGCGCCGCCATGGGCCGGGCCCCACAGGCAGGCGATGCCGGCCGCGATGCAGGCGAACGGGTTCGCGCCCGAGGAGCCGGCGAGACGCACCGTCGAGGTCGAGGCGTTCTGCTCGTGGTCGGCGTGCAGGATGAAGATCTTGTCCAGCGCTCGGGCGTAGATCGGGTTGACGACGTATTCCTCGCACGGCACCGCGAAGCACATCCGCAGGAAATTCGAGGTATAGTCGAGATCGTTCTTTGGATACACGAAGGGCTGGCCGATCGTGTACTTGTAGGCCATCGCCGCGAGTGTCGGCATCTTCGCGATCATGCGAAGCGAGGCGATCATCCGCTGGGACTCGTCCGAGATGTCGGTCGAGTCGTGGTAGAAGGCCGAGAGCGCACCGACGCAGGCCACCATCACCGCCATCGGGTGGGCGTCGCGGCGGAAGCCCTGGAAGAAGCGGTTCATCTGGTCGTGCACCATGGTGTGGCGCGTGACCCGGTAGTCGAAATCCGCCTTCTGGGCCGAGCTGGGAAGCTCGCCGAACAGCATCAGGTAGGCGGTTTCGAGGAAGTCGCCGTTCTCGGCGAGCTGTTCGATCGGGTAGCCGCGATAGAGCAGCACGCCCTCGTCGCCGTCGATGTAGGTGATCTTCGATTCGCAGGAGGCGGTCGAGGTGAAGCCCGGATCGAAGGTGAACTTGCCGGTCTGGGCGTAGAGCTTGCCGATATCGACGACGTCGGGACCGATCGTTCCGGTCTTGATGGGCAATTCGACGTTCTTGTCGCCCACGATGATGGTGCTGGCGGAAGCGCTCATGGGATCGCGGACCCTTTCTTGCGACGGGAACAGCACGGGACCGGAGGCCAATGCCGCCCGCTCCGTTGTGGCGCCGCAGCAGAGCACTGCACCCGCTCACTGAGGCACCGGGTTAGCGGATCGGTCGGCGCCCAGCAACGGTGGGCCGCTCCCGGCCTCTTCGCATATGCGAAAAACAGGCCGCATCTGTTACTGCACGAGAGGGATGAAATCTCATCCGACCGGTTCCCGCGCGCAGCTCTTGGTCACTCAGAGCGCTCTGTCAGAGTGAAGATGACGCCGAAATACGCGTGCGAGCAAGATCTTCCGGCCCTCGACCGGACGATGGGCCGCCGGCAAAAGTTGGGGCTGTCATTTGCGCCGGATTGTCATTCATGGTGCCACGAAGCCCAGAGGGTGCGGATATCGCGACGCGACGCATCGGCTCGGCCGATGCGTCGCGGGGGCTATGCGTTTATCCGTCGCGTGGCCGGCCTTCAGGCCGGCAAGCGATCCCGGAGGCGGGCGAGTGCCTCGTCGCGGCCGAGCACGGCCAGGACGTCGAAGACCGGCGGCGAGGTGGCGCGCCCCGTCAGCGCCGCCCGCAGGGGCTGGGCGACTTGGCCAAGCTTGACTCCCTGACCGTCCGCGAACTGGCGAACCGCAGCCTCGGTCGTCGCTGCGTTCCATTCCGGGAGGGCTTCGAGCGCCGGCAGGAGCGCGCGCAGCCGCTCGGGCGCTTCGCCCGCGAGCAAGGCTTCGGCCTTGGCGTCGAGAGCGAGCGGGCGCGGGGCGTAGAGGTAGTAGGCGCTGTCGAGGAGTTCGACGAGGGTCTTGGCGCGCTCCTTCAAGCCGGGCATCGCTGACAGGAGTTTTTCGCGCAGATCCGGCGTCAGCTTGGTCGGCAGGCCCCGCTCGGGGCCACGGGCCGGCAGGATCGCGTCGATCGCATCCACCAGCACCGAATCGTCGCTGCCGCGGATGTAGAGACCGTTGAGGCTTTCAAGCTTGGTGAAGTCGAACCGCGCCGCCGAGCGGCCGATCGCCTTCAGGTCGAAGGCGGCGATCATCTCCTCCGTGGAGAACACTTCCTGATCGCCGTGGCTCCAGCCGAGCCGCACGAGGTAGTTGCGCAGCGCCGCCGGGAGGTAGCCGCGGTCGCGATACTCCTCGACGCCGAGCGCACCGTGGCGCTTCGACAGCTTGGCGCCGTCCGCCCCGTGGATGAGCGGGATATGCGCCATCGCCGGCACGTCCCAGCCGAGCGCCCGGTAGATCTGGCTCTGGCGGGCAGCGTTGGTGAGGTGGTCGTCGCCGCGGATCACTTGGCTGACGCCCATGTCGTGGTCGTCCACCACGACGGCGAGCATGTAGGTCGGCGTGCCGTCGGAGCGCAGCAGCACGAGGTCGTCGAGGTCTCGGTTGGCCCAGGTCACGCGGCCCTGCACAGCGTCCTCGACCACGGTCTCACCGTCGCTCGGCGCGCGCAGGCGGATCACCGGCTTCACGCCCGCGGGCGCCTCGGACGGATCGCGGTCACGCCAGCGGCCATCGTAGCGCGGGGCACGGCCCTCGGCGCGGGCGGTCTCGCGCATCTGCACGAGTTCTTCGGCGGTGGCGTAGCAGTGATAGGCGTTGCCCGAGGCGAGCAGGCTCTCGGCGACCTCGCGGTGCCGCTCGGCGCGGGCGAACTGGTAGATCACCTCCCCGTCCCAATCGAGGCCGAGCCAGCGCATCCCGTCGAGGATCGCGTCGATCGCACCTTGCGTCGATCGCTCCCGGTCGGTGTCCTCGATGCGCAGCAGCATCCGCCCGCCGAAGCGGCGGGCGTAGAGCCAATTGAACAGAGCCGTGCGCGCTCCCCCGATATGCAGGAAGCCCGTAGGTGAGGGCGCAAAGCGCGTGACGACCGGTGACGACATCGGCTGCTGGGAGGCTTCTTCTTGAAAAAGTGCGGGATGGCGCGCGTGCGGCCGCGGCCGGTCTCTGCGGGCGTGTAGCACGAGCGAGCGGATGCGTTAAGAATCCGTCACGATTGCCCGCCGCGCGGGCATCGCAGGTCTCAGAGCGCGGCGGGGGACGGCAGGGGGCGCATGGCAGGGGGCAGCGGCAGGGCGATGCGCGGGGCCGTTCCGGCCCTCCTCGCCGGCCGCGTTCCCGCCCCCGCACAGCTCTGGCAGGCCACTCTCGACGGTCTGCGCGGCAGCATCGCCCGCGATGCCGAGCAGCGGCGGCTGTTCCCCTGGCTCGCCGTCGCCTTCGGGGCCGGCATTCTCGTCTTCTTTACGGCGACCGATGGAGAGCCATCGCTGGCTGCGCCGCTGATCGCAGCGGGGCTCTGCCTTGCGGTGACGCGGTTTCTGCGGGCGCGTCCGGTGGCGCTCGCGCTGATGCTCGGCCTAGCTGCCGTCTTCCTCGGCTTCGCCGCGGGCGTCTGGCGCGTCGCTTCCGTGGCGGGGCCTGTGCTCACCCGCGTCACCATCGCGCCGCTCGTCGGCTTGGTCGAAGGGCTGGATGAGCGCGAGGGCGGCGCCCGGCTGATCGTGCGTGTCGAGCGATTCGGCGATCTCGATGCGGAGCGCCGTCCGCGCCGGGTGCGGGTCTCCTTCCGTGCCGCGCAGGCGGTGCGGCCGGGGGACGCCATCCGCGCCACCGCCCGTCTCCTACCGCCGCCGGAGGCGGTGCGGCCGGGCGGCTACGACTTTGCGCGCGACGCCTACTTTCGCGGAATCGGTGCCGTGGGCTCGCTGGTCGGCAAGATCGAGGTCGGCCCCCCGGCCGAGCCGCTGGCCCCGTCGCTGCGGTTGACCGCCGCCATCGACGCGGCCCGCAACGCCTTCACCCGCCGCATCACCGACGCGATCGGCGGACAGGCCGGCGCGGTGGCGGCGGCTCTCGTCACCGGAAAGCGCGGGCTGATCTCCAACGAGACCAACGACGTGCTGCGGGCGGCGGGAATTTATCACGTCGTTTCGATCTCCGGGCTCCACATGGTGCTCGCGGCCGGCGTCGTATTCTGGCTGGTGCGGGCCGGGCTCGCCCTGGTGCCGGTGCTCGCCCTCGCCTGGCCCATCAAGAAGATCGCGGCGGGTACGGCGATGCTGGGCGTGACCGCCTACTGCGCCTTCTCGGGTTGGGATGTCGCCGCCGAGCGGGCACTGATCATGACGCTGGTGATGCTCGGCGCGATCCTCGTCGACCGCCCGGCGCTCAGCCTGCGCAACCTCGCCCTCGCGGCGATCCTGGCGCTCGCCCGCGAACCGGAGGCGCTGCTGGGCCCGAGTTTTCAGATGTCGTTCGGCGCGGTGGCCGGCCTCATCGCCTGCGCGCCGCTCATCGACGGGCGGGTCTTACGAACCGACAGCTCGTCCCGGATCGCGCGGGCCGCCTCATGGGTGGCGAAGGCGGTGGTCGGAACGTTTGCCACGACGCTGGTGGCGCAGCTCGCCACCGCGCCGTTCGCGACCTACCACTTCCAGACCGTGCAGCCCTTCGGCCTCGTCGGCAACGCGCTGACCCTGCCGCTCGTCTCGCTCGCGGTGATGCCCGCGGCGGTACTCGGCATGCTGGCCTATCCCTTCGCCCTCGACCGTCCGGTCTGGTGGCTGATGGGGCTTGCGGTGCGCGGCATGCTCGAGATCTCCGCCTGGATCGCGGGGTTTGGGCAGGCCACCGTCGTGCTGCCGGCCTTCGGGACGGGTGCGCTGATGCTGCTCGCCGTCGCCCTGCTGCTGGCAACACTCCCCGTATCGCGGCTGCGTCTCCTCGCCCTCATACCGGCCGGGCTTGGAATCGCCCTCGCCGCGAGCCCGATCCGGTACGACATCTATATCGATCGGGATGGGGCGGGCGCTGCGGTCCGCGGCAAGGACGGCCGCCTCGTAGTCCTCGGACGCCCGCCCGGCTTCGTACTCGAACAATGGTTGAAGGCCGACGGTGACGGGCGCCGTCCGGAGGCCGCAACCGGCGCCGCCGGTCCGCGCTGCGACCGGATCGGCTGCACCCTCACGGCGGTGGACGGCCGTGCCGTCGCCCTCGTCACCGACAAGCGCGCCTTCGCCGAGGATTGCGCCCGGGCCGACATCCTCATCAGCCGCTTGCGTGCCCCGCCTGGCTGTGCCGCGCCGCTGATCGCCGACCGGGCATTTCTGGCGGCGCGGGGGGCCACAGCGATCCGCCTTGGAACAGCAGGGCCTGACATCGTCACCGCGCGAGGGGCCGATCGGCTGCAGCCCTGGCAGCCCCGTCCTTCCGGCACGACAACGCCGGCAGCCCTGTCGGACTCCCAACCTTTCAACGATCCGAGTGCGGCGGATCCGTCAGACCCGCCGCACGCCGAGAACCCTCAGTAACGGCGCACGAGGCTCACGAGCTTGCCCTGGATGCGCACTCGGTCGGGACCGAGCACGCGGGTCTCGTAGGCCGGGTTGGCGGCTTCCAGCGCGATCGACGAACCGCGGCGGCGCAAGCGCTTGAGCGTCGCCTCCTCGTCGTCGATCAGCGCGACGATGATTTCGCCGTTGTTGGCGGTCTCCTGCTTGTGGATCACCACGAGATCGCCATCGAGGATGCCGGCCTCGATCATCGAATCGCCGCGCACTTCCAACGCGTAGTGTTCGCCGCCCGCCAGGAAGTCGGGGGACATCGAAATCGAATGGCTCTGGCTCTCGATCGCCGAGATCGGCACACCGGCAGCGATCCGGCCCATCACTGGCACCATCACCGACTGGCCCTTGCCGTCATGGGCCTGAAGCATGGCAGGCTTCGGCGCGGCAGGCTTGGCCGAAAGGCCGCCCTCGACCACGCTCGGCGTGAAGCGTCGCGGCTCGGACGATGCGGGCTTGGCCGCCGGCATATCGGGCATGCGCAGGATCTCGATCGCCCGAGCCCGGTTCGGCAGACGGCGGAGGAAGCCGCGCTCTTCCAGCGCCATGATCAGGCGGTGGATGCCGGACTTGGATTTCAGGTCGAGCGCGTCCTTCATTTCGTCGAATGACGGCGGAACACCGCTCTCCTGCATCCTCTGCTGGATGAACTGGAGCAGTTCGAGTTGCTTGCGGGTCAGCATGCGGCACCTGCTGTCGAGCGCGGGCCGAGGGCGCCGCAGAATCGTTGAAAACAAAGCACGAACAGCCTAGACGTTCCTCTCCTGTTCCGCAAGCATACCTCGGGAAGCGAAAGAGGCGGCGGAGCTGTCGCCCCGCCGCCTCTCCTGTCGTACCGTGCAGCCGGATCAGGCCGGGATCACGTCGACGATCTCGTAGGTGTCAGGATCGATGATGACGATGTCGTCCCCGACGAGAATGAATTGCAGGCCGCGATAGGCCGGCACCACCGAGAGAATCGCCGGGGGTAGCGGGTGCAGCGAGACCGAGCGCGGGATTGCCGTGCCGACGCGGACGGCGAAGTTGACATTCGTGACGGCGCGAACGCTGGAACGGGTGATCGACTGGCGGAACTCGCCGCGTTGCGTCGAGCTCAGGTTCTTCGAAGCGCCCCGCGCCTCGGTGGCGGCCCCACGACCACCTCGCTCGCCGGCACCGCCGCGTTCACCCGCCGCATCCCGCCCGCCGCGCTCGCCGGCCCCATCTCGGCCGTCACGCCCGCCGCGCTCGCCCGGCCCGTCTCGTCCGTCCCGTCCGCCGCGCTCGCCTGCGCCGCCGCGGTCGGTCTGCCCGGACTCGCGGTTGCCGCGCTCGCTCGGCTGTTCGGCACGGGCCGGGCCACCTTCGCGCCCGCCACGGCTACCCGGCTCTCCACTCTCGCCGGCGCGCGACGCGCCACCGGGTGCCCCGCCGCTCTCGCCGCCACGGGTCCCACCGACATCGGCGGCCCCACGGGCACCGCCTGCGCCGCCGGCCTCGCCCGCGCCGCCCCGTGCTCCGCCGGCCGCACCGCCACCGGCGCCGCCAGCGCCGCCAGCGCCTCCACCGGCACCGCCTGCGCCCATCCCGGCACCTCCTGCGCCAGCACCACCGCCCCCGGCCCCCCCGGCCCCAACACCGCCGCCGCCGCCGCCTTGAGCGAGTGCGGTTGCCGCGCCCAACATCAGGATCGCCGCCGTCGCCGTGCTGCGAAAGAGTTTCGTCATGTTCCGTCCCTGTTTCTTCTCAGCGACCGACTTGGTGCCGAAGCCGGGGACGCAACGGCAACCCTCGCAAAACCGTTCCCGGAATAAGCTCTCCAGCTTGTTCTTCGGGAAAACCGTGGGGTTGCACGAATGGATACGCTTGAGTCTTTCGGCGTCCGAAAGTCAGGCTGTCATGTGCTTGGGAAGACTGAGACGGGGGAACCGCGCTTGAGCTGACCCTCGTGCCGCCCGGGCCTCTCTCCCCCCGCACTGGGAAGGCCGAGGCACGGTAGCCGACAGGGCTTGCCGCCTGCCATTCCGGAACGAGAGCCGATCGATCCAAGCCTTTGTGCGCAACGTTCCCCGGCATCTGTCATGGAATGGCCGCCGACCACGTCGGCGCGGGGCCCGTCTCGGGTAAATACCGGCCTCTGATAAACGCTCACGGCCACTCAAGGGCCGGACCATCAGGGGAAACGCATGCTGGAGACCAGCGCCGCCGCGCCGCCACTCGACGAGGCCGCCGACCGCCGCCGCCGCATCATGGCCATCGTCGGTTCCTCGTCGGGCAATCTCGTCGAGTGGTACGACTTCTACTGCTACGCTTTCTTTGCCCTCTACTTCGCCCCGGTCTTCTTTCCGGAGGGCGACGACACTGGCCAGCTCCTGAAGTCGGCCGCGGTCTTCGCGGTGGGCTTCTTCATGCGGCCCATCGGCGGCTGGCTGTTCGGGCGCATCGCCGACCGTCTCGGGCGCAAGACCTCCTTGATGATCTCGGTTCTGATGATGTGCGGCGGCTCGCTCGCCATCGCCCTGTTGCCGACCTATGCGACCGTCGGCCACCTCGCGCCGGTCCTGCTCGTCATCGCGCGCATGGTGCAGGGCCTGTCCGTCGGCGGCGAGTACGGCACCAGCGCGACCTACATGAGCGAGGTCGCGACCAAGGGGCAGCGCGGGTTCTTCGCCTCGTTCCAATACGTCACGCTGATCGGCGGCCAGTTGCTCGCCTCGCTGGTCCTCGTCGTGCTCCAGAGCTTGCTCACGGCCGAGCAACTCACGGCCTGGGGCTGGCGCATCCCCTTCGTCATCGGCGCGCTGGCCGCGGTGGTCGCCCTGTTCCTGCGCCGCTCGCTCTCCGAGACGATGAGCGCGGAGAACAAGGATTCGAAGGAAGCGGGAACCCTCTCCGGGCTTCTCAAGCACTGGCGGGCCTTCGCCGTGGTACTGGCCTATACGGCCGGCGGGTCGCTGTCGTTCTACACGCTCACGACCTACATGCCGAAGTACCTCTTCAATACCGCCCATCTGGACAAGGTGACCGCATCGAAGATCACGACGGTGGCGCTGTTCGCCTACATGGTGATCCAGCCCTTCTTCGGCTGGCTCTCCGACCGGATCGGCCGGAAGACGAACATGCTGCTGTTCAGCGGCCTCGGCATGGTGATGATTGTGCCGCTGATGACGGCGATCGGCACCACCACCGATCCGATCCTGTCCTTCGGCCTCATCATGACCGGGCTCGTCGTGATCAGCTTCTACACCGGCATCAGCGGCATCGTGAAAGCGGAGCTGTTCCCGACCCAGGTGCGTGCGCTCGGCGTCGGCCTGTCCTACGCGGTGGCCAACTCACTGTTCGGCGGCACGGCGGAGGCAGTCGCGCTCTGGCTCAAGCATGTCGGCGCCGAGAGCAGCTTCTTCTGGTACGTCGCGGTGATGCTGGCGATCTCGTTCATCGCTTCGCTGGTGATGCCGAACCCGAAGCGCCACGGCTATCTCGACGGGGATGGCACCGTCGAGGAGGCGCTGGGGCGCAAGACGAGCCCGGTTCTCGCCTGATCGGCGCGCGAGTGCGTCGTCCAGAGAGGCTTGAACCGCCTTTCGGGACGACGCCCTGGGCTCAGCCGAGGTGCAGGATCGCCCGCGCCTCGGCCGGTGTCGCCGGCCGGGCGCCGTGCTCGGCGCAGATTCGGGTAGCCAGACGGACAAGGTCGGTATTGCCGTCGGCGAGCCGCTCCTTCGAGAATCGCACGTTGTCCTCCAAACCCGTGCGCACGCCCTGTGCGCCCCGCGACACGGCCCAGCCCATCACCGGGCTCTGGAAGCGGCCGATGCCGAAGGCGCCCCAGGTCGCGCCCGGCAACAGGCGCCGGGTCTCGGCCAGCAGGATGTCGAGCAGGTGCGGGTCGGGCGGCAGGGCGTTGCGGATTCCCATGACGAACTGCAGATGGGGCTCGGCGCCGATCACGCCCTCATCCACGAGACGGCGGGCGTTGTGGATGTGAGTGAGGTCGAACACCTCGATCTCCGGGCGTACGCCCTCGTCCCGCATCCGCCGGCCGAGCGCCGTGAACGAGGCGGCCGGGTTCTCGTAGACGCCGTCGCCGAAATTGACGGAGCCGGTGGTGAGCGAGGCCATATCGGGCCGGTGGATCAGGCAGGCGCCCCGCTCCGTGGGATCGGGCCCCGCCCCGCTCGTCGAGAACTGGACGATCATGTCCGGGCAATGCCGCCGGATGCCCGCCTGCACCGCCGCGAACCGGTCGGGATCGAGGGAGGGGCTCTCGTCGTCCTCGCGGACATGGATGTGGGCGAGCGCCGCGCCGGCCTCGTAGGCGGCATGGGTCGATTCGATCTGCTCGGCGGGGGTGATCGGCACGGTCGGGTTGTCGGCCTTGCGGGCGACCGAGCCGGTGATCGCGACGGTGACGACGACGGGTCTCATCGCGGGCGGTCCTTCAGCCCAGCGCCTGTTCGACCGCGCGGCCGCAGGCCTGCGTGTCGGCGGTGCCGCCGAGATCGCGCGTGCGCAGCGTCCGCTCGGCGAGCACCCGCTCGATGGCGGCAACGATTTCGGCGGCAGCCTCCCGCTCGCCGAGATGCTCCAGCATCATCGCCCCCGACCAGATCTGGCCGATCGGGTTGGCGAGCCCTTGGCCGGCGATGTCGGGGGCCGAGCCGTGCACCGGTTCGAACACGGACGGGTGCAGGCGCTCCGGGTTGATGTTGCCTGATGGCGCGATGCCGATGGTGCCGGTGCAGGCCGGGCCGAGATCGGAGAGGATGTCGCCGAAGAGGTTCGAGGCGACCACCACGTCGAACCGATCCGGATTCAGCACGAAATGCGCGGTCAGGATGTCGATGTGGTACTGGTCCCAACGGATATCGGGGAAGCGCTCGGCCACGGCCCGCACCCGCTCATCCCAGAACGGCATGGTGATCGAGATGCCGTTCGATTTGGTCGCCGAGGTGAGGTGGCGCTTCGGACGGCTCTGCGCCAGCTCGAAGGCGAACGTCAGCACGCGGTCGATGCCGTGCCGGGTGAACACCGATTCCTGCACCGCGAACTCGCGCTCGGTGCCGGGAAACATCCGCCCGCCCGCGTTGGAATACTCGCCCTCGGTGTTCTCGCGGACGACCCAGAAATCGATGTCGCCGGGCTTGCGGCCGGCGAGCGGCGACGGCACGCCCGGCATCAGGCGCACCGGGCGCAGGTTGACGTATTGGTCGAATTCGCGCCGGAACTGGATCAGCGAGCCCCAGAGCGAAATGTGGTCCGGCACCCGCTCGGGCATGCCGACGGCGCCGAAGAAGATCGCATCGTGGGAGCCGATCTGCGCCTTCCAGTCCTCGGGCATCATCCGCCCGTGCGCCTCGTAGTAGTCGCAACTCGCGAAATCGAACCAGTCCTGCACGATCTCGAAGCCGTGGCGGGTGGCGGCCCGTTCCAGAACCCGAACGCCCTCCGGCACGACCTCCTTGCCGATGCCGTCTCCGGGAATCACCGCGATCCGGTAGCTGCGCTTCGTCCCGCCCATGCTCGTCGCCTCGTGTCCGCCCCCGGCATCTCACTTGCGCCAGCGCCCCGCGGCGTCAATGGCGGAAGGAGACAGGTGGTATCGATGCTATCGGGCAGCGGGCGTCAGGGTCCGGTCGTGGAGGCTCGGGCGCGGCGGCTCAGTTGATCGAGCCGGTGGTCTCGCCGGGGCATGTCTCCTGAGCGCGGGCGCGCAGGATGCGCTTCAGGCGCAGCGGCTGCGAGCCGTCGGCGCCGTGCAGCGTGCCGACCAGAGCGTCGGCTCCGGCCGTGCCGCGGAAGCTGACGAGACCGGCGCTCGTCTCGAGATGGAAGGCGACATCCTTGGTGCCGTCATCGATCGAAACCGCGGTCTCGATCGGGGCCGGCAGTCCCGCCCCCTCGTAGACAAGGTTGTCCCCCTTGGGCCAGCGCTTGAGCGTGATGCGCCGGCCGGCCTGCGCGCCGTCCGCCGGCATCGTGCAGAGGTCGGCGTAGACGTAGGTGCCGGAGACCCAGCTCGTGCGTGCCTCTGCCGGCAGGGTGGCGAGACCGGCGAGCGCCAAGCCAGCGACCAGACCACCGAGAAGACCGGAGCGTGCGAGGTGGCCGGCTGACGACATGTCGATCCTTCCTGTCCGGCACCGTGTCGGCGCCCGAAACGGAAAGGCTCAGGACCTGCCCGGTTCCGTCGCCACCTCGGTGCAAGGTGCGCGCCAGCACGTTCCGGGTCTCATATGCTGCCGCCCCGCCATGCCTCGCGGCCCGCCCGGTCGAGGACGGCGAAATCTTCGTCGCTCAGGGTGAGGGTTGCACCCGCGGCATTCTCGGCGAGGTGACCGGGATCGCCGGTGCCGGGGATCGGCAGCATCACCGGCGAGCGCTTCAGCAGCCACGCGAGCGCCACCGCGCCGCCGCTCGCGCCGAGACGCCCGGCAATCGATTCCAGAGCCGAAGCAGGGCCCGCCAGCGATCCCTTGTCGAGGGGCGCCCACGGGATGAAGCCGATCCCGTGCCGCTCGCAATGCGCCAGCACGGCCTCGCTGGTGCGATCGACGAGATTGTAGCGGTTCTGCACGCTCGCGACGGGGAAGACCTTTTGGGCGGCTTCGATGTCCTCGACCGACACCTCGGACAGTCCGACATGGCGGATCAACCCCTCCTCCCGCATTCGGGCGATTGCTTCGAACTGCACCTCGCGAGGGCAGTCCGGGCCGATCCGATGGAGCTGCCACAGGTCGATCCGTTCAAGACCGAGCCGCCGCAGGCTCATCAGCACGCATTGGCGCAGGTAATCGGGATTGCCGACCGGCCTCCAGATGTCGGGCCCGTGCCGCGTCAGGCCGCCCTTGGTGGCGATGACGAGCCCCTCGTAGGGATGAAGCGTCTCGCGGATCAGATCCTCGCTGACGAAGGGGCCGTAGCTGTCGGCGGTGTCGATCAGGTCGATCCCGAGGTCGGGCACCGCCCGCAGGGTCGCCTTCGCCTTATCCCGGTCGGGCGGATCGCCCCAAATGCCGGAGCCGGTGACGCGCATGGCGCCGAACCCGAGCCGGTGGACGGTGAGATCGCCGCCGATCGCGAAGGTGCCCGATGCCTCGACGCTCGCCATGCCCGTGTTCCTCTCGCACCACTTCCGGTGACGGGAGAACCCGAAAGGCCGCCGCCGGGTCCGTCGGCGGCCAAAGCGCTTCAGAACTCGCGGATCAGCCGCAGGGCCGCGACGAGCCCAGGGTCACGGTTCGTCTGGAACTCGATCCCGAGGCCGGCCTGGAGGCTCGTCAACTCCGAGAGCCGGCGGTGGATCTGGGGAATGACGAGGGCGCGGGTGCGGTCGTCCCCGGCGATGTCCTGCCTCAGGTTGAATTCGCACCCGAGTACCGTCTCCGGATCGAGGTCGTAGAAGACCGAATGGTTGAGGAGCAGCGAGGTCGGTCCGAGTTGTCGGATGCCGACCTGCCGCAATCCGGCCATGCTCAACATGCTCCAGCGCGCGTCGAAGCGGTATCCGGAGATGTAGAGCAGGGAGTTGCGGACCGTCGCGCTGCCGTGCTCGACTTGGCCGATATACTGCCAGCCGTGGATCCAGCGCCCGCCCGCCCCCGTGCCGAAGGTGCCCTGGAGGGCGACCTTGACCTGGGTCAGGCGTCCGTCCTCGAACGGAAGCTCCAGCTCGAACGATTGACCATCCGCGTAGGCGTATTCGAGTTCGGGGGCCCAATCCGTCGTTCCCCGGCTCAGCGGCCGGACCGTCAGGACGTTGACCTCGCGCTCCCCCGCCCGCGCCCCGAGCGGTCGCAGCAGGTCGAACACCATCGGTTCGGGAATGCGCGGACTCTCCGCCGCGAGCGGTTCGGCCCGGGCGATGGCCGGAGAGGCGGCGCTTGCGGCCAGAGCCAGCGCGAGGCTGCGGATCATCGCTGCCCACGGGCCGAGCCCCGACGCAGTTCGGCCCGCCGCGAGGGCGAGCCGAGCGAGGAAGCCGTGATGGGAGCGGGGCGGCACCGGTCTCACGGTCCGAGCATCTCGTCTACCAACGTCCGGCTCCGTGGCGGGACCGGACGTTGGTAGACGCTGATGGGCGGACCGCCAATCCGTCCGTGTCGCGCGGCCGTCAGGCGGCCCGGATCGCGGCAAGGAAATCCTCGACCTCGCGCCGCACGTTCTCGGACTGGGTCGACAGTTCGGACGAGGCCATCATCACCTGCTGTGCGGCTGATCCGGTCTCGCTCGACAGCGCCTGCACCTGCGCCACGCTCATCGACACGTCCTGGGTGCCGCGGGCGGCCTCGGACGCGTTGCGGGCGATCTCGTTGGTTGCGGCGGTCTGCTGCACGACGGTCGCCGCGATCGAGGCGGTGATGTCGTTGACCGAGACGATGGTCCGGCCGATCTGCTGGATTGCGCCGAGCGCCTGGGTCGAGGCGGCTTGGATCGCCGTGACCTGATCGGAGATCGCCTCCGTCGTACGGGCGGTCTGCGCCGCCAGTTCCTTGACCTCGGTCGCGACGACCGCGAAGCCGCGGCCCGCCTCGCCGGCCCGCGCCGCCTCGATGGTGGCGTTGAGGGCGAGCAGGTTCGTCTGGCTCGCGAGCCCTGAGATCATCGTCACCGCCTCGCCGATCTTCTCGGCGGCGCGGCTGAGATGGCTCATCGAGTCGGTGGTCGTGCGGGCCTCGTGGCTGGCATGGCTCGCCACATCATTGGATTGCTGGACGCGCCGCTCGATCTCGCCGAGCGAGGCGACCATCTCTTCCGCCGCTGCGGCGACCGTCTGCACGTTCACGGTGGCTTCCTCGGCCGCCGCGCTGGAGGCGACCGCCTGCCCGTTGGTGCTGTCGGCGACCTGCGTCATCGAGCGGGCGGTGCTGTCCAGTTCGGTCGCCGCTGAAGTCACGACGGCGATGGAGGCGGCGATCTTTTCCTCGAAGCCGCGCACGAGCCCATCGACACGGTCGGCCCGGCGCTGGCGGGCGGATTGCTGCGCGACCTGCTCCGCTTCGAGCTCGATGCGTGCCACGGCGTTCTGCCGGAACACCTCGACGGCCTCGGCCATCCGGCCCATCTCGTCGCCCGCGTCCCGAGACGGCACGTCGATAGCCGTCTCACCCGCCGCGAGGCGGCTCATTGCGGTGGTCATCCCCGAGATCGGGCGGATCAGGCTGCGGGCGATCAGGAAGGCCAGGGCCGCGCCGGTGGCCAGGATCAGGCCGAGCAGGATGAGCTGGACGGTCTTCGCCCGCGTCATCAGGGCGTTGCTCTGCTCGACCCCTTCCTGAAGCGCCGTCTCGAGCTTGCTGCGCACGAACAGGCCCGTCGCGTTGATGCCGTCCACCCTCGGCTTCAGCGTCTCCTCGAAAAACGCTTCGCTCTCGACGATGGCCTGGGAGGCGGCGACGATGCTCGTGTTGAGGCGGTTCAGAGTCTCGCCGACGAGCTGTGCCGTCTTTTCGTCGTCGGCGGTGAGATCGAGAGCCTTCAGTTTTGCCAGGGCGGCCTCGGCGTTGCCGAAGGCGTTGGCCGAGAGGGCACGGCCCTTCGGATCCTTGGTGGCGAGGAAGCGCCAGTTCATGATGCGGAACAGAAGGAGCGTCCGCTCGACCTCCACGGCCTGGGCGATCACTTCATCTTGGCCCGTGGCCCGCAACTGGGCGACGAGAACGCCGGAGGCCTTGGTCAGGTCGTCGCCGTTGGCGTAGACGCCGGCCCGGTTCTCGCGGATCTGAGCACCGAGTTCGACCAGCTTCGGCAGCGCCTTGCCGAGATCGGCCGACTGATTCCGAAGCCGCTCGTAGGCTTGGCGCCGCTCCGCGCTCGGTGTGCTCGCGATGAGTTTGTCGGACCCCTGCCGGATCGAGTCCAGCGACGCGAACATTCCGGTCGTGTAGTCAGGCGCCTGTGTCAGCCTGTATTGGGCCGCTTGGCCGATCAGCCGGTCGGACAGGCCGTTGATGGTATAGAGAGTCCGGGCTGCGGATTCGAGCTGCGCCCGCGCACGGAACATGTCGTCGAGACTGTCGAGCTGCGTGTAGGAGAACGCCCCCATACCGCAGGACAGGACGACCAACGCTGAAAAACCACCGTAGAGACGCGTACGAATACCGATTTTCATCGTGCTGCCGTCGAGAGAAAAATTGTTGTTTCGCTGTGCAGAACGATGTCTTTATGTGCTCTTAAAATACGATGCTTATGGCTTGAAAATTAGGCAGTTACGTAGACGAATCAGATAGATAACCTGAGGGTGCTCGAGTAACCTGAGAGAATGTCCCTGCGGTCGTGCGGGTCTCGTCGAACACGATCGACGCCTGTCGCAGGACTTGGCGTCGCGGACTACGCCGTCCCAGCCGTTCGGTGAAATGCTGCCTGCCCGGCGCAGAGCGAGAGACCGAACGAAAAAATGCCCGCTCAGGGAGCGGGCACGAAGTCGGGAGGAGATGCAGTGCGGTCGGCGGGGCCGGAGGCGGTCCCGCCGTCAGTCGCGAGGGGATCAGCCCTCCTTCTTGCCGAGCGCCACGGCGACGAAGCGGGTCTGGCCCTTGGCGCTCTTCACCCGCATCAGCACGGCTTTGCGGCCGTTCGACTCGGCGGCGCGAATCTGCGCCTGGACGTCGGAGGGCTTCGAGACGCTGGTGCCGGCGACATCCAGGATCACGTCGCCCTGCGCGATGCCTTTGGACGCGGCCGGGCCGTCGGGATCGACATCCATCACCGCCACGCCCTCGTCGCTGAGGCCGACATCGTTCGCCGGCGCGAGGCTGAGGCCAAGGCGCGGCTGGCCGCCGGTGGAACTGTCGCCGCGGCTCGCGACCTTCGCGTCGGTCGGCAGCGTGCCGAGTTCGACCGTCGCGACGTCGCTCTTGCCGCCCCGCAGATAAGCCAGCTTCACCTCGGTGCCGGGTTTGAGGCCGGCGATGCGGCGCGAGAGATCGCGGGCGTCGTTGACCGGGGCGCCGTTGACCGACTCGATCACGTCACCGGATTTCAGGCCGGCCTTGGCGGCGGGGGTGCCGTTCTCGGCGTGATCGACCAGCGCGCCCTTGGCCTTGTCGAGGCCGAGCCCGTCGGCGATGTCCTTGGTGACGGGCTGGACCTGCACGCCGAGATAGCCGCGCACCACCTTGCCGTCGCTGCGGAGTTGGTCGACCACCGTCTGCACGGTCTCGGCGGGGATCGCGAAGGCGAGGCCGACCGAGCCGCCGGACGGCGAGGCGATCGCCGTGTTCACGCCCACGACCTCGCCGTTGACGTTGAAGGTCGGGCCGCCGGAATTGCCCTTGTTGATCGGCGCGTCGATCTGAAGGAAGTCGTCGTAGGGGCCGGCGCCGATGTCGCGACCGCGGGCCGAGACGATGCCTGCCGTCACTGTGCCGCCGAGGCCGAACGGGTTGCCGATGGCGACGACCCAGTCGCCGACCCGCGGGGCGCTCTTGCCGAACTGGACGTAGGGGTAGCTGCCGCTCTCGGTGATCTTGAGGAGCGCGATGTCGGTCTTCGGATCCTTGCCGATCACCTTGGCGTCGAGGGTGCGGCTGTCATCGAGGGTGACCTGCACGGTCTTGGCCTTGTCGACGACGTGGTTGTTGGTGACCACATAGCCGTCCGCCGAGATGATGAAGCCCGAGCCGACCGCGCCGCGCTCGCCGCGCTGCGGCATCCCACGGCCGCCGGGCCCGCCCGGACCACCAGGTCCACCCTGGCCGAAGCGCTTGAAGAACTCGCGCAGTTGCGGCGGCACCTGCTGCAGGTTGGGGCCGCCCGCGCTGTCGTCGTCATCGTCGGCGCTGTTGTCGAGCTTCACCTTCACGGCGACGACGCCCGGCTTCACTTTGTCGACGACGTTGGCGAAGGAGCCCGGCGGGTGCTCGGGCGCTTCGATCGGGGTCTTGGGCAGGGCCTGGGCATAGGCCGGCGTGCCGGGCTCGGTCAGGCCGAACCCGGCGGCGCCGCCGGCGACGAGGGCCGCTGCGGCGACGGAGGCGAAGGCGCGGCGGCGGACGGTCATGCTCATGGAAGTCTCCGACGGGAAATGGGTCGGTCGGCCGCCCGTCCGTTCGAACGTCGGGGCGGCGATCCGTAAGGAGACTTCTAGGGGCCGGAGCCTGACCGCCGGATGGCGCGAAGATTACGGTTTGGACAGGTCCGGCTCCGCTGCGTCGGGCGCCGACGCCGTCAGGCCCGCTCGCCAGCGCAGGTCGGCGAGGAAGCCCGACGGATGCGTGTCGAGCACCGGCGTAATCGGCAGCCCCGCCGCGTTCAGCAGACCCGCCGCCCAGTGGTTGCAGACATTGCTGTACGAGAAGCGGCCATGCGCCTCGTAGAATAGGCTCGGGCCGTAGAGCCCCGGGCCGAGATCCTTGGGCTGACCGTCGGCGAGGCGGAAGCTCGTCTCCAGCCTCGCGAGAAGCCGGGCGAAGCCCTGTCGCGAGACCGGGACCGGAACGATGTCGGCCTGCGGGAAACTCTCGCGGGCGGGGCGCGCGAGGCCGACGACCTGGACCACGCCATCGCTCCCGCCGGGCGTGAACAGGGCCGAGAGGGCGAGCCTCCAGTCGAACGCGGCAAGCGTCGGCGTCGCCCGGTAGAAGCGGGCCTCGCCCCAGCCGAACTCCAGGGCGTCGTAGGCGGCAAAGCGCGTGGCGAGATTGCGCAGGGCGGTGCCGGCCCCCTCCCCCGTCAGGCTGTCGCGCGGCAGGACGAGACCGGAATGCCAGCCGTGGCTGACGAGAAGCACGGTCTGCCTATCCGGGTCCGACGGCGGGTAGAGGCTCGGGTCGCCGGGCCGGGCCGTCCAGAGCGTGAGAGCGAGAAGCGCGGCGGCCAGCCCGGTCAGGGCCAGACCGAGCCGCCGCAGCGCTCTCATGCCTCGCTGAGCCGGACCAAAGCTTCCTCGATCTTGACGAGCCGGGCCGCCTCCGCGTCGCGGCGCTCGCGCTGCTCGTCCACCACCTCTTCCGGCGCGCGGGCGAGGAAGTCGGCATTGCCGAGCTTGCCGTCGATCTTGCCGATCTCGGACCTTGCCTTGCCCGCCTCCTTCTTCAACCGCGCGACCTCGGCCGCGAGATCGACGATGCCTTCGAGCGGAAGGGCCGCCACGCTGCCCCGCACGAGGAGCTGGACGGCGTTCTTCGGTGCGGCCTCGGCAAAACCTATCTCGGAGAGGCGGGCGAGGCGGGTCAGCGTCTCGCTCCAGCGCTCGACGCGGGCGCGGACGCCCGCGTCGGCGGCCACCAGCACCAGCGGCACCTGGGCGCCGGCGGGCACGTTGGTCTCGGAGCGGGCCGAGCGGACCTCGGAGATCAGATCGACCAGCCAGCCGATCTCGTCCTCGGCCTGCGGGTTCGTGTAGGCCGACAGCTCCGGCCAGGATTCAAGCGCGAGCAGGCCGCGTTCCGTCGGCAGCACCTGTCCCTTGATCGCCCACAGCTCCTCCGTGAGGAACGGCATGAACGGGTGCAGCAGCTTGGCGATCTGGTCGATGAGGAAGGCGATGGTCGCCTGCGTCTCGGCGCGTGCGGCCGGATCGACCCCCTCTCCCTGAAGCACGGGCTTGGCGAGTTCGAGATACCAATCGCAGAACACGTTCCAGACGAAGCGGTAGGCGGCGGCCGCCGCGTCGTTGAAGCGGTAGACCGTGATGCCCTGCGCCACCTCCGCCACCGCTTTGGCGGCCTCGGTGAGCGCCCAGGCGTTGAGCGTCTCGCGCACGGCCTCCGGCCGGAAATCGGCCTTGAGTTCACAGCCGTTCAGCTCGGCAAAGCGCGCGGCGTTCCAGAGCTTGGTCGCGAAGTTGCGGTAGCCCTCGACCCGCTGGGCCCCGAGCTTGATGTCGCGGCCGGGGGCGGCCAGCGCGGCCAGCGTGAAGCGCAGGGCATCGGCGCCGAACCGGTCGATCAGATCGACCGGATCGACCACGTTGCCCTTCGACTTCGACATCTTCGCACCCTTCTCGTCGCGGACGAGGGTGTGCAGGTAGACGGTCTCGAACGGCGCCTGATCGGTCAGGTGCAGGCCCATCATCATCATCCGGGCGACCCAGAAGAAGATGATGTCTTTGCCCGTCACCAGGGTGCTGGTGGGGTAGAAGCGGGCGAGCTCCGGGGTCTTGTCCGGCCAGCCGAGCGTCGAGAACGGCCACAAGGCGGACGAGAACCACGTGTCGAGCACATCCGCGTCCCGGGTCAGCGCGACCTCACGGCCGTGCTTGGCCTTGGCCTGCGCGACCGCTTCCGCCTCGCTCTCGGCGACGAAGATGCCACCCTCGGCATCGTACCAGACCGGGATCTGGTGGCCCCACCAGAGCTGGCGCGAGACGCACCACGGCTCGATGTTCTCCAGCCACTGGAAGAAGATCTTTTCGTAGTTCTCGGGGACGAACTTCGTCTGCCCGTCGCGCACCGCCTGAAGGGCGCGCTCGGCCAATGGCTTGACGTTCACGTACCACTGGTCAGTGAGGTAGGGCTCGATCACAACGCCGGAGCGGTCGCCGTGCGGCACCGCATGGGTGTTCGGCTCGACCAAGCGCAGCAGGCCGCGCTCCTCCATTAGGGCAACGACCGCTTTGCGCGCCGCGAACCGGTCGAGCCCGTCGAGCGCCAGCGCGCCGTCCTCCGGCTCGGCGCCGTCGAGGAAATCAGCGTTGCCCGTGATCTGGATGCGCGCTTCCGGATCGAGCACGTTGATCGGCCGGCAACCGTTGCGGCGCCCGACCTCGAAGTCGTTGAAGTCGTGGGCCGGGGTGATCTTGACCGCGCCGGTGCCCTTTTCCGGATCGGAATAGGCGTCGGCGACGATGGGGATCAGCCGGTTGACCAGCGGCAGGCGAACAGGCTTTCCGACAAGATCGCGGTAGCGCTCGTCGTCCGGATGGACGGCCACCGCCGTGTCGCCGAGCATCGTCTCGGGCCGCGTGGTCGCCACGGTGATGATCGCGCCCGTCGGGCTGCCGGCCTCGTCCACGACGGGGTAGTCGAAGTGCCAGAGATGACCCTTCACCTCGATCTGCTGGACTTCGAGGTCCGAGATCGCGGTCTGGAACTTCGGGTCCCAGTTCACGAGGCGCTTGTCGCGGTAGATCAGCCCCTGTGCATGCAGATCGACGAAGGTTTTTGTGACGGCTCGGACCATCTGGTCGTCGGGCGCGCCGGATGCACCCATGGTGAAGCGCTCCCGCGACCAGTCGCAGGAGGCGCCGAGCCGCTTGAGCTGGCCGATGATCGTGCCGCCGGATTCCTCCTTCCAAGCCCAGACCCGGCGCAGGAATTCCTCGCGTCCGAGTTCCCGACGGCCGGGCGCTCCCGTCTCCATGAGCCGGCGCTCGACCACCATCTGCGTGGCGATGCCGGCGTGATCCGTGCCGGGCTGCCACAGCACATCCTTGCCCCGCATCCGCTCGAAGCGGACGAGGATGTCCTGGATCGTGTTGTTGAGCGCGTGGCCCATATGCAGCGAGCCCGTCACGTTCGGCGGCGGGATCACGATGCTGAAGGGTTCGGCGCCGGCCCGCTCGGGGCGTCCGGCGCGGAAGGCCTGACCCTCTTCCCAGGCCGCGGAGACGCGCGCCTCGACGGCGGCGGGGTCGAAGGTCTTGTCCATCATGGGCGGGGCGGGCTTTTCGAGACGGCGTTCTAAAAGATGTCGCCGCCGCTATCGGCCCGCCGCGGGGCCGTCGTCAACCGTCGGCCCGTCGGTGCCGCGGTGCAATCACCCCGTGATCGAGGTCCGAATGGCTTATCGCCCGCGGGCGACCCGCTCGATCTCGATCCGCACCAGCCGCTCAACCATGTGCGGAAGGTTCTCATCGAGCCAGCTCTTCAGCATCGGCCGCAGCATCTCCTTGACGAGATCCTCCAGCGTGCGAGCGTTCTGCGACAGCACCGTGTGGGCGAGAAGCTGGAAGTGCTGACCGACGCTCTCGCCGGTGCCGGACGAGACGAGCCGCTCCGTCACCTCCTCCTCGACCGCCGCGCGGACGCGCTCGGTCACGCGCGGGGCGGGAGGCGGCTCGGGGGTGAAATCGAAGGGGTCGGGCTTGGCTGCCGCCGCAGGCTCGAAATCGGGTTCGGGCTCCGGGTCGAACTCCGGCATCCGGAAATCGATTTCGGGGATGTCGAAGGCGACGGGCTCGGGTTTGCGCACCGGCTCGGCGACCTCGGCGAGATCGAGCACGTCGTCGTCCGGCGGCGCGGGAGCCGGCGCCGGCGTCGGAGGCGCCTCGGCCTCGGCCGGCTTCGGGGCCTGGTCGTCGGCGATGATGCGGCGGATCGAAGCCAGGATCTCCTCCATGGAGGGCTCCTGCGACTTGTCCTGAACCTTAGGGCTCGCTGCGCTCATCGGGACGATACTCGGTGACGATTGACAAGACGATGACTTGATTAACGAACTATTTCATCGCCTCGCCCGGCATCAACCATGGTCCGCCGCCGGCCAACAGGAAAACGTCGTCGGCGGCGAGGCGGTCAGCGCCCGTCGGGGGTGCGCAGGCCGAACCAGAGGTCGCGCACCTGATCGAGATGTTCGCGGGCGGAGTACGGTGTGACCGGCAGGCTGGTGAAGCGGACCGTGAGCCGTCCGACGGCCTGGACGACATCGTAGGAGTTCACCACGCGGTCGCGCTGGGCGCGGATCAGGGCGACGCGCGCAGAGAGCAGTTCCTGCTGCGCGTTCAGCACGTCGAGGGTGGTCCGCTGGCCGACGCGGGCCTCTTCACGCACACCGTTCAGCGCAACCTCGTTGGCCTGGACCTGCGCCTGCGAGGCGATCACCTGCGCCTTCGAGGCTTCGAGATTGCCCCAGGTCCGTACGATCGAGGCGCGGATGGTGTCGCGGTCCTGGTCGGCGACGAGGCGGGCGCGCCCGGCATTCTCCTTGGCCTGCCGTATCGCGGCGTACTCGGCACCACCCTGATAGAGCGGGATGTTGACCCGTCCGACGATCGAGGCGGTGACGCCGTTGTCGCCGGGGAACTGCTGATCGTATCGCTGCTGCACCGCGCCGGTGATCTGCGCCTGCGGATAGAGCGCGCCCTCGTTCACCTTCACCTGCAACTCCGCCACGTCCACGGCGTGCAGCGAGGCGAGAATCTGCGGGTGCTCCTTCAGGCCGATGAGAATCGCCTGATCGAGCGAGGCCGGCACGTAGCGGTCGAGCGGGCGACCAGGGGCGAGCTGGCGAGGCTCGACGCCGACGACCTGGCGGAAGATGCCGATCGAGGCGCGCAGAGCCGCCTCCGCCGCGCCCACCTGGGAGCGGGCACCGGCGAGCCGCGCCTCGGCCTGGGCGACGTCGGTGCGGGTCACCTCGCCGACATTGAAGCGGTCACGGGTCTGACGCAGCTGCTCTTCGAGCACCTCGACGTTGTTGCGCTGAAGCTCCAGGGTCGCCGTGTCGCTCAGGACGTTCATGTAGGCCTGAGCGGCGTTGAACAGCGTGTTCATCTCCGTCTGGCGCAGACCCTCCCGCGTCCCGAGCACGGTCGATTCGGCCGCGCGCACCCGGTTGTCGGTCTGAAAGCCGTCGAAGACGTTCTGGTTGATGGTCAGGCCCGCGCCGCCCGGGCGGGTCGTGAGATTGATCGGCCCGGTGGTACCGATGCCGCCGATCTTACCTTGGAACTGCTGGAGGCCGATGTCGGCTGAAAGCGCGGCGTTCGGTCGGTAGCCGGACTGGAAACGATTCACATCCTCGTCGGTGGCGCGCAGGTTCGCCCGTGCCGCGTTCAGCGCCGGGTTGGCCTGATAGGCGCGGGACAACGCGCTCTCAAGGGTCTCGGCAACCGCCGGACTTGCGACGGCCAGTGCCGAGACGACGGCGCCAGCCAGCCGAAGCGCGGACCGCGCCGCAGGGTTCCGTTCTTTCACGTCGATCAGCCCTTGCGGTTTCTCGATATGCCGTCCCGCCGCACCGCCGTGTCCGCTCCGGTGCTTCGCCCCGGCAAATGCCCCATGGGACATCGACCGGACGACCCGCACCGTAAGGGTCGCGACAGGGGTGCCGCATGCACGCCCATGCGATGGAATGGCCAGCCCGCCTCGTGCCGGAGAGTAGCCGAGCTTGCGCTGCCGACGACAGGGCTTACCGCACCGCGTCGTCGGATTGCCGGCGGGTGCCTCAAAAAAGCGACACCCCGACGGACTAATCCCCATGGTCGCGTGTGGGCGCGAAGGAGTGCTTTCGCGCTGCGTCAGGCCGTTGCCGTCGGCATGAGATGGAATGGGTTTTTCGGCGGGGCACGACGCGCCCGGATTGCAGAGTGCCGAGGGGCTGAAGATGGCCCCAGCGCGCCTTGGTGCCTCTCACAAAGTTTCGCCGCGCTGCCGTGTCCGAAGGGACGGCGAGCGGTCGCCGGGCGCTCTCAGAACGCGAAGCCGGGCTCGGTCGCGAAACTCTTCAGGGGCGGCAGCGAGGCATCGAAGAGCGGGCGGGCTCCGAAGGCATCGCCCGCCCGCACGAACAGGGTCGCCTTGGCGTTGCGATGCGGGCCCAGCACGCAGACCAAGCGCCCGTCGTCGCGCAGTTGATCGAGCAGCGCCTGCGGCCGCACCTCGACTCGTCCCTCGACGAGGATGGCGTCGAAAGGCCCGCCCTTGGCCGGAGCGGTCAGGGCATCCTGGACGAGATTGACGGTGTCGCCGAGGCGCTCGCGGGCGGCGCCGATGAGATCCGGGTCGGATTCCAAGGCGACGACCTCGGCGCCGAGCTGCCGGAGCAGGGCCGCGCCGTAGCCGTAGCCGGTGCCGACATCGAGGGCGCGGATGCCGGGGCGGATCTTGAGCGCCTGAATCAGGCGCGCCAGCAGCATCGGGGCCGGCATGGCGCGGATCCCGTCCTCGCCCGCATCGAGGGTCAGCGTCTGGTCGATATAGGCGAAGTCCTCGCGACCTGGCGGGACGAAGCGCTCGCGGGGCACGGTGTCGAAGGCATCGAGCACTGCGACGTCGTTCACGTCGAAGGTCCGGAGCTGACAATCGACCATGAGGCGCCGCGCCTGAGCATAATCGAGCATGAGCCGTCCATCCCTCGCCGCCGCGCCAGACCGTTTCTCCGCCCGCCCGTCGAGCGGCGCCGGCCCGAGCGGGTCGGGTTGTCGTGGATCGTTCCCTGAATTGCAAGGCTCGCGCGAGCGCCTTGCATGTCCAGAGAGCAGCAGATTGTCAGGGGTATCGGGAAGTTTGGAGGCCTCGCCCGGAATCGAACCGGGGTGCAAGGATTTGCAGTCCTCTGCGTAACCACTCCGCCACGAGGCCTCATCGCGAATGCGCGACACTCCGGGCCGAGCGGCCGGTCCGGAGCGAGGCGTCTCTAGCAGAGGCTCGACCCGCTCGGCAACGGTCTTGTCGCTCGATCGACACAAACGACACCGCTGCACCGCGCCCCGGTGGGAAAAAGTGCGTTGTCGGCTCAGAAGGCGCAAAAACCGGCGATAGGACCCTTGCGTCCGAAACCGACGAAGGCTAATGACCCGCCACCGCCGCTGAGGCGGCCCGGTGATCCCCGATAGCTCAGTTGGTAGAGCAAGCGACTGTTAATCGCTTTGTCGCAGGTTCGAGTCCTGCTCGGGGAGCCAACAACTTTTCAACATCCTCGGAACGTTGCGCTTTTCGCTCCGAGCCCTACACTCGGTTGGAAGGTCCGGGGATAGCGTCCTCGTTTCAGCGCCCGGCGATCCGCTCCGTGAGCTTCGCCCGGTCGGCGCCGTGCACATAAGTCGCGCTGTCCCGGCTGCCGTCCGCCTACTCGAACCATGCGTTCAATTCGGCTTCCGTCGCCCCACTCTCGGCCACGCGGCGTGCCCCCGTCTTGCGCAGGCCGTGCGCCCGGCCCGGCACGCCGGCAGCGACGCACGCGTCCCCGAATCAGTTGCCGAAGCTCGCCTTGATCATCGGCGGGCCACGCTCGCCCGCGATGAAGGTCAGATCCCCCGTCGGGCTCGCGGCAATCGAAACAGCCAGCGGCGGCAGGATGCGAATCGTTACCTCCTGGCTGGTCTTTTCCGTAAGAATGCGGGCAACGCCATCGCGGACATGCGGTCGGCCGAGACGCGCCGCGTCGCCCCGGCGCAGCCCCGTGTAGAGCAGGATGTCGAGCGCAAGGCACTCGCGGGTGCCGACGGGCCAATGCGCCTCGAAGCGCGCGACTTCTTCCTTGGTCCAAATGTGAAACCAGCGGCTGCGCAAGGCGATTGCCGACCTGACGTTGGACAAGCTGATCCTGCAGGAGGCGGCTCAGGGAAACTTCCGAGCCCCGCGCGCCGCCGCGCCTGTGTCGAGCCCATCGTGAAGACGATGAAGGTATCCGAGCGCCGGGCCTGCCGGGCGCTCGGGCAGCATCGCTCGACGCAGCGCAAGGCGCCGCGGGGCAGAGACGACGAGGCCGCCCTGACAGCCGATCTCGTCGAGCTGGCGGCGCGGTAGGGCCGCGACGGCTATCGGAAGATCAGCGCATTGCTGAAGGCCGCCGGCTGGCTGATCAACGACAAGCGCGTGGAGCGGATCTGGCGGCAGGAAGGCCTGAAGGTCCCGGCCAAGCAGCCCAAGCGTGGCCGCATCTGGGACGGGGATGGCTCCTGCTTGCGACTGCGAGCAGAGCATCGCGATCACGTCTGGTCCTATGACTTCGTCGAGGCTCGCACCCATGACGGGCGCAAGTTCCGGATGCTCAACGTGATCGATGCGTTCACGCGTGAGTGCCTGGCGATCCGGGTGGCGCGCAAACTCAAGGCAGCGGACGTCATCGACGTGCTGTCCGACCTGTTCATCCTACGCGGTGTGCCGGGCCACATCTGCTCGGACAACGGTCCGGAGTTCATGGCCACGTCGGTACAGGCCTGGATCACCGGCGTCGGAGCGAAGACCGCCTGCATCGCACCCGGATCACCATGGGAGAACGGTTGCGTCGAAAGCTTTAACGCACGGCTACGAGACGAGTTGTTGAACGGCGAGATCTTCTACACGTTCAAGGAGGCGCAGATCGTGATCGAGAGTTGGCGACGACACGACAACGGCGTGCGTCCGCATGCTTCATTCGGCTACCGGCCGCCAGCCTCGGAGGTGTTCGTGCCCGCCTCACCCGCTTGGCCGGCTGCGCTCACCCGACCGGCTCCGCCGGCCAAGCTAACCGTGGATCAGAGGCCGACCCTGCACTAACTTTGAACTTGCACCACCCCGTGGGGGCCGATCAAAACAAGCTCACGCCGTGCCCTCTCACGTTATGGAACGAAGAAAAAACAAGCAGCCCGACGGTTCCGGGTCAACGTGAGCATAAACGTGACCTTGCCGCCCTATGGAAAACGTGGACAACGCACAATCTGGGCTTGGTGAGGGTATCAGCTATGACGATGCGGACGACTTTCCTCGTGCAGACCTTTGCGGTGAAGCGGAAGCGGCTCATCCCTGGCGATCGGCAGGTGTCGGCGTCCGGCAGCGGGGCGCTGAAGCGGGCCGAGGCGATGGCCGAGCGGATGCCGGGGACGACCGTCCTGCAGATCGTGGCCGATGACGAGACGGGCGAACTCGAGAGCGCGACGATCCTCGGCCAGTTTGGCGAGGTGCCGGACGATTTTGCCGAGAGCCTGCAGACGGCGTAACCATGCGGACCATCGTCGAAAGTCGATAACGGCAGCGCCATAGCCATCAGCGACGGCGGCAAGGGCCTGTCGGACCTCCTGGCCCGCGCGCTCATGACCGGAAGCGATGCGGCTTGGGACCGTCTACGGACCTACGGGATCAACCGGATCGTCGAGCGGCACCCCACCGAGCCCGCGGAGGTCGTCGTCGGCGCTCGCGAGATCGCGGTCCGCTAGGCCGATGAGCGCGACCACCGAACGATCCGCCGCCGAGATGCGCGGCTTGCTCCGGTTCGCGCAAGGCCTCGGCCTAGACGAGGAGACCGTGCGGGAGATCTACGAGGCCGTCGGGCGTGAGGCTATGGTGACAGGCGCCAACGACGACGACCGCATCGCCGAGGTGCGGAAGCGGATGCTCGCGGCGGTCAGGTGCTAGGCGGCTTGCCCCTCGATGACCGCACGCAAAGGGCAAACCAGAGCTTGAGCGCTTGTCTAAAAGCGACCATTTGTGTTCGAAAACAATCGCTAGGAAGATTTTATATCATCCCAATCCAAGTATATTTTAACATGAAATTAAGTCAAACTGCCAAAATACCACTTGCGAATTATTTTCTCGGAGTGGGGTAGTGTCTTTAAGTATTATAGCCCGAAGCATATCAAAAAAACTCGTGGTGATCGCAGGATCTGCCGTCAGCCTAACCCTCGTCGGGTTCACCGGTTTGGCTGGATGGAAGGCTGCCGAGCGCACCGATCGGGAAATCCTGGCGCTCGCGAGCGAGAAGGCGACGAGCACGACCGGGCAGGTCACGGCCCAGATCACCGAGGCGATGTCGGCCGGCATCTCCATGGCGGCCGCGCTCTCGGGCTTTGCCGATGGCGGCACAGCCCGGAGGGAAGATGCCGTCGCGGCGACTAGGGCCGTCCTCGAAGGCTACCCCAATCTGTTCGGTGCCTGGATCTCGGACACCGCCGATGGCCGCCTCGGCAAGGTGCTCGGCGGAACGGCTTCGAACAACGACAAGGGCCTTTTCACACCGTACTGGACGAAGAGCGGATCGGGGAAGCTGGAGCAATCGACCTTCACTGTCGATCCGACCAAGCAATGGTACGAGGCGGCCATCAAGTCCGGGAAAAGCCTCCTCATCGAGCCCTACGTGACAACCAAAGGCGACGTCGTGACCTCGATCAGCGTGCCGCTGACGATTCACCGCGCGACGATCGGCGTGGCGGGCGTCGACATCAGCCTGCAGAAGATGTCCGAGATGCTCGCGGCGCTGCGTCCCTTCGAGGGCGGTCGCGTGATGATGCTCTCGCAGGCCGGCCGGTGGATCGTTCCGCCCCAGGCCGATCTGATGATGAAGGACTATGCTGACGTCGGTGCGTCGGAGATCAAGGCAGCCCTCGGTGACGGCCGGATGCGGATCCTGAGCGACGGCACGGACCGCGCGCGGCGCCTGGTCTATCCCTTCACGGCGCCCGGGATGAACACGACCTGGGCCCTCGTCCTCGACGTGCCGGACGCGGCGTTCTCGCAGCCGATCATGGCCCGCGTCCTCGAGACGGCGCTGGCCGGTCTCGTCATCCTCCTCGTCGTCCTGAGTGTGATCTTCGTCTCCGCCCAGATCCTCCTGACCCGCCCGCTCGGCAGTCTCGTCGGCGTGCTGCAGCGGATGGCGCGCGGCGAGGTCGACGCCGAAATCCGGGAGGCCGCCCGCCGCGACGAGATTGGCGCCGTCGGCAAGGCGGTCGAGGCCATCAAAGCCATGGTCGCCCGCAAGGCCATCGAGGAGGCCGAGGTCAAGCGCCGCGCCGATGAAGCCGCCGCCGCCGAACGCCGCCGCACCATGATCGAGCTTGCAGACGGCTTCGAGCGCGCCGTCGGCGGCATCGTCGGCATGGTCTCGTCCTCCGCCACCGAGCTCCAGGCCACCGCGCAGCAGATGACCGCCACCGCCCAGGAGACGGCGGCGCAGTCCACGAGCGTGGCGGCCGCCGCCGAGGAGGCGTCAACCAATGTCAACACGGTCGCCGCGGCCGCCGAGGAACTGGGCTCGTCGGTGCAGGAAATCGGCCGGCAGGTGACCGGCTCGGCCCATCTCGCCCAAGCGGCGGTGGGCGAGGCTGACCAGACCGCGCATCTCGTCCAGGCGCTCAGTCAGAACGCCGCCCGGATCGGCGACATGGTCGGAATGATCTCGGGAATTGCCGGCCAAACCAATCTCTTGGCGCTCAATGCCACGATCGAGGCGGCGCGCGCAGGGGCTGCAGGGCGGGGCTTCGCGGTGGTGGCGACAGAGGTCAAGGCGCTGGCCGAGCAGACCGCCAAGGCGACCGAGGAGATCGCGCGCCAGATCGGCGAGGTTCAAGGGGTGACCGAGCAGGCGGTGACGGCGATCGGCGGGATCACCGGGCGGATCCGCCAGATCGACAGCGTAGCGACTTCGATCGCGGCGGCGGTCGAGCAGCAGGGCGCGGCAACCCAGGAGATCGTGCGCAACGTCGCGCAGGCCTCGGCGGGCGCCAACGAGGTGACGGGCAACATCGTGGGTGTGGCGCAGGTGTCGGAGGAGACGGGGGCTGCGGCCACTCAGGTTCTGTCGGCGGCCTCCGAGTTGTCCCGGCAATCCGAGCATCTCGGCGCCGAGGTCACCCGCTTCCTCGCCACGGTCCGGGCAGCCTGACCCATCCCCATCTCCGCTGGCGTGCGCAATAAATCGATTTTGCGTCGAACGTCCGCTTCCGCCCCGTCTACGAGCGGAAGTGGACAGGCGGAAACCCACTCAACTTGGACGTCGGCGATTGCCTTCTCGACGGCCCAGGAACTTGCCCTCCCATGGTCCGCAATGGTTCATATGCAATCCTCGACAATTTTGGATTACGATCCTTCGCACTCTAACTATGGCGCCCGCACCATTTCCTCTGGCGTCTCCCGCACGAAGGTCGTCAGCGGACCAATCGTGATGTTGGATCACGCACGGCCGCTCGTTCAGCTTGGAGTATAGAAAAACCCTGCCGCGGCTGAGCCGGGCGGGGCAAGGTGGGTATCGAGATGGAAGAGCCCGCTGGAGGGCGGGTATAGGGCAGACGGGCTGTGGCAGGCGGATAGTCCAGATCAGCGCCTCTGGGCGGATCACTCCTTCATGATCGCCTCTACGTTCGCCAGGGTGCCCCGAGCGGTCTCCGCGCGCTCGTGCGAGGCAGAGTCGAAGCCACATGCTTCGTGCTCCTCAATCCCTCCGTGAGTCGGATAGGCCGGATCGTCAGCGGGCCCTTTATCGCGGATGGTCTCGAGACCGCCGATCGCCTCAGCAAGGGCGCGCTCACACCGATCGGTCGCGGGATCGCTTTCCACGTTCGCTGTCGGATTGGTGCTGACCATACTGCGCCTCCTGCGGCGGGGATCCTCCTACGGAACGAGACTGCACAGACAATCATATGTTGCATAGCATCTCATGGCACATCCTGTTTCGATGTGCCGAGACTGTCTGGCCGCCAGACGCCTTTCACGAGGGTGGCGTCCCGCCGATCCCAAGCGCCCCCGTCCGCCACGCGCACGAAAAACCCCGCGCGGCGAGTGCCGGCGGGGCTGGGTAGGCGCTGCGATGTCCGGCAGGCACGAAGCGCCATCGTCCAAGCAGCGCGGGCCATGCTGCTACCGCTCGGACTGACAAGCATTCCTATGCAGCGAGGAAAGCTTCGTCTGCGCACCAAGAGCAGTCCGCGTTCAGCGAGCCGGCAAACACAGCGTCGAGCCGCTGCCGCTCAGCCTCGACGAGCGGTCCATCCACCACCACCGGCCGGCAACGACCGTTCCAACCCGGAGCGACGAAGTCCGGGTTGTGCAGGGCATGGTCCGAGCCTTCGGCGAAGAAGGCCCGATCGCCACCGTCGATGTAGCTTTCCGCCGGAAGCCCCTCGGCGAGCAGGATGTCGTGGCCGTCGAGTTCGACGTGCCAGTAGGTGACGCTGCTCACCAGCTCGCGGGTGATCGTGGTGCCGTTGATCAGGCACATCACAGGCACGAGCACGCCGCCCTCGTTGCCGGCATCCGCGCCGACGAGCACCGGGTGACCAGGCGAGAGGATGAGATCGCGAACCGGAAGGCCGCCGCCGAAGGCGCCAGCGCGCACGCGCACCGGCTGCTGGTTGAAGGGAAGCGAGCCGCTATCGGCCACGATCTCGCGAGATCCAATCCAGGCGATAGGTCGCGCGAGGCTGGTCGCAGTCATCGCTATGTCACCCGCCTGCAGATGCTCGACCGCAATCTCACCGCGTACCGTTCGGATCTGCGTGCCGGTCGTGAAGCAAACAGGTATGTAATCACCCAGGCTCGTCTCAGAAAATGTCTCAGTGCCCCCCTCTACAAGCTGCGTGTTCGAGGCAATGATTGCAATGCCTGATCCATCGGCATTATCGCTGAAAACGATTTGATTTGGATTATCGAGATTTGTTGCGTAAGCTGTGAATTGATCTGACCCGTTGGAGGAAGTAAATACAACAGGGTCTCCGACAGCGTTGACGGTGCCATTGAGGGTGTATGGCTGCGGATTGTTGTCCGCATTTTCGAAAATGTTATTCTGAACTCCATCATTGTCTTGAGACAAAAAATTAGTGTTATAGGTCTGATTATTGAAAACAATCGGAAGTGCCATTGCTGCCTCCACTTTCCGTTAGCGCGTTTCCATCACATCATCGGCGGGCGCGAGGCACATCTTCGTGCGGCCAGCCTAGAAAATCTTCTTCGGTGGCGACTTCGATCAAACAACATTTGAGGGAAATTTTCGGTCGCCGATCAGTATACGGGCGATTTGAGCCGGAGTGTGTCGTCGAAGCAACGAACTAGTGCGAGAATAGGTACCTCGAAATTTCCATACAATATTATTTGACGCTCTAACTATAGATGAGTTTACAATTTGATTGGGTACGATCATGTTCCGTAGCCAATATGGTGAGCAGCGATCAACTCGCCGCCCCGCCGCTACGGACTCCGCCGCGGTCACCGATCGTTGATTCAGGGCCGCGTGCGCTCGATAGTGGCTAACGCGTAAGCGAGTTCTTCGCTTGCTCTGGGGAGATGCGCCGTATCTCTGAGCCGAACTCGAACTCATCGAGCCACGGCTCGGCGTACTGCACCGGAAACATCCATTCCCACGGGTTACACATCCGCACCGTGTAGCTGTAGATCGTCGCCTTGCCGAACGGCGTCGAGGACGGCGTCGGCACGCTGGCGATGTACTTTTCCCGCCCGAGCTTGCCGAACGCGGACGGCTTGTCGTCGGTCTGCACGCTACGCTCGCCGTCCGGCTTGTTGATGATGCGATACGTCGTCTGCGGGCAGCGGAGGACGCGGTAGTTATCGGGCTCGATCTTCACGTCGTCGCCCGGCCGAACTACGGGCGTCAGCACCTTCCCGCTGAGGAATTGAACCGGGTCCTGCTTGTTCGTGATCCAGCCACCAAGGACGGCGCCGCCGCCTGTCACTAGGGCCTGTCGTCGCCTGAACGGATTTCGAATTTTGGCGTTTTCTCGTTTTCCAGTGAGGAGACGTGATGCTGTCAGACGCGCAGTGGGGTGAGTTACAGCCGCTGATCGAGGCCTGTCGCCCGAAGGCCAAGACACCGCCCAAGGAGCTTCGGCGCACGATCTCTGCGATCCTCTGGCGACATCAGAACGGGGCGAAGTGGCGCGCCATCCCCGAGGAGTTGGGTCCTTGGTGGCAGGCGGCACAGATCTTCATCCGCCGGGCACGCGCCGGGGTGTGGGAGCGGCTGCTCGATCGCGTGCAGGAGCGCGGCGTCGCGCTGGGCATGGTCTTCCTCGACGGCAGCAACGTTCGGGCTCACCAGAAGGCGGCGGGCGCGGCAAAAAGGGGGGATCTGCGGCCGAGCGAGACGCTCGTGAAGCACTTGGCCGCTCTCGTGGCGGCTATGGCACCAAGGCCTGCGTGATCGCCGACGGGAGTGGCCGCGCCGTCGCCTTCCGCATCGCTCCGCGGCAGGCCCACGAACTGCCTCACGCCATTCCGCTCCTCGACCAATTGCCCGGCGTGCCCAAGTGGGTCGTGGGCGACCGCGGCTATTCCAGCCATGGCTTCCGCGAGCACATCTGGACCACCGGTGCGCGTCCCGCGATCCCGACCAAACGCAACGAAGAGCAACTCGCCTGCCCGGACTGGGCCTACAACAACCGCACCATCGTCGAGCGGTTATGGGCGCGCCTCAAGGAGTGGCGCGCCGTCGCCACCCGCTACCAGAAGACCGCCGTCAGCTTCGCCGCTGTCCTCTGCCTCGCCGCAACGCTCGATTGGCTCAAGTGACAACAGGCCCTAGTGTTGAACCCTGACATTTGAGTCCGTTCGGGGTTTCAGTTTCGGTCCCGCCCTGCGAGTCTCGCAGGATGCGCAGTGGCATCTTTCTCAAGCTCTCCGCCGCGGATCGCCTTCGGTTGGAGGCCCTGGTCGCGGATCGAAACACGCCACAGAAGCACGTCTGGCAGGCTCGCATCCTGTTGCTAAGCGCCGATGGGCTCGGGACGCACGCGATCATGCGTGAGGCGGGCGTCTCAAAGACGGCGGTCTGGCGCTGGCAGGACCGACTTCGCGCAGGAGGGCGTCGTAGGGCTCCTGCAGGATAAGACGCGGCTGGCGCGCATCCCGGCGCTGGGGCCGGATGTGGCGGCGCGCGCGGTGGCTCTGACGCAGGAAGATCCGCCCGGCGAGACCACGCATTGGACGGCCGCCGCTATGAGCAAGGTCGCGGCCATCAGCGTCTCGTCAGTGCAACGGATCTGGCGTGGGCATGGGCTGCAGCCGCATCGAGTCCGGCAGTTCAAGCTCTCCACCGACCCGGCCTTCGCCGCCAAACTGCGCGATGTCGTGGGGCTCTACGTCGACCCGCCCGCCCATGCCGTCGTGCTCTCGGTCTACGAGAAGAGCCAAATTCAGGCGCTCGCCCGCACGTAGGACCCGCTGCCGATGAAGCCAGGCCAGCCGACGACGCGCAACCCACGACTACAAGCGCCACGGCACGACGACCCTGTTTGCCGCCCTGGACGTCCTAGAGGGCAAGGTGATCGGCCGCTGCATGCAGCGCCACCGGCATCAGGAGTACATCCGCTTCCTCAACGCGGTCGAGGCTGCGGTTCCGGCGGGCAAAATCTTCCACGCGATCCTGGACAATTACGCCGTTCACAAACACCCGAAGGTCCGTGCTTGGCTCGACCGCCACCCGCGCTGGACCTTCCAGTTCACTCCGACTTCAGCCTCGTGGCTCAACGCCGTCGAGGGCTTCTTCGCCAAGCTCGCAAAACGCCGCCTGCGGCGCGGCGTGTTCGGATCGCTGATCGAGGTGCAGGCGGCCATCAAACGTTTCATCGCCGAGAGCAACGGCGACCCGATCCATTGCAGGCGGGCGAACATCTGTTCGGGGTGTGCTGTACATGGCTGCGCTGATCGCGATCCGGCGAGGCTCTCCCTTCCGACCGTTCTATGAACGGCTCACCCAGCGTGGCCGACCGAGGAAGGTTGCCCTTGTTGCGGTGATGCGAAAGCTCCCGGTGACGCTCAACGCTATCGTCCGCGATCGTACGCCATGGCGGCCACTCACCGCTTGACCTTCAACACAGCCGCTCGTCGTGCGGGCGCTGCCGTGAAGAACCTATCCCATAGTGCGGCCTTGCATGCGGTCTCCGACGTATCATCACACAACGGGACTGAACATCAGCTCGACTTTGCCAATCATGTAGCGCTGCAGAGGGCATAGGCTAAGTGCGCTGGCAGGTGGAAGCGAGGTTTTGATCGAGCGCGTCGGCGCGGTGATGTCACTAACGTCTCCTTGCGCCAGCGGTCATAACTCTGCGCGGAGATCTCCGCTTTCTTGCACGCCAGCGCCAAGCTCTTGTTCTGGGCTGTCTGCACCTCGATCTGGCGCAGCTTGAGCACCACCTGCTCCGCACCTATCTTTTGACATCGCCGCATGTCCGACTTCTTCAGTCCCGGCTGATCCTTTCAATCAGCCCGGTCCAAAGCCAGCCGGTTAGGTCGATACGCACTCGGCCGTTCATTGCAACACGAGCGGGCCCCTGCAATTGCCATCAGGGGACTGCCGCGTCAGCGTTCCTCTTCAACAATGGGGGCGAGAATGCGCGGGGTCTGCTGGTGCTGGACGACCCGCCATTCCTCGTGTGACAGCCGCCGGTAGGTCGAGGTGCAATGGGCCTCGTAGGTTTCTTCGCCCCGTGACGCTTTCACGGAATAGGCGATGACGATCAGGCCTTCTTGGGGACGCGCGATCCGGCCATCGTCGAACGCGACGTCGGACCAACGGGGCGTGTCCGCGACCGCTTCGATCGCTTGAGCGCCGCCGAACACGTAAGGCGGCTGCGGCAGCGCCATCAGGCACTCGTCATCGACAAGTTCGCGGTAATGATCCGGGTCACCGGTCCAAAGGCTCTTTTCGAACGACCAAACACGATCATCGTCCACGGCGGGCCTCCTCAGGCTCTTTAAGTGCCGGGACAAGACCTGCGCGCCCTGATCGTTCCTGGACGGCACCCGCCCCAATGGTCGCGTCCCCCCCGCGGGCGCCGCCCTCACCAAGACCTCGGCAAGCGTCATCACAGAACGTGCCACGCGAACCCGAATGGCACGCGTCGCCTCACGACTCATGCGCCTCAGGCGCTGGCGACCTCGAACTCCATGCCGCGTCCCGGTCCCTGGTCGGCATAATCCACGAGTGTCAGCCCCCGCTCGACCAGCGTCTCTTCGAGAATGTCGCGGTGCTTGCGCACCATCTGCCCGATCGCCAGCGGCGTCAGGCGCGGGCTCGACCGGCGCAGAGCATCCACCCCGACATGGGCCGGCATGCCCTCGTTCTCAGCGATCCGCGCAAGCGCCAGGCCCAGGTCGCGCGCTTTCGTCTCCGCGGCCGATTTCGGCTTGAAAGCCATGTGATGCCTCTTTTCTCGATGCTTTCGTCAGGCGGCCTGCAGCGTCTCGGCGAAGTCTTCTGGAACCTCGCCGAACCGGCCGAGAATCGTCGCGCTTTCCAATTCTCCCGTTTCGTCGTCGGCCACGATCTGGATCGCGGCGGTGCCCGGCAGCCGCGTAGCCATCGCCTCGGCCCGCTTCAGCGCCCCGTTCACCGTCGGCGATACCTGCTGGTCGCCGGGGCACAGGCGTTTGCGCTTCAAAACGAAGGTCTGCACGAGGTAGGTCGTCCGCATCGTCACCGTCGTTCTCCTGCACCAGGGCCAAGCTGGCCGCCATTCACAGGCTGGGCAAGCCGTCGTGGTCTCGGAAGCCCGAGCCGGAAATCGGCCGCCCGCTTGTTCTATTTTCGTTCTAGCACGAAAGACGGCGTCGCGTGAGCCTGTTTTGCAGGGCCGACACGCTCGGCGAGTGATTGGCTGCCGTAGGAGCGATCAACCGCCACCGATGCCGATGATGACTTTTCCGGTGCCGTTGCAGTCCGGGCAATTCTCAGCTTCGATCCGCCCGCTTCCGCGACAGCGGGGGCATAGGTTCTCACCCGTTCCGGACGTTCCGGGCGACGCTTCATCGCCGGGTTTTGCGGGCTCCGATCTTGGCCCGCATCGACCGCACGCAGGATGGCGGGCACTTCGTCGGCGATATCGCGTGCCAGGAAGCCGATCGGTCCGACGCGCCCAGCGAGCCGTCGTCCCGCTTGCCCGTGCAAATAGACCCCCCGCCGCCGCTGTCGTCGCTTCCGTGCTGCGTTCGAACACCCCTGCAACGACGCCCGTCAAGACATCGCCGGGGCTCGAGGTCGCTAGCCCGAGTCCGCCGCCGCCGTAGAGCCATGGTTCACCGGAGGGGGACACGATCCGGCTCTGCGCGCCTTTCATCATCACGACGCATCCGTGCCTTTCGGCGGCCCGCTGAGCTGGTGCCAGAGGATTCGCTTCGACCGCGCCTCTGTCGACGCTCAGGAGCCGGGCTATGTCGTCGGCATGCGGCCTGATCACCGCGCGATCGATCCGCGTCTAACTGCGCGCCGAGGCCGGCCATGACGCCGGCATCGAGCAAGAGCGGCGACGAGGTCCGCGCCGCGAGAAGTACGGTGACGATCGCGTCTGCCGTGTCCCCGGCGCTCAGCCTGGGGGCGATCAGAAGGGGGGCAGTGTCCCACTAAAGCCCTGCAGGCGTGCTCCGGCCGGGGCGGGATCGATCCCGCCCTCCAACGTCGCGGCGTCATCCTTCGCAAGTCCAGAATGCTGCCGGAGGGGAAAGTGCGGGACGACGCGTCCCGATCCTTTTAGATGACGAGGGATTTGGTTCGACTACGCCGGGTCGAACGCGTCACTGTCTCCCGATGGCGATTGGATACAAAATCGCGGCCTCGGGTTTCATGATGGACAGATCATTGGAAATCCCCATGAAAACCTTTTTCACTCTCGCGAGCGCGGCCGGAATCATGGCTGTGAGCCTCGTCCCCTTGACGGCGACATCGGCCGATGCCCGCTCTCGTCACAAGAGCCGCGGGTCCGTCACGAGCGACGGTAGCGTAACCGGCGGACGCGGCGGGGGCCAAACGATCTCCCGTGGCGCCACGGGAGCCAGCACCATCAGCCGAAACTCCGCGGCGGGCGGCAATGCCAATCAGCCCGAGCGTGCGGTCCCGCAGGGTAGCGGTGGTGGCGGAAGCGGCGGCGCACAGTAACGCCGGTCCGGTGTCGGCAAACGACGCGGGCGGTGATCACGAACACAATCGATGCTCTAGCTTTTTGTTTTTGCATCATCTTTTTCCGAAAGCCGGCAACCATCTTTCGAGATGATGTTCTAGGTAAGCGTGTGATCGATGGCACTTCGTTCCGAGACTCCGCCCCCTCCGGCCGACCATGTGCCGGAAGCTCCCGTTTCATCGGAGCGTCCGACCACCGCGCAACTGAAGGCCGAGATCGATTCTGGCCGAACCGGCGATAAGATCCCCGCTCACGATCCCGGCTTGTCGCCCCTCGGGACCGACGACGAGGCCGCCGGGACACCTGCGGATGCGTCTCGCTGGCGCGCGAAGAGGAGACCCGGCCGCGCCGCCGGAGGGCCAGCCGAATGCAGACCGGGCACGGCGCCAACCGTTGGGTTATGCCGGCCTATTACGGGGTCATGGTGGTGGTGGCCCTGGCGATCGGGCTCGTCGTGTGGCTGGTACGCTGATCCGGCGGATCGCTGCGACCGGGCGATCCCCGCGGACGCGCGAGACGGTTGATCCCAGTCGCCGGGGCGCCGGTCCGCTTCGAACGCTCTTCCCGCGCGGATCGATGCGTGATTGCTCCAACTTTACGGGATGGCGCAACGCCATCTTATCGGGCGCCTGCCATGCTTCGATGCTCACGTGAGGACATCCATGTCCAGGCATGCAGGATTCCCAATCGACGCCCCTCCGACGCCCGGCCAGGCCGGGTTGATCGCGGTCGATGAACACACCTCGATCGGGTGCTGGGTCCACGATATCTCCGCGCAGGACGTCGAGATCGTCGTTCCGGATACCTCCATCGTCCCAGAGGTGTTTATGCTGACCTCCTCGGATCAGGAGGCCATCAAGGTGTGCCGCACCCTGTGGCGGACCGACGAGATGATCGGCGCACGGCATCGGTAGGCGTCGTGCCGACGGCTGTCGCCGGCTCTCGAAAAATGGCGCGATTAAGAATGCCTCGAAAGCGCTTCGGTCCGCCCAAGGGCTGACCGCCGCTTCACGTGTCACTTGATCCGGTGAGGCGAGGACCGTCTTCGCTGTTCGACGCAAGGCGGGAACCGATCCGTATTTGACGAACCGCGCGGGCCGTTGCCGGGTCGACCCTGCCGGATATGCCTCATGGCCGAGACGAAACAGCCGTACGAAGTCGAAGCCCCGGTCAGCCCCGTCTAATGCCCCAGGGTCATAGCTGCGGGACGGTCTCCAGGGACGACAGGATCAATCAGCAAGGTGGCGCGAAGCAGGGGCAAGGCGATAAGGCGGAAGGCGGGCGACGCGAGCCGTAAGTGCCAATCCGAGATCAGCCCAAATTGCGGTGAGCTGCCTGCGATCCTCAAGGGCCGGCGAGTGGCGGGCCGGTTTCTTGGGAGAAGACCGACCCGCCTGTCGCCTGCGTACCGCATGGGGGGCTGGCAGCCCAACGACACTGATTCAAACGGGCCTGACGCGGACGATCATCCCGCGATGTAAACGGTGAACTGGCTCCGGCGGGATCGTCAACTCACTGCCAAGACGTGTCATTTCTGAAAACGCCTGCCGTGGGAGAAAAATTTCGTCGTCATTATGTGCGCTAGCACACGAAATTTGCTCTCTACGAGTTGGACGGCGGAAGAACTTGTCTCGCCGAAGGGCACTTGGCCAACCGAACAATCCGGCTTTCCATGGCGCATGAGCTGACGTCGCAAAGTCACGGATTGCGTACGGACCGCAAATCATCTCCCACGAGTGCCAGCCCCGTCATCAACGGTAAGTTTTTATTAACCATCTCGATGCAATCCTCGTCACCATCGCTCCCTCTTGCCGGTTGCGGTACGGTTCCTTCAGATTCGGCCTGGTCGATTCATGGTACATCTCGCGACGGACTACCCCGCTGGCGTGATCGTCGAAGCTGCCATGCCCGCTCTGAACGGCGAGAGTCGCGATCGGATCGGACAGGGCCTGCGTGACGCCTACGTCGAGCGCTGCGATGCGCAGCCGATCACCGACGCGCAAGTGGAATTGCTGCTGCAACTTCGGCAAAAAGAGCGCGATCGCCGCCGCAGCGCCTAGGGATCGGGTCCCTCAGCCTCGAGAGACCTCTCTCCCAAGGATCACTGCCAGCGTCTGGCCTTCGGCTGCTGGCGGCGGACCTCGGCCGCACGGATCATGGTCAGCACCCGATCGAGATCCTTGAGCAGAAATGACTCGGTCGCGCGTGCCGAGGCGATTTCCCGGTCATCGCTGCCGAAGCGCTGACGCTGTTGCTGTAGCGTCAGCTCTTCCTCAAGGGCGGCCCGCTCCGCATGGAGCGCGAGGTAGGCCGCTCCCTGAGGATCGGCCGGATCGAGGAGGGGCTCCTCCTCGTGGGATGAATTTGGCTCCGTCACGATGACGGTCTCCTCGGACGTTTCAAGCGCAGGTCCGGTGCCACTCAGGGTCTCGCGCGAGATCTTGCGAAGATCACTCTCGTGGCGACTTTGAGAGCGCCCCCCGAACCATCCGGGCGCTGATCACCGCTGCCTTGGCTGCGATGGTGCCGCGGATGTTTCGTGAGAGACACGGACCCAAGTACCTGGACCCAAGTACCTGCTCTGGTAACGCTCCAAAGGTGCAAAACGCTCCCAGGGGCCGATTGCTCCGTTGCGCTCCTATCCCCAGCGAAATTTCAAATGCCCCAAGGGCTTTCCGAGGCCTTCCCCGGGCTTGTCATGTCACCGTCATGTCGCCGTCATAGAGGCGGCGCGTCGGTGCACTAGATGGCAGCAGCGTCGCAGCGAGACCGGTTCCAGAATAGGCCCGGCCCCGACAATGCGCCCGACACCTTACGGAGATGCTCGTGAAGCCTTTCACTTACGCTCTGGCCGTCGGCCTTGCGGCCGCCCAGCTTGCGACCTCGGCCCTGGCCGCCGACATCACCGGCGCCGGTGCCACTTTCCCCTTCCCCGTGTATTCGAAGTGGGCCGAAGCCTATCGCAAGGAAACCGGAACGGGCCTGAACTACCAGTCGATCGGCTCGGGCGGGGGCATCAAGCAGATCCAGGCCAAGACCGTCGATTTCGGCGCCACCGACGCGCCGTTGAAGCCCGCCCAACTCGAGAAGGATGGCCTCGTCCAGTTCCCGACCGTCATGGGCGGCGTGGTGCCGGTGATCAACGTCCCGGGCATCGAGGCCGGCAAGGTCAAGCTGACCGGTGAGCTCCTGGCCGACATCTACGCCGGCAAGATCCTGAAGTGGTCCGATCCGAAGATCGCCGGGCTGAACGAGGGCGTGAAACTCCCCGACGCCAACATCACCCCGGTCTACCGCTCGGACGCCTCCGGCACGACCAACATCTTCACCACCTACCTCGCCTCGGTCTCCGAGCCGTGGAAGAAGGAATTCGGTGCTGCCACCACGGTGAGCTGGCCGGTCGGCCAGGGCGGCAAGGGCAACGAGGGCGTGACCGCCACCGTCAAGCAGGTTCCGAACTCGATCGGCTACGTCGAGTCGGCCTATGCCAAGCAGAATAAGCTCGCCTACGCGCTGATCCAGAACAAGGCTGGCAAGTATCCGCAGCCCGACGACAAGGCGTTCCAGGCCGCCGCCGCCAGCGCCGACTGGAAGTCCACCCCCGGCTTCGGGATCACGCTGACCAATCAAGCCGGTGACGACGCTTGGCCGATCACCGCCGCGACCTTCATCCTGGTCCACAAGGATGCGGCGGATGCGGCGAAGGCCGGCGATGTGCTGAAGTTCTTCGATTGGGCCTACAAGAACGGCGACAAGCTCGCCATCGACCTCGACTACGTGCCGCTCCCCGACACCGTCGTCGGTCTGATCCACGAGGAGTGGAAGGGCATCAAGGGCAAGGACGGCAAACCCGTCTTCGGCATGTAAGCGAACCTCTCAGGCCCTCTCCCGCACTCGGGAGAGGGTCTTTCTCCGAGTGTCCGGCTCGCCTCGCGCGCCACGGCGCGCTAAACGCCCTCCATTCGAAGAGCCCTTCCGCGGATGACCGCCTTGACCCAGTCCATCGCCCTGGCCAGCGAGAGCGGCGTGCCCCGCACCGCCCCGAGCAAGACCGCCGACCGCCTGTTCCAGGGCGCCGCCTACGGCTCGGCTCTGCTCGTGCTGCTGGTGCTCGCCGGCATCCTCGGATCGATCATCTACGGCGCGTTGCCCGCCTTCACCGAGTTCGGCTTCGGCTTTCTCACCTCCAGCGCCTGGAACATCGGCACCGAGCAGTTCGGTGCGCTGCCGGCCGTGATCGGCACCGTTGCCGCCGCGCTGCTGGCCCTCGTCATCGGCGTGCCGGTTTCGCTGGGCATCGCGATCTACCTCACGCAGCTCTGCCCCGGTTGGGCCCGCAAGCCCGTCGCCATGACCATCGAGCTGCTCGCCTCCGTGCCGAGCATCATCTACGGCATGTGGGGCCTGTTCGTGTTCGCGCCGCTGTTCGCCCGCTTCGTGCAGGTGCCGGTCTCGAACGTCGTCGAGGGGATCCCGATCGTCGGCACGATCCTGTACGCGCGCATTCCCTCCGGCGTCGGCGTGCTCACCGCCGGCATCATCCTCGCGATCATGATCGTGCCGTTCGTCGCCTCGATCACCCGCGACATGCTCGACCAGATCCCGACCGTGCTGCGCGAGAGCGCCTACGGCATCGGCTGCACCACCTGGGAGGTCGTGCGCCACGTCCTCGTGCCGCAGGCCTCGGTCTCGATCATCGGCGCGATCATGCTCGGCCTCGGCCGCGCGCTCGGCGAGACCATGGCGGTCACCTTCGTCATCGGCAACGCCAACCGCCTCTCCGCCTCGATCTTCGATCCGGGTTCGACCATCGCTTCGCGCATCGCCAACGAGTTCAACGAGGCCGACGGGCTCCAGCTCTCCTCGCTGATGGCGCTCGGCTGCCTGCTCTTCATCATCACCTTCTTCGTGCTGATCATCGCGCGCCTGCTAGTGCGGCGCACCAAGGTCGCCTGAACGATCGTCCGCCACGCCGCCCGCCTACGGAAAACGACGCGCTATGGATGTCAGCACGCCCCTCGCAACGGCCGAACGCCCCCGGAGTGCGAGCCGCGTGCGCTCCGGCCGCCGGATCGCCGATCGCATCCTGATCCTGGCGAGCACGCTCGCGACGCTGCTCGGCATCGTCGTGCTCGGCTCGATCCTGCTGATGCTGATCGTCGAGGGCGTGAAGGGCTTCACCCCCGCCCTGCTCACGGAGCCGACGCCGGGGCCGGGTTCCGTGGGGGGCGGCATCGCCAACGCCATTCTCGGCAGCCTCGTGATGACGTTCATCGGCATTGTCATCGCCACGCCGATCGGGCTGATGGCCGGCACTTTCCTGGCGGAGTACGGCCGCACCTCGAAGGTCGCCGACATCATCCGCTTCCTCAACGACGTGCTGCTCTCCGCACCCTCGATCCTGATCGGCCTGTTCGTCTACACGCTGATGGTGCGGCCGATGGGGACCTATTCCGGCTGGGCGGGAGCGGTGGCGCTCGCCATCATCGCCACCCCCGTGATCGTGCGCACGACCGAGGACATGCTGCGCCTCGTGCCGAGCCAGATGCGCGAGGCCGGCGCCGCCCTCGGCGCGCCGCGTTCCCTCGTCATCCGCGCGATCACCTGGCGTGCGGCGAGTGCGGGTGTCGTCACCGGCATCATCCTGGCGCTCGCCCGCATCGCCGGCGAGACCGCGCCGCTGCTGTTCACGGCACTCAACAACAACAGCTGGTTCAACGCGAACCTGCTCGGCGGCGTGCCCAACCTGCCGGTGATGATCTACCAGTTCGCGCTGTCGCCCTATCCGAACTGGCAGAGCCTGGCCTGGGCGGGCGCCCTCCTCATCACCGTCACCATCCTGGCCCTGTCGGTGGTGGCCCGCCTTGTGATCAAGGACCAGAGGGCGCGCTGAGGCCGCCCCACGGACAGACCTCCCACCTGCGAGACAATCCGATGAGCGCCTCCCCCGCGATCCGCAGCCAGTTCGAAGGCCGAAGCCCGGCCGACGTCAAGGCGCCGGTGCGCATCGCCTGCAAGGACCTCAACTTCTACTATGGCAGCTTCCACGGCCTGAAGGACATCAACCTCGATTTCCGCGACCGGCAGGTGACGGCGCTGATCGGCCCCTCGGGCTGCGGAAAGTCCACGCTGCTGCGCACCTTCAACCGCATCTACAGCCTCTATCCAGAGCAGCGCGCGGAAGGTGAGATCCTGCTCGACGGGCAGAACGTTCTGGATCCGAAGATCGACCTGAACGAACTGCGCTCGCGCGTCGGCATGGTGTTTCAGAAGCCGACTCCCTTCCCGATGTCGATCTACGACAACGTCGCCTTCGGCTTGCGCCTCTACGAGAAGCTTCCGAAGGCCGAGCTCGACGTGCGCGTGGAGGAATCCCTGCGCAAGGCCGCGTTGTGGGACGAGGTCAAGGACAAGCTCAAGCAGTCCGGCACCGGCCTCTCCGGCGGCCAGCAGCAGCGCCTCTGCATCGCCCGCACCGTGGCGCAGCGCCCCGAGGTGATCCTGTTCGACGAGCCGACCTCGGCCCTCGACCCGATCTCCACCGGCCGCATCGAGGAGCTGATCGAGCAGTTGCGGACCGAGTTCACGATCGTCATCGTGACCCACAACATGCAGCAGGCCGCCCGCATCTCGCAGTTCACGGCGTTCATGTATCTCGGCGAGCTGATCGAGTTCGACGCGACCACGAAGATCTTTATGAACCCGGCCAAGCGGCAGACCCAGGACTACATCACCGGCCGCTTCGGCTGAGATCGGCCGCGACTGCAAGGCAGTCGTGGCCTCCCTGCGCCCTCTTTGAGACGCGCCCTCTTCCGCCGGACCCGTGTCCATCGCAGTTTGAGTGCGCCCTCGTCCGACCGCCTGATCGGGAAATTCGCGACATGGCCGACCATATCGTCTCCTCCTACGACACCGACCTCGAGAACCTGCGCCGCTCGATCGCCGAGATGGGCGGCGTGGCCGAGAAGATGATGACGGATGCCACCGACGCGCTGGTGCGCCGGGATACCACCCTCGCCCAGGCGGTGATCGTCGCCGACAAGCGCCTCGACCTGCTGCAGCGGGAGATCGAGGAGCGCTCGGTTCTTCTCATCGCCCGGCGCCAGCCGCTGGCCATCGACCTGCGCGAGACGATCTCCGGCATCCGCGTCTCGGGCGACCTCGAGCGGATCGGCGATCTGGCCAAGAACATCGCCAAGCGCGTCGTGGCGATCAGCGATCAGGCCCAGCCGCAGAAGATCGTGCTCGGCGTCCAGCACATGAGCGACCTCGTGCAGGAACAGCTCAAGGACGTGCTCGATGCCTATGCCAGCCGCGACGTGACCGCTGCCCATGAGGTTTGGGAGCGGGACAGCGCCATCGACGCGCTCTACAATTCGCTGTTCCGGGAACTCCTGACCTACATGATGGAGGATCCGCGCAACATCTCGTTCTGTACGCACCTATTGTTCTGCGCCAAGAACGTCGAGCGGATCGGCGATCACACCACCAACGTCGCCGAAACCATTGAATACCTCGTCACCGGTGAGACGCCAACGGCCGAGCGGCCCAAGAACGACGCTTCGAACTACGCGACGATTACGCCGGGCGCCTAAGGGTTAGGCGGCGCGGCGATCAAGAGACGCCTCCGGCTCCTCTCACGAGGGCCGGGCGTGACGGATGGAAAGACGGGCGATGACGAGTGCGCACATTCTGATCGTCGAGGACGAGGAATCGCTGACGACCCTGCTGCGCTACAATCTCGAAGCGGAGGGTTTCCAAGTCGATGTCGCGGTCCGCGGCGACGAGGCCGACCTTCGCCTGCATGAGACGACGCCCGACCTCGTCCTCCTCGACTGGATGGTGCCGGGCCTCTCGGGGATCGAGTTGTGCCGGCGCATCCGTGCCCGCCGCGAAACGGAGCGCCTGCCGGTCATCATGCTGACCGCCCGCGGCGAGGAGACCGACCGCGTGCGCGGCCTCTCGACCGGCGCCGACGACTACGTCGTCAAGCCGTTCTCCGTGCCTGAACTGCTCGCCCGCGTCCGTGCGCTTCTGCGCCGCGCCAAGCCCACCCACGTCTCCGACATGCTCGTGGCCGGCGACATCGAACTCGACCGCGTCAGCCATCGCATCCGCCGGCAGGGCCGCGAGATCCATCTCGGTCCGACCGAGTTCAAGCTGCTCGAATACCTGATGCAGAGCCCGGGCCGGGTCTTCTCGCGGGAGCAGCTGCTCGACGGCGTGTGGGGCCACGATGTCTACATCGACGAGCGCACGGTCGATGTTCATGTCGGCCGCCTGCGCAAGGCGATCAACCGCCCGCGCCAGAGCGACCCGATCCGCACCGTGCGCGGCTCCGGCTACTCGTTCGACGAGATGTTCGCCGGAGCGGAATGATACGGCTTCCAGCTGGTCGCTTCGCGGTTCCGCACTTCTCCGTCACCGTAAGGCGAAGCCGAAGCGATCGAGGGCACGACCCCTGCGGATCGTGCCCGACCGGAGCCTTTAGCGGAAGCCGGCGACGCGGCGGTCGCGTTTGCGCTCGGCAGCCGGCTGATAGGCGATCTGCGCGTGCTGGGTGCAGTAGGGAAGACCCGTGATCGCACGGCCGCCGCAGAAGCGGAAGTCCGGCGAGGTCGGGTCGCCCATCGGCCAGCGGCACATCGACTCGCGCAGGTCCATGATGGTGACCCGCTCGGAGACCGCCAGAGCCACCGGCTCCGGGGCGGGCTTTTTCGGCAGCGGAAAGTCCGGTGCCGGCCTGTGCGCGACGATCGCGGGTGGCTCCGGCAGCGTCGGCTCCTCGACCACCACGGCCTGCATCTCGACCTCGGCGGCCAGCTCGTCCCGGCGCCGACCCTGAGACGACGAACCCATCGGCTTGACGCGGCCGGAGAGTCCGAGGCGATGCACCTTGCCGATGACCGCGTTGCGCGAGACGCCGCCGATCTGGAGGGCGATCTGGCTGGCGCTCAAGCCGTCGTCCCATAGGCGACGAAGCAGCTCCACGCGCTCATCCGTCCAGCTCGGGACCGCTTCCGTCATTGTCCCCTCCACGTCGAAACATCCTTGAACGCAAAGACCGACCGACAGCGCGGCTCTGCTGCCACGCATGGCGACAGCAGGCATGGCCAGGGGCCGCAATCCGGCCCTGCACATGTCGGTTAACAGACGCCAAAGATGCCGTTGGCGACGCTGTGGAGACTACAGGACAGCTCGGCCGCGGAGCAAGGGTCCGTGCGTCTCGCGGTCCGGTTTCCCCCCGGCAATCCGGCTCGCATGACGCCGGTCCGGATCGGTTCCGGCGGCGGGGCGAGCGAATCCTCCGCTAGTCGTTAACGCATTGCGTAAACTTGATCTTTTTCGAGCAAGCGGATCGAGCCATGTCCGATTGGCCGAGGGGGCGGGCGGCTGCGCGGACGGCCGGCATATTCGCGGTCGCGTGGGGTGCGCGATCGAAAAAGATTGTCCGGGCGGTCGGGATGACTATGTGACGGACGTCGTCCGCCGGCCTGCCGCCTGTGGACAACCGTCCTCGATCGGATCTCGATCGGATTTTGGGAGATCGCATGCGACTGCGCCTCGCGCCGGCCCTTTTCCTCCTTGCCGCGATGCCGGGAAGTGCGATGGCCGCGGGGCCGGCCGCGCCGGTTCCGAACGAGGCGGCAATCCGGCTGACCAACCACCGCGCGGTCTACGACCTGTCGCTGGCGCGCTCCGAGGGAACGCGGGCGGTCGAAGGCGTGCGCGGGCGCATCGTCATCGATTTCTCGGGTGACGCCTGCCGCGGCTACACCATGCAGACGCGCCAAGTGACGATGCTCAATTCCGGCGAGTCCGGCGACCGCACCTCGGACCTGCGCAGCACCACCTTCGAGAACGGCGACGGCAAGAGTTTCCGCTTCCGCACCACGACCATCCTCAACAATGCGCCCTCCCCGGCTGTCGATGGGACGGCGGAGGCGGCCGAGGCGCTCAGGGTGAAGCTCAAGGAGCCGAAGCGCGACGGGTTCCAGGCCGAGGGCGCCGTCCTGTTTCCGATCCACCACATGATCCGCCTGATCGAGGCGGCCAAGGCGGGCGAGACGACGGTCTCGGCCAAGGTGTTCGACGGCTCGGATGATGGGCGCAAGGTCTACGACACGCTGGGCATCATCGGCCGCCCGAGCGCGGCACCCGCCGCCGACACTGAGCGCGACAAGCCGCTGCGCGAGGGCGACCACGGCGCCATGCGGCGCTGGCCGGTCACCTTGAGCTACTTCACCCCCGGCGGGGGCGAGCGTACGCCGATCTACACCCTCACCTTCGACCTCTACGAGGACGGCGTCAGCGGACGGCTCCACCTCGATTACGGGGATTTCGCGATCGACGGGAATCTGACGCGGCTCGATCTCGCCAAGGCCGACGCGAAATCCGGGGCGGACTGCAAGAAGTAGCCGTCGCGCTTCAGCTTCGGCGCCGCTCCGCCTCGCCGGTGAAGACGAGGCCGCGCTGGATCGCGGCGTTGCCGAACTTTTCCCGCAGCCGGTCGAGCGCCGCCTCGCGGCGGGCGACGCGCTCGATGCCCTGGTCGGCGAGGTCGCCACGGTCGGCATGGATCGCACCGCAGAGATCGCCGCCGCCGATGCCGATCAGACGGAAGGCGGTACCGTCGCAGGCGGCCCGCAGCATCGGCTCGCCCTCGCGGAAGAGCCGGTCGGCGAGCTGCGTGGGTTTCAGGCCGCCGCGGGTTCGGGTGCGCAGCCGGAAGCGGGCGTCCTTCAGTTTCAGCGTGACGCTGCCGGCGGCGAGCTCCGCCCGCTTGAGCCGCGCCGACACCTTTTCGCAGAGTTGCCAGAGGATCGGCCGCAGATCCTCGAATCGGGTGAGATCGGTCGAGAAGGTCGTCTCGGACGAGACGCTCTTGGCCTCGCGGGTCGGGCGCACCGGCCGCCGGTCCCGGCCGGCGGCGAGATCGATGAGACGCAGTGCATCCCGCCCGAGGGATGCCTGGAGACGCACCGGGTCGGCGCGCGAGATGTCGCCGACCCTGTGGATGTTGAGCGAGGCGAGGCGGTTTCGCGCGCTCTCGCCGATGCCGGGCAAGATGCCGACCGGCTTGTCGGCAAGGAAGGTCGCGGCATCCTCGCCCGCGATGATCGAGAAGCCGCGCGGCTTGTCGAGGTCCGAGGCGATTTTGGCCAGGAACTTATTGGCGGACAATCCCACCGACACGGTGATGCCGACCTCCGCCTCGACCCGTGCGGCGAAGCGGGCGAGCGTCACCGCCGGGCTCGTCCCGTGCAGGCGTTCGGTGCCGGAGAGGTCGAGGAACGCCTCGTCGATGGAAACGGGCTCGACCAGCGGCGTGAGCGCCAGCATCATCGCCCGAACCTCGCGCCCGACGCGGGCGTACTTTTCCATATCCGGCCGCAGCACGGTGGCATCGGGGCAGCGCTTCAACGCCTCGAACATCGGCATCGCCGAACGCACCCCGGAGATCCGGGCGAGGTAGCAGGCGGTGGAGACGACGCCGCGCTTGCCGCCGCCGATGATGAGCGGCTTGTCGCGCAAGGAAGGGTCGTCGCGTTTCTCGATCGCCGCGTAGAAGGCGTCGCAATCGACGTGGGCGATGCTCAACGCGTCGCGGGCCGCGTGCGCGAGAAGGCGCGGCGAGCCGCATCCGCGGCAGCGCAGGGCGCCCTCGGCTTGCATCGTCAGGCAATCGCGGCAGAAGGGTCTCACGTCGAAAACCTCGCCCGGCCTTTGCCGGGCTGATGCGGGCGAGACAGGTTGTACGAATGTCCCGAGCCGCCGACCAGGGTTCTCCCGCGCGCCATCCCACGCCGAATCCCGATGCGCCGCCCCTGCGCATCCTCGTGCTTGGCGGCACCACCGAGGCCAGCGCACTCGTCGCCCGGCTGGCGCGCGAGCCGGATGTCTCGGTGACACTGTCACTGGCCGGCCGTACCGCTGCGCCACGGCCCGAACCGGTGCCGACCCGCATCGGCGGGTTCGGCGGCGCCGAAGGGCTGGCGCGGTGGCTTTCCGAGAACGGCATCGAGGCGGTGATCGACGCGACCCACCCCTTCGCCGCGCGGATCTCGGCCAATGCGGCCAAAGCGTGCAGGGCTGTCGCGGTGCCGCTGCTCGCTCTGCGTCGCCCGGCCTGGGAGCGCGAGCCGGGCGACGACTGGATCGCAGCCGCGAACGTCCCGGCCTGTCTCGATGCGCTCGGGGCCGCACCGAGAACGGTGTTCCTCACGATCGGCCGGCAGGAACTGGCGGCCTTCGCCCGCGCGCCGCAGCACGCTTACGTCGTGCGCACCATCGAGCCGGTCGGCGACATGCTGCCGGTGCCGAACCTCGTCACCGTCAGCGCCCGTGGCCCCTTCGCGCTCGATGACGAGATCCGCTTCATGCGTGAGGCGCGCATCGAGGTGCTGGTGACGAAGAATTCCGGCGGCGCGGCGACCTATCCGAAGATCGAGGCCGCGCGCCGGCTGGGCCTGCCCGTGGTGATCGTCGCCCGCCCTGCCCTGCCGGATGTGCCGGCCGTGCCCGATGCCGCGGGCGTGCTGCCCTGGCTCGAGGCGCGGCTCGCTGCGCGAGGACTGTCCTAAATCCGGCTCGACGCCGCCCGGCCCCGATGCCATGGCAGGGTGATGCCCGCGCCTCGAACAAGGACCCGCCGATGACCCGCGCCCTGATGATCCAGGGGACCGGGTCCGATGTCGGCAAATCGCTGCTGGTGGCCGGCCTCGCCCGCGCCTTCACCCGGCGCGGGCTGACGGTGCGTCCGTTCAAGCCGCAGAACATGTCGAACAACGCCGCCGTCACCGCCGATGGCGGCGAGATCGGCCGAGCTCAGGCGCTCCAGGCCCGCGCCGCGCGGGTCGCGCCGTCCGTCCACATGAACCCGGTGCTCCTGAAGCCGCAGAGCGAGGTCGGCGCGCAGGTGGTGGTGCAGGGCCGCATGATCGGCACCGCCAAGGCGCGGGAGTACCAAGCCTGGAAGCCGCGCCTGATGGCCTCCGTGCTCGACAGCTTCGAGCGGCTGCGCGCTGAGGCCGACATCGTGCTCGTGGAGGGCGCGGGCTCGCCGGCGGAGGTGAACCTGCGACAGGGCGACATCGCCAATATGGGTTTCGCCCGGGCGACCGGGACGCCGGTGGTGCTCGTCGGCGACATCGACCGAGGCGGCGTCATCGCCAGCCTTGTCGGCACGCAGGCGGTGCTGGAGCCCGACGATGCGGCGATGATCCGCGGCTTCATCGTCAACCGCTTTCGCGGCGACCCGACGCTGTTTGCCGACGGCATGGCCCTGATCGCCGCGCGCACCGGCTGGTCGCCGTTCGGCCTCGTGCCGTTCTTTCCCGACGCCGCCCGCCTGCCGCCGGAGGACGCGGTGGCGCTCGATGCCCCGCAGGCGCGCCGTGACGGTGCCGTGCCGTTGATCGCGGTGCTGCGCTTTCCTCACATCGCCAACTTCGACGACCTCGACCCGCTGCGGCAGGAGCCCGGCGTCGCGGTGACCTTCGTGCCGCCCGGTGCACCCGTCCCGGCGGAGGCGGACCTGATCGTCCTGCCGGGTTCGAAGACCACGATCGACGATCTCGAGTGTCTGCGCGCGGAAGGATGGGACATCGATATCCGCGCCCATCTGCGCCGCGGCCGACGGGTGCTCGGACTGTGCGGTGGCTACCAGATGCTCGGCCGCTCCATCGCCGACCCGCAGGGGATCGAGGGGGTGCCGCGCGACCTGCCGGGCCTCGGCCTCCTCGACGTCGTGACGGTGATGACGGACGCGAAGCGCCTCGTCGCGGTCACCGGCACGACGCTCGCCGATGCCGAGCCGTTCTCCGGCTACGAAATGCATGTCGGCGACACGACCGGGCCGGACACCGCCCGGCCCTTGCTGCGCTTTGCCGACGGCCGGGCCGATGGGGCCGTCTCACCCGACGGGCTCGTGACCGGCACCTATGTCCACGGCCTGTTCGCTGACGACCGCCAGCGCGCCGCCTGGCTTGCTCGGCTCGGCGCTGCGCCGGGCCTTACCCGTTACGAGGCCGGCATCGAAACGGTGCTCGACCGCTTCGCCGACCACCTCGAAGCGCATCTCGATTGCGATGGGCTGCTGCGCTTGGCGTGAGGGATCGTTACCGGCCGAAGGTGAGCCAGATGCCAGTCACGGCTGCCACTAGGGTGAATTGCAGCGCGCAAGCCGTGCGGTAGAGCTTCAGCGCACGCACGATGTCGTCGGCGTTGGCCTCGGCCCGCCCGTCGCCCATCCAGGCATCCTCGACGCGGGTGTCGCCGTAAATGCGCGGGCCCGCGAGCCGTAGGCCCAGCGCGCCGGCCATGGCCGCTTCGGGCCAGCCGGCATTGGGCGAGCGATGGCGGCCCGCGTCGCGGCGGATCGCCCGCCACGCGCCCGCCGCGGAGACATCCCGGCTCAGCGCCGCTGCTGCGATCAGCAGGAGCGCGGTGAGTCGCGAAGCCGGCAGGTTCACGAGGTCGTCGAGCCGGGCGGAGGCCCAGCCGAATGCCTCGTAGCGGGGCGTGCGGTGGCCGACCATGCTGTCGGCGGTGTTGATCGCCTTGTAGAGCGCGCCGCCGGTGAGTCCGCCCGCGCCGATCCAGAAGGCCGGCGCGACGATGCCGTCGGAAAAGTTTTCCGCCAAGCTCTCGATCGCGGCTCGGCACACGGCGGCTTCGTCCAGGCTCTCGGGGTTTCGGCCGACGATCATCGACACGGCGGTACGACCCCCGGCGAGCCCTTCGGTCCGCAGGGCGGCGGAGACGCGCCGGACATGGACGAACAGGCTGCGCTGCGCCGGCAGGCTCGCGGCGAGAACAGCGAGGATCACCAGGCCGAACCCGTGGCCCGTGAGCGCGGCGAGCGCCGTCAGTCCGAGGGCGATGGCGGCCACCGTGGCGAGCAGCATGGCGAGCGCCAGAATGCCGCCGAGCCGGCGTGTCAGCGGCGCGCGCCGGTTGAGCCCGCGTTCGAGCGCGGCGATCATCCGGCCGATCCAGGTGACAGGATGGCCGAGCGCCCTGTAGAGGCGATCCGGATAGCCCGCCACGGCCTCGATCAGCAGGGCGAGGGCCAGGATGCCGAGGGTGTCGGGCGGATGGGTCAGGGCGATCCAGGACATCGTTGGCAGGGTCGGTGCGGGGCGGGATGGAAGGGCGCGGGGTGCTGACGGACGGTATTGCGCATGGCGGCGATCTCGACGCGGCCCGCCGGCTGTTTCCGGGCGCGCCCGAGCCGTGGATCGACCTTTCGACCGGTATCAACCCGGTGCCCTATCCGCTGCCGCCCTTTGAAGCCAGTGCCCTTCACCGCCTGCCCTCCCCCGCCGACCTGGCCCGGCTCAAATCCGCGGCGTCGGCGGCCTACGGCGCGCCGGGGCCGGACCATGTCGTTGCCGCGCCCGGCACGCAGATCCTGATCGAGACCCTGCCGCGGCTCCTGCCGCCGTCTTGCGTCGCGGTGGTCGGCCCGACCTATGCCGAGCACGCCGCCGCCTGGACCCGCTCCGGCCATACGGTGCGCAGCGTGGGCGATCCGCGCGAGGCCGAGGGCGCCGATGTCCTGGTGGCAGTCAGCCCCAACAATCCTGACGGGCGCGTGTTCTCAGCCGAGGCGTTGGCGAGCGTCGCCGGGGGAGGCCTCGTCGTGCTCGATCAGGCCTTCGCCGACCTGGAGCCCGTGGAGGCCGCGCGGCCGGGGCCCGGCCTCGTGGTCCTGCGTTCGTTCGGCAAGACCTACGGTCTCGCGGGCCTCCGGCTCGGCTTCGCTCTCGCCGAGCCGGCGCTGGCGCGGCGCCTCGAATCCGCCCTCGGTCCCTGGGCGGTCTCGGGCACCGCCATTGCCGCGGGCTGCGCGGCGCTGCCGGATGCCGCGTGGCGCCGCGTGGCCACCGCCGATCGGGCAAAGGACGCGGGCCGCCTCGACCGGATGATCGAACGGGCCGGCGGACGGATCGTCGGCGGGACGGCCCTGTTCCGCACAGCGGATTTCCCGGACGGGCCCGGCCTGTTCCGGAAACTCGGTGAGGCCGGGATCTACGTGCGGCGCTTCCCCGAGGCGCCGGAGCGGCTGCGCTTCGGCCTGCCCCCGGACAAGGCGGCGTGGTGCCGCCTCTCGCGGGTGCTCAGGTAGGCTGGGATCTGCCGCCGAGCCAGGACACGACGAGCGCGGCGAGCGCGAAGGCGCCGCCGACGGCGCAGACGCCGGGCCAGCCCGCGAGGAGGAAGGCGCGCGAGCCGAGGAAGGCGCCGGCCGCTCCGCCGATGAAGACCGCGGTGAACAGCACGGTGTTGATGCGTCCGCGGGCGCCCGGCGCGAGGGCGTAGGCGCGGGTCTGGTTGGCGATCAGGGCGCCGTTGATGCCGATGTCGAGGAGCAGCACGCCGGCCGCGATGGCGAGGAGCGATACCTCACCGGCCAGCGCCAGCACCGCGAAGGCCGCCGCAACCAGAACGCTGCCGACGATCACCACCGGCCGGGCGCCGCGCCGGTCGCTGTAGCGGCCAGAATAGGGGGCGATCAGCGCGCCTGCGACACCGATGACGCCGAACAAGCCCGCGCCCGCCGCGGTGAGGTCGAAGGGCGGTGCCTCCACGAGGAGGGCCAGCGTCGCCCAGAACGCGTTGAAGCTGGCAAACAGCAGGGCCTGGGAAAGGCTGGCATTGCGGAGGATCGGCTGGCTGCGCACGAGATGCAGCAGCGAGATCATCAGCGCGCGATAACGCAGGCGCTGCTTCGGTGCGCTGCGCGGCAGCGTGCGCCACGCGATTCCCGCCATGGCGACGGCGAGGCCGGCGGCTGCGAAGAACACCGCGCGCCAGCCGAATTGCGCGCCGACGAAGCCGCTCGCGGTGCGGGCGAGCAGGATGCCGGAGAGCAGACCGGTCATTACCCCGCCGACGATCCGCCCCCGGCTCGCATCGGGCGCGAGCTCGGCGGCGAAGGGCACCGCCTGCTGCGCGGCGCAGGCGAGCACCCCGATGACGAGGCTGGCCCCTGTGAGCACCGCGAGGTTCGGGCTGAGTGCCGCGACGACCAGGGCGACGGCCAGCCCCAGCAACTGCCACACGATGAGGTCGCGCCGCGGCAGGGCATCGCCCAGGGGCACCAGGAACAGGATGCCCAGACCGTAGCCGACGAGGCTGGCCGTCGGCACGAGGAGTGCCGCGCGCTCGCCGAACTCGGCGACGAGAACCGCGAGCAGAGGCTGATTATAGTAGATGTTGGCGACGGCCCCACCCGCGATCAGGGTCAGCCCGATGCGCGTCGTGGGGGACAGGGCGCGGTCGCCGCCCGCATCACCGCTCATCGGTGTGCCGTCCGGATCTCGGAGGGCTGGGATGGATAGGCAGCGAGCGGCGGGAAAAACGACATGGACCGCCCCATACGGCAGGCCGCAGCCGGACCGCCAGCCCTGGCGACACGGCGAGGCGCAGCCGTCGCGCGGCAGAATGTCCGGCTTCGCTCGGACTGCCCTACGAAATGCCCTGTCGAAGTCCGCATCGGCGCCAATGGCGAATGCGAGGCGGATGTGCCGCGAGGGACAGCCTGACGCGCGATGGTAGCATCCCTCAAAAGAGTGCCTATATGATCAATTGTAAGAAAAACGCACAGCCTTTGCAGCAGCTTGGCCCGGCAACCATTTGCAGATGGGCGCGTGATGGCGCACATTTTCCCCCGGTGGCCGGCCGCCGCTTCAAGATGAGGAGTCGTGTATGCCGAATTACCGCGTCCACTTCGCGAAGCAGATCCTCGGAGTGCCCTTCACGGTCGGTTTCGTCGAGATTTCCCGCGCCCGCGATCCGGAGCGCGCCCTGAAGGCCGCGGAGATCCGCTTTGCCCGCTCGCGCGGTGTGAACGATTGGCGCGAGCGCGCCGACACTGTGGATCTCGCGCCGCATGCCGAGGCCGAGTTCTGACGGCCCCCAACGGATAGGCCTTGGCCGATCCGAGCCTGCGGGTGCCGCGCGATTCTCTCAGCGGAATGGTGTTGCTGGAGGCGCCCGGCAGGGCTCCTGCCTACTTCCCATATCTGGCGCCGAGGCGGCGTAGGCTTTAGGCTCCCGTAACGGCCGAGCCTCGTCTGCGTCGGCTCGGCGGATCCAAGGGCTTGTTCGGTCATGGCGGCGATCTCGTTCCTCGGCGATCTCATCCAGACCATCAGTGACCGGGGCCGCGACCTCATCGGCTTGGCCCGCTCCGATCTGGCACGGACGGCGAGCGCGGCCGACCTCGCCCGGTTCTGCGAAGACCTGATTTCCCGGCGCGGCGAAGCCTCGGGCGTCGCGCTCGCCCGCTTGATCCTCGATCGCTACGCCGCCTTCCCGCTTGAGGACCGGCTCGCCTTCCTCGAACTCATCGCCACCGAATTCGGTGCCGACCATGACGCGGTCGATGCCGCCATCGCCGCTTACCGCGCCGATCCGACGCGGGCCCGTCTCGGCCTGCTGCACCTGGCGGCTGAGCCGCGTTCGCAGGAACTGATCCGACGGCTCAACCTTGCCCGCGGCGGTACCCTGGCGCTGGTGCGGATGCGCGAGGATCTGTTCGCGCTGCGCAAGCGCCTGAAAGACCGCGAGGCCGCCCCGGAGACGATCGACGCGGCGGCGAGCCTCGACAGCGATTTCGAGCACCTGTTCGCCTCGTGGTTCAACCGGGGCTTCCTCGTGCTGCGCCACATCGACTGGTCGACGCCGGCCGACATCCTCGAGAAGATCATCCGCTACGAGGCGGTCCACGAGATCGCCGATTGGGACGAGTTACGCCGCCGCATCCAGCCGACGGACCGGCGCTGCTTCGCCTTCTTCCATCCGGCCCTGCTCGACGAGCCGCTGATCTTCGTCGAGGTGGCGCTCACCAACGCCATCGCTCCGGCGATCCAGCCGATCCTGGCGGATGGGCGCGAGCCGGTGCCGGCGCGCAGCGCCACGACCGCGATCTTTTACTCGATCTCGAACTGCCAGAAGGGCTTGGCCGGCGTCACCTTCGGCAACTTCCTCATCAAGCAGGTGGTCGAGGACCTCGCCCGCGAGATTCCCTCCCTGAAGACTTTCGTCACCCTCTCGCCGGTGCCCGGCTTCCGCACCTGGCTCGATCGCGAGCGTGGCGCCGACGCGCCGCAGGGCCTGACGCGGGAGGATGTGGAGGCGCTGCGCCTGCTCGATACCGAGGATTGGCGGGCCGACAAGACGAAGTGCGAGGCGGTTCGGCGTGCCATGCTGCCTGCAGCAGCCGCCTATTTCCTGCGCGCCAAGAACGAGCGGGGCCGCCCGCTCGACCCGGTCGCCCGCTTCCATCTCGGCAATGGCGCGCGGCTGGAGCGGATGAACTTTCTCGGCGACACCTCGAGGAAGGGCCTGAAGCAGTCCTATGGGCTGATGGTGAACTACCTCTACGATCTCTCGGCGATCGAGAAGAACCACGAGACCTACGTCAATCTCGGCACCGTCGCGACCTCCTCGGCGGTCAGCCGCGAGCTGCGCTCCAACCTGCCGCCCCCGCGGGCGGTGGTGCTGGCCGAGGCGGGCTGAGTCGCGTCCTTGGCGGAGCGGCGGACGCCGCTTTTTCGCTGCGGCGCGGGACCGATTCCGTCCTCGCACGTTCTCCTGTCCGACGCCCGCCCGAAACTCTCGAGGTGGCGGGCCTGACAAGAACAGGAGTTCCGCCATGGTTGATACGGATCGCATCGTCGGCACCGTGAAGGATCTCGGCGGCCGGGCGCAGGGCGTGGTGGGCGATGCGCTCGGCTCCGACCGGGATTCGCTGGAAGGCCGTTACCGGGAGGCCGAGGGCCGCGCGCAGCGCATCTACGGGCAGGCCAAGGACACCGTGCGCGACATCGCCGACGACGTCGGTGGCTATGCGGAGGACGCCTATGACCGCGTCAGCCGTAACGGCGGTACGTATCTGCGCGACGGGCGCGAGCGGGTCGAGACGCAGGTCGGGGAGAACCCGTTCCTGGCCCTCTTGATTGCCGGTGCCGTCGGCTACGGCCTCGCGCTGCTGCTGCATTCGCGCCGCTGAGCAACGACCTCGGAGCGCGGCATTCCCCTCGCCGCGCTCCGCTCTTCGTCGGGCCTACTGCGCGGTCCAGCCGCCATCCATGGCGATGTTCGCGCCGGTGATCTGGCTGGCGCTGTCCGTGCACAGGAACAGGGCGAGCGCGGCGACCTGATCGATCGTCACGAATTCCTTCGTCGGCTGCGCCTTCAGCAGCACGTCCTCGATCACCTGCTCCTTGGTGAGTCCGCGCGCCTTCATCGTGTCCGGGATCTGGCTTTCCACCAGCGGCGTCCAGACATAGCCCGGCGAGATGCAGTTCACCGTGATGCCGTGGGTGGCGAGTTCGAGCGCCGCCGTCTTGGTGAGGCCGACGACGCCGTGCTTGGCCGCGACGTAGGCCGACTTGTAGGGCGAGGCGACCATCGAGTGCGCCGAAGCCGTGTTGATGACCCGGCCCCAGCCCTTCGCCTTCATGTGCGGCACGGCTGCACGCAGGGTGTGAAAGGCCGAGGAGAGGTTGAGCGCGATGATCTGGTCCCACTTCTCGACCGGGAAGTCCTCGATCGGCGAGACGTACTGGATGCCCGCATTGTTCACGAGGATGTCGATGCTGCCGAACGTCTCGACCGAGAGTGCGATCAACCCGCCGATCTCGTCGGGCTTCGTGAGGTCGGCAGGCGAGTAGGCCGCCTTGACCCCGAACTCGCTCTCGATGCCGCTGCGGGTCCGCTCGATGTCTTCGGCGTTGCCGAATCCGTTGAGGACCACGTTCGCGCCAGCCTTGGCGAAGCTCTTGGCGATGGCGAGGCCGATGCCGCTGGTCGAGCCGGTGACGACGGCGGATTTCCCTTGCAGGCTCATGAATTCCCTCCGGTTCACGGGCCACGCGGACCCTTTCGCCCCACGACTTGCCCCAATGGTTCGGCGAAGTCGATCTTGCTGCGCCGCACGCGCTGACGCTAAGCGGCGGTTGACACCTATGCCTGCTTCCCCGAACACCTCGCGCCGGTCGCAGGGCGCCGGGCGGGTGCACGGCTGCCGAGCAAGAAGTTGGACCGACGATCGATGGCGGTGATGCGCTCCTATCTCGACTTCGAGAAGCCCGTGGCGGAACTCGAGGCGAAGCTCGAGGAACTCAGGGCCCTGGGCCAGCGCGACGGCGCCGTCTCGATCAGCGAGGAGGTCGGGCGCCTCGAGGGCAAGGCCGCCCAGGCGCTCGCCGAGATCTACGCCGCCCTCACGCCCTGGCAGAAGACGCAGGTCGCCCGCCACCCGCAGCGGCCGCATTTCGTCGATTACTGCGCCGGGCTGATCGAGGAGTTCACGCCGCTGGCCGGTGACCGCACCTTCGGCGAGGACGAAGCGATCCTCGGCGGCTTCGGGCGCTTCCGCGGCCGCCCGGTCTGCGTCCTCGGCCAGGAGAAGGGTGCCACCACCGAGGCGCGCCTGCGGCACAATTTCGGGATGGCCCGGCCGGAGGGCTACCGCAAGGCCGTGCGCCTGATGGAGACCGCCGACCGTTTCGGCCTGCCCGTACTCGCCTTCGTCGACACCGCGGGCGCCTTCCCCGGCATCGAGGCGGAGGAGCGCGGTCAGGCCGAGGCCATTGCCCGCTCCACGGAAGCCTGCCTCGCGCTCGGCGTGCCGAACGTCGCCGTCGTCATCGGCGAGGGCGGCTCGGGCGGGGCCATCGCCATCGCCACCGCCAACACGGTGATGATGCTGGAACACGCCATCTACAGCGTCATCTCGCCGGAGGGCGCCGCCTCGATCCTGTGGCGCGACCAGGGCCGTGCGCACGACGCCGCCACCGCCATGAAGATCACCGCGCAGGATCTGCTACGCCTCGGCATCATCGACTCCATCGTGCCTGAAGCCACCGGCGGCGCCCACCGCGACCGCCACGCGGCCCTCGACGCGACCGGTGACGCCATCGCCCGCGCGCTGGCGGAGTTCGAAGGCCTGAGCCGGGACGAGATCCGCGACCGGCGCGCACAGAAGTTTCTCGAGATCGGCCGCAAGCTGTGAAATGGGGGCTCGGCGCGGGCCTGCTGAACGGCCTGCGCCGCCTCGGCCGGCGCGACCTCCGCGAACCGCGTGCCATCAACCACATCTCGCTCGGCAGCCACTGCCATACCGCACAGATCCTGAAAGGGCTCGGCCTGCGCAGATGGTCGGCGCCTTTCGACTGGATCTTCTCCTCACCGGGAATGGTCCGCGATTGTCTCGCCGACGACTTTTCCGATCTGCTCGACCGGCGCCACTATCAAAGCACACCGCTGCACGAGCGGCAGGCGCCGAACGAGACGCGTTGCCGCCATCTCCTCTATCGGGATCGGCACGCGATTCCGTTCGTGTTCAACCACCACGATCCGGCGGCCAGCGACGAGGATTACCGCTTCCTGCAAGCCGGCGTACGACGGCTGCGTGCGGCCCTGGACCGGCCCGGTGCCCGCAACCGCTTCTACCTGATGACCGCTCTTCCCACCGAAGCGGCGACGGTTCGTGCGATCCGCGAAGCGCTGACGGCGCGGGCCGCGGACAATCACCTCCTGATGCTTCAGTTGCACCAAGGGGAGAGCCAAGCGGTGAGCGTGCTCGCGCAGGAGCCGCATCTCGACTGGCTCCGAATCGAGGTTCGTTCACCATCGGTCGGTGTCCGCTTCGCCGATCCCGCCGATGACGCGTTCTTGAAGGCTGTCATGCGCAAGCGCAGCCCATTTCCTGCGGAACCGTGATGGATTTGCAACGCCTGTCCACAATGTGGATTGCTGCCTTGCGGTAAGTTCTGGGTAAGCTTAGCGAGGCTATAGGGTTCGGGGAGTGACGTCCGCAAAAGGGCAGGAATTGCCCTGCGGGCGAGGACACGTAAGGACGGGTTCCCCATGGCTGTGCGTCCGTTTGTGGCGGCTGCTGCCGTTGCTCTGGCGATGACCCTCGGTGCCTGCCAGGACAGCGCCATGCTCGGTGGCGCTTCGACCCGCAGCCTGACCCCGGTTCCCCCCCAGACGCTCGCGCTCATGCAGGCCAAGGGCATGAGCCAATCCGACCCGATCCTGATCCGCGCCTTCAAGAAGGAAGCGGAGATGGAGGTGTGGAAGCGCGGCGCCAACGGCCAGTACGCCCTGCTGAAGACCTTCCCGATCTGCCGCTGGTCGGGCCAGCTCGGCCCCAAGCTGAAGCAGGGCGACCGGCAGGCGCCGGAGGGCTTCTACGCGATCACACCGGGTCAGATGAACCCGAACTCCAGCTACTATCTCTCCTTCGATGTCGGCTACCCGAACGCCATCGATCGGGCCAAGGGCGGCACCGGCAACTACATCATGGTGCACGGCACCTGCTCGTCGTCGGGCTGCTTCGCGATGACCGACGCCTCGATGTCGGAGATCTATGCCATCGCCCGCGAGGCCTTCAACGGCGGCCAGCGCGCCTTCCAGTTCCAATCCTACCCGTTCCGGATGACGGCTTCGAACATCGCCAAGTTCCGCAACGACCCCAACACGCCGTTCTGGAAGAACCTCAAGGAGGGCTCGGACTATTTCGAGACCCTCAAGGAGGAGCCGCGGGTCGCGGCCTGCGGCACGAAATACGTGTTCGGCGGTGCCGACGTAGCCGCGGGCAACTGCACGCCGCGGGTCGATCCGCTGGTTGCCGAGAAGCGCGACCGCGACAGCCACGAGGTTGCCGAGCTGATCGCAAAGGGCACGCCCGCGACCCGTGTCGTCTACGACGACGGCGGCCAGAACCCGGTCTTCCGCCCCCAGAAGCCGGAAGGGCCGACCTTCGCGGCCCTCATCGAGAACGAGAAGGAAAAAGAGAAGGAGCTCGCCTACACGGCCAAGGAGTACGGGCGCTATCACCTCGGTGACGTCAGCCGGCCGGAGAGCCTCGCGCTCGGACCGAACGAGTTCGAGGTCGATGCCAAGGGTAAGCCCGTCCTGATCGCTGCCGCCCCCGCCGACGCGCCCGGCCCGACCAAGGCCGCCGCCGCCCGTAAGGAGCAGACCAAGTCGACGACGTTGGTCGCGGTGCAGGAGCCGGCCAAGGTGGGTGACGGCAAGGCGAGTGAGGCTAAGCCGGGCTCGACCAAGCCGCACCGTATCGCCGTGGCCGATGCGGACGGCGACGTGAGCGCCTTCAGCAAGGTTCTGGGCAAGAAGCCCGGCAAGGACGAGAAGGCCGCCGAAGCGCCGAAATCTGAGACGTCCAAGGCCGACGCGTCCAAGTCCGAGGCTCACAAGTCGAAGCCGGCGGCCAAGGACGCGACATCCTCCGCCGCGAAGCCGCAGGCTGCCGTCACGACCACCGGCTCCCTGCGGAACTGACGGCCCCTGACGGCTCGGCGCGGTGGCGGCCAAGAGCCGTGATCGCGCCGTGACTTTTCCGGCGCGGTCAGGCCGTCGGAGCGTGGCGCAAACCCCATCGACAAAGCCGCGCACATCCTGTAGAGCCCCGGCCAACTCACAACAGGATGCCGAAATCCTGACGCCCGGACTTCACCGGACGGGCGCTAACGGCCGGAGCGTTTCCAATGAACATCATCGAGCAGCTCGAGCGGGAAGAAGTCGCCCGCCTCGCCAAGACCATCCCGGATTTCGAGCCGGGTGACACGGTCATCGTCAACGTCCGCGTCAAGGAAGGCGAGCGTACCCGCGTCCAGGCCTATGAGGGCGTCTGCATCGCCCGGAACGGCGGCGGGCTCAACGAGAGCTTCACCGTCCGCAAGATCTCCTACGGCGAGGGTGTGGAGCGCGTCTTCCCCGTGCACTCCCCGATGATCGACTCGATCAAGGTGGTCCGCCGCGGTAAGGTCCGCCGCGCCAAGCTCTACTACCTGCGCGACCGTCGTGGTAAGTCGGCCCGTATCGTCGAGCGCTCGGACCGCTCCGAGAAGACCGCCAAGGCCCAGAAGGCCACTGCCGCGACCGCCGCGGAGTAATCCTTATCCGAGAGTGGCCCTACGGGGCCGCTTATGCCGATGTGCCCGTCCCGAGACGATCGGGGCGGGTTTTTTGTTGCCCCTCTGGCTGCATCATCGAGAGGCAGGCCGCACGAGCCCGGTCATTGCGATAGCCTCGGCACCGCATCGCAGTGGCGAAGAAGCCGGCGCGCACCCGTCGCTTGCTGTCAGCCAAGCCTAACGGGTCGGAGCCCGATGCGGGCGGTGCCCCCTGAATCAAAAGGCCGCGGGTGACGCGTGCGGCTGAGCGCACGGACACCACGCGGCCCGCGAGAATGGTCGAGGGTAAGCGTTACCCCCGCCGCAGCGCCTCCAGCACCTTGCCCCCCGGCCGCCCGGTGGCGGGCATCCCGAGTTGGCGCTCAATGTCCTTGATCGCATCGCGGGTCTTGGAGCCGACTTTTCCGTCCGGCTCGCCGACATCGTAGCCGCGGGCAGTCAGGCGGGTCTGGAGGTCGCGACGCTCAGCGCGCGAGAGCGGCGGGTCGTCGGTCGGCCAATCGGCCTGGACGCCGGGGCGGCCCCGCAGGCGGTCCGAGAGGACGGCGATGGCCAGCCCGTAGGATTCAGCGGCGTTGTAGGAGTAGATCGCGTCGAAGTTCTTCGTCACGAGGAAGGCCGGGCCGTTGATGCCGGCGGGCGCGATGATGCCGGCGGGTCCCTCCCCGGTCAGCGCCTTGCCGTCGACGCGGGTGACGCCGAGCGAGGCCCAGTGACTGAGCGCGTGCTTGTTCTTGCGGCCCGCAGCCGCGACGTTGAACCCGCGCGGCAGACGTACCTCGTAGCCCCAGGGCTGGCCGTTCGACCACTTGGCGACGCGCAGGAAGTTGGCGGTGGAGGCGACCGCGTCGGCCACCGAATCGACCACGTCGCGCCGTCCGTCGCCGTCGCCGTCCACGGCGAGACGCTGGTAGGTGGTCGGCATGAACTGCGTCTGGCCGAAGGCGCCGGCCCAGGAGCCGGTCAGCCGCGAGGCCTCGATGTCGCCCCGCTCGATGATCTTCAGCGTCGCGATCAGTTCCGTGCGGAAGAAGTCGCGCCGGCGGTTGCTCGAGCAGGCCAGCGTGGCGAGCGATTGCACCAGCGGCATCTTGCCGAGGTTCTTGCCGAAATTGGATTCCACGCCCCACACCGCGGCAATGGTGTGACGATCGACGCCGTAGCGTGCCTCCGCGTTCGCCAGCGCCTGGGCATGCTGGCGCATGGCCGCGCGCCCGTCCTCGACCCGCTCTTCGTCGACCAGCGCCGACATGTAATCCCAGATCGGCGTCTTGAACTCCGGCTGCGCCTGGGACAGCTCGATCACCTTGTCGTCGTAGGCAATGTTGGCGGTCGCGGCCCGGAAGGTCTGGGCCGAGACGCCGGCCCCGGCGGCCTGCGCCTGGATGCCGGCAAGGCAGGATTGGAAGTCGGCTCGCGCGGGGCCGGCGAGAAGGCCGCTGGCAAGGGCAAGCCCGATCAGGCTGGCGCGGGTGGCTGGCGTCGGCATGGGTCGGCGCTCCGTCAGAGTTCGGGGATTCTCTCGCGCGATTCAGGCGATACGAGGGTTAATGAAGGGTGAGGATCGATGTGCGACGGAGTCGCTGCACGGGGCCCGGCATTGACCGTGCTCACGTTCTCGTCTAGGCACCCGCTCGTGTACGGGGCTCCGGTTTGGGGCCCCGTCGCATTTCCTGCGCACCCGTGGGCGGTAACAGCCGCCCTGTCGCCCTCGCCGCTCCGGCGAAGAGGGAGAGGAGGGCGCGTTCCTCAAAAATTTGTTCCAGAGGAACAGCGATGTCAAAACGCATCCAGGCGAAGCACAAGCTTGATCGCCGCATGGGCCAGAACATCTGGGGCCGCCCGAAGAGCCCCGTGAACCGCCGCGAATACGGCCCCGGCCAGCACGGCCAGCGCCGCAAGGGCAAGATGAGCGACTTCGGCACGCAGCTGCGCGCCAAGCAGAAGCTCAAGGGCTACTACGGCAACATCACCGAAAAGCAGTTCCGCCGTTACTACGCCGAGGCGATCCGCCTGCGCGGTGACTCCGGCGAGAACCTGATCGGCCTGCTCGAGCGCCGCCTCGACGCCGTGGTGTACCGCTCGAAGTTCGTCGCGACCCCGTTCGCCGCGCGCCAGTTCGTCAACCACGGGCACATCAAGGTCAACGGCCGCCGGGTCAACATCCCGAGCTACCAGGTCAAGGCCGGCGACGTGATCGAGGTGAAGGAAGCCTCGCGCCAGCTCGAGATCGTGGTCGTGGCTTCGCAGCTCGCCGAGCGCGACGTGCCGGACTACATCGAGGTCGATCATCACAAGATGACCGCCCGCGTCACCCGGATCCCGGGCCTCACCGAGGTGCCCTACCCGGTGCAGATGGAACCGAACCTCGTCATCGAGTTCTACTCGCGCTAGTTTTTCGAGATCGTATCGGAATGTGAAAGGGCCGCCCCTCGGGGCGGCCCTTTTTCGTTGCGCTCTAAAGCATCGTCCCGAAAGGTGGTTGCCGGCTTTCGAAAAAAGACGATGCAAAAACAAGAGCCTAGCGCATCGTCTTGGATCCGATATCCAGGACGATGCGCTAGCTCGACACGTCGCTCGCCAGCAGGCGGGTCAGTTCGGCTGCCGGCCGTTCCCGCGAGAGGCCCACCGCCTGCCCGGACCAGAGGGGCGAGAAATCGCCCGAGCCCGCCGCCTCTGCGGCCGTGCGCAGGGGCTGGAGCGCCACCGCCGCGCCGGGAAAGGCCGGAGCGAGCGGGCTGACGGGTCCGAGCTCGCGCACGGCACGGGTGAGCAGGCCGCGGGCCGGGCGCCCGGTCAGCACGTTGGTGAGGGCCGTGTCCTCGTCGCGGGCTGCCGCCAGCGCCGCACGATAGGGCGCGGAAATGCCGGCCTCGGGGCAGCGTAGATAGGCGGTGCCGACCTGCACGGCGCTGGCGCCCAGTGCGAAGGCCGCCGCGACGCCGCGGGGATCGCCGATACCGCCGGCCGCGATCACCGGCACATCCACGGCGTCGGCGATCTGCGGCACGAGGGCGATGGTACCGACCTGCGAGGCGGCCGCGTCGCTGAGGAACATGCCGCGGTGACCGCCGGCCTCCGCGCCTTGCGCGATCACCGCATCGACGCCGCGCTGGCGAAGCCAGCGCGCTTCGCGCACGGTGGTGGCCGAAGACAGGATCAGGCCGCCAGCGTCCCGCACCCGCCGCAATAGTGGCTCCGCAGGCAGGCCGAAATGGAAGCTGACGACGGCCGGGCGCAGCTCTTCCACCACCTCGGCCATCGCGGCGTCGAAGGGCGCGCGGTTGGCCATCGCCACCGGCGCCGCCGGGTCGAGCCCGAACGCTGCGTAGTAGGGCGCGAGGGCGGCCCGCCACGCGGCCTCGCGCGCCGGATCGGGGGCGGCTGGCTCGTGGCAGAAGAAGTTCAGGTTGAATGGCGCCTCCGTCACGGCCCTGATTGAGGCCACCTCGGCGCGGATCTGATCGGGTGTGAGCGCGGCGCAGGCAAGGGAGCCGAGCCCGCCCGCCCCGCTGACGGCAGCGGCGAGTGGCGCCTTCGGGCCGACCATCGGAGCCTGGATGATCGGATGCACGATCCCGATCCGCCGGACGAAATCCGTCTCACCTGTCATGGCTGTCTCCTCGCTCGCCCCGATACGGGTGACGGGGCGAGGCCGGACGGACCCGGGGCCGGATCCCGGTCAGTGGAGGGATCTTCGCAGGGGCGGATCGTTACGCCCCCGGCGCCGCCGGATGTTCCACCGTAGCGGAGGCGGTCGTGCGCGAGGCTTCCTGCTTCAAGCGCTTGCGGTACTGCGCGGCGCCGAAGGGAAGGCCCGTGAGATAGGCCACGCTCACCGCCGCCATCGCCTCGAACGGGAAGCTGATGACGAGGCCGAAGACGACTACGACCACGAGGAAGATCGGCACCACGAGGTCGCGCGGCACGCGCTTGCCCCAGGTCTTGCCCGAGAAGGTCGGCACGGTGGAGACGACGAGGAGCGCGATGGCGAGCACGTAGACGAGGATGACCGGCCGACCCCAGGCACTGAAATCGAGGCCGAGGAAGTACAGGTAGAGTGGCAACATGCCCGTGATCGCGCCGGCCGGCGCCGGCATGCCGACGAAGTAGTCTTTCTTCCACTCGGGGCGGTTGGGATCGTCGAGCATCGCGTTGAAGCGCGCGAGCCGCAGGCACATGGCGATGGCGAAGACGAGCGCCACGATCCAGCCGACGGACTTCAGATTGTGCAGCGTGAAGCTGTAGAGGATCAGTGCCGGGGCACAGCCGAAATTGACGAAGTCGGCGAGCGAATCGAGTTCGGCGCCGAAGCGCGACGTGCCCTTGAGCAGGCGCGCCACGCGCCCGTCGATTCCGTCGAGGACGGCGGCGACGATCACCGCGATCACCGCCGGCTCGAACCGGCCCTCGAAGGCGAGCCGAATCGCGGTCAGCCCGAGGCAGAGCGCGAGCAGGGTGATCATGTTCGGCGCGATCATCCGGAACGGCACCGGCCGGAACCGGCGCGGCCGATCGTTCGCGTCCGGCGCAAAGGGCGGGAACAGATCGTCCATGTCGTCCCTCGACGCGTCTCTCGACGTGTCTTTCGGCTCGTCGCTTCTCGCCATGTCGCTCTTCTGCACAGAGATCAGATGCGGCGGAAGGCCCGCTCCGAGCCGCCGCCGAGATCGGCCAGCACGGTCTCGCCGGCCACCGCCTTCTGGCCGAGGCCGACGAGCACGCGGGTGCCGAGCGGCAGGTAGACATCGACCCGCGAGCCGAACCGGATGAGGCCGAAGCGCTCGCCGACCTGTTTGGACTCGCCGGCCGAGACGAAGCCGACGATGCGTCGGGCCACGAGGCCGGCGATCTGCACCACGCCGATCCGCACCGGCTGGCCGCGATGACTCGTTTCCATGACGATGCCGTTGCGCTCGTTGTCCTCGCTCGCCTTGTCGAGTTCGGCGTTGAGGAACAGGCCCGGCGTGTAGTGGATCTGCCCGATCTTGCCGGAGACCGGCACGCGGTTCACGTGGCAGTCGAACACGTTCATGAACACCGAAATCCGCAGCATCGGCTCGTGCGAAAGGTCGAGTTCGGCGGGCGGCAGCACGGTCGAGATCAGGTTCACCCGCCCGTCGGCGGGAGAGACGATGAGGCCGTCGCCGACCGGCACCACCCGCTCCGGATCACGGAAGAAGTAGCAGACCCAGAGCGTCAGGATCAGGAAGATCCAGCCGAAGAACTGCGAGAAGTAGCCGAGCACCACGGTAAGCACGATGCCGATCAGGATGAAGGGGTAGCCCTCCTTGTGGATCGGCACGAGCGTCCGGCGGATCGTCTCGATGAGGTCGGTCATGGTCTCTTGTAGCTTTTCGCGCGGGGCGCTTCGTTGCCGGATGGCAGGGGCCTCGGCATCCGTCAACCGCCCCTTGGCGAGGGCCCGACCCATGAGGCCGCGGCAAGGCCGCCCGCGTCGAACAGGCGGTAGGTGCGCCGTCCCGCCGCCTTGGCGGCGTAGAGGGCGGTGTCCGCCAGTGCGACCGGGTCCGGCACGCCTCGGCACAGGGCCGCACCGACCGAGGCGCCGAGCGGGTAGCGCCGTTCCCCGTGATCGAACGGACGATTGAGGGCCGCGACGAGCCGTTCGGCGCAGGTCGCCGCCTCGGTCGCGTCGGCGTCGAGAATCACGGCGAACTCGTCTCCGCCGATGCGTGCCACGAGTTCGGCGCGCTGGCAGGTGAGGCTGATTCGCCGGGCGGCTTCGCGAAGGCAGTGGTCCCCGGCCGGATGTCCGTGGGTGTCGTTGATCGCCTTGAAGCCGTCGAGATCGATCAGGAGCAAAGCGCTCACAGGCTCGCGCAGGCGGGCGTCGAAACAGGCGCGGTTGGCAAGTCCCGTCAGCGCGTCTGTCTCTGCCTGAAGACGCAGCTCTTCGAGCCGGCGGCGCTCCTCCGTGACGTCCTGCTTCAGCCCATAGAGCCGCATGGGCCGGCCGTTCCGCGTTTCGACCGTGGCGGTGATGCGGATCCAGCGATGCCCACCACCGGGCGGTACGAGTTCCGCGTCGAGGCTGAACCCGCCTGCCCCCGCGATCGCCCGGTCGCGCAGCGCCGTCAGCCGGCGCCGCGACGCTTCGCTATAGAGGGCGAGCGTGTCGGGCCGCCCGACCGGAACCCCGCGGGGCAGGCCGAACAGATCGTAGACGCCGTTGCTCCAAGTCAGCCGCTCATCCGGCAGGCTGCAGGTCCACAATCCCATGCCGGCGACCCGCAGGGCCGGTTCGAACGGTGCCTCGGCCTGCGCCAGGGCCGCCCGCTGCGCGCCGATGATCGCGGCCTGGATACGCAACTGCGTCCGCAGGCGCTCGATTTCGGCGCTTTCGCCCGGTCCCGCTCGCAGCGGATCCGGGTGCCTATGGTCGACTGAGCGAATCGGGAGGCCTCGTTGCGGTTGAATGCTCAAGCTTACACAAAAGACGCTTTCCGCGAGGTGAAAGACAGTCTGGATCGGCCCGCCTGAAGTCTTCACAAAACGCCCGATGACCGATCGTCTGCCCGCTTGGGTGCGGCGGCGCAGCGGGTGTTTCGTGACCGACCGTCAGGCAACCGGCTCCGAGCGCCGCGCCTCTTCCAGAAGGAGACGTTCGTCCTCGGCGCGCTTGAGCGCCTCGCGGGCGGCATCCGCCTGGCGCTGGCGGTTCCACAAAGCGGCGTAGACGCCGCTGCGCGCGAGCAGGCTCGTGTGATCGCCCCGCTCGACGACGCGACCCTGATCGAGCACGAGGATCTCGTCGGCGTTGATGACGGTCGAGAGTCGGTGCGCGATCACCAGCGTGGTGCGGCCCTGGCTGACCCGGTCGAGGGCCGTCTGGATCTCGCGCTCGGTGAACGAGTCCAGCGCCGAGGTGGCCTCGTCGAGCACAAGGATCGGCGGCCCCTTCAGGATGGTGCGGGCGATCGCCACGCGCTGCTTCTCGCCGCCCGAGAGCTTGAGCCCGCGCTCGCCCACGGGCGTGTCGTAGCCCTCCGGCAGGCTCTCGATGAAACGGTCGATCTGGGCAAGGCGGGCGGCCTCGCGCACCTCGGCCTCGGTCGCGTCCCAGCGCCCGTACCGGATGTTGTAGCCGATCGTGTCGTTGAACAGCACCGTGTCCTGCGGGACCATGCCGATCGCAGCGCGCAAGCTGTCCTGGCGGACGGCGGTGATGTCCTGGCCGTCGATGGTGATGCGGCCGGCTCCCGGCTCATAGAAGCGGAAGAGAAGGCGCGACAGCGTGGATTTGCCCGCCCCCGAGGGGCCGACGATGGCCACGGTCTTCCCGGCCGGCACCTCGAACGAGACGGCGCGCAGGATCGGCCGCTCGGGGATGTAGGCAAAGCGCACGTCCTCGAAGCGCACCGTGCCGGCCTCCACCTTGAGCGGGGCCGCGCCCGCGCGGTCGGCGATCTCCGGGTTGCGGTGGAGGATCAGGAACATGTCGTCGATGTCGATCAACGCCTGTTTGATCTCTCGGTAGATCATGCCCATGAAGTTCAGGGGCATCGAGAGCTGCACCAGCATCGTGTTGACGAGCACGAAACCGCCGATGGTGGTGTTGCCCGCCATGATATCGCGGGCGGCCAGGAGCATCACCGCCGTCATGCCGAGCGTGAAGATGACCGCCTGTCCGGCATTGAGCACGGCGAGCGAGACGTAGGTTTGCGTCGACGCCTTCTCGTAACGCTCCATCGACGCATCGTAGCGTTCGGTCTCGCGCCGCTCGGCACCGAAATACTTTACCGTCTCGAAGTTCAGCAGCGAATCGACCGCCTTGGTGTTGGCCTCGGTATCCGAGTTGTTCATCCGGCGGCGGATGCCGATGCGCCACTCGGTCGCCTTCCAAGTGAAGCCGAGATAGCTGGCGATCATCGTCGCCACGACCACCGAGTAGAGCCAGTCGAACTCGTAGGCGAGGATGACCATCACGAGGACCAGTTCGACGATGGTCGGCACCAGCGTCAGCACCATCAGGCGCGACAATTCCTCGATGCCGGAGCGGCCGCGTTCCAGCACGCGGGTGAGGCCGCCGGTTTTGCGCTCCAGGTGGAAGCGCAGGGACAGGCGGTGCATGTGCTCGAAGGTCTGGAGGGCGAGCTTGCGCACGGCGTGCATCGCGACCTTGGCGAACAGCCCGTCGCGGACCTGCGTCAGCCCGGCCATGGCGATCCGCGACAGGCCGTAGAGGGCGATCAGGAGGAAGGGCGCCGAGAGGAGCCCCGCCGGCACCGCAGCGGCGGCCTCCCCGGCGCCGTCCTTGGAGCCGATGGCCGCGACCAGGGCGTCGGTGGCCCATTTGAAGGTGAAGGGCATCACCATCGTCGCGGCCTTGGCGACGAACAGGAGGCCGAAGGCGAGGAAGACCCGGCGCTGAAGATCGACGCGGCCGTGGGGCCAGAGATAGGGCCAGAGCCGGCGATAGGTCGTCAGCAGGCCAGGGCGATCGAGGGGCGCGGACGCGCCCTCCCCCGCCGGCACGGGTGCATTTGCCATAATGAGGTTCGAAGAGATCTTTCGGCGCGAGGCGGCCGTCGCGAGGCGCATATAGGCGCTCGCACCGGATCGCGCATCCTGCGCGCGCGCCGACCTCCCGCCCGCTCCGTCAGGTTCGGCGGTCCGATCCGCTTCGGGCGGACGGCGTGCTCGGCGAGGACTCGTTCTTCGGCAGAACGAACATCTGACCCGGATAAATTCGATTCGGGTCGCGGATCTGATCCTGGTTGGCGTCGTAGATCACGGTGTAGCGGTTGCCACGGCCATAGGTGCGCCGGCTGATTTGCCACAGGCTGTCGCCGCGCGTGATCCGGGCGGTGGCCACCTCCGGCACGAACACGGCGCCCGCACCGGTCCCATCCGGACGGGGCGGCGAGAGCGCGGCGGCTCTGCCATCCGCTGCCGGCGCCGGTGTCGATGCGGCCAGCGACGGGGTGCCGGCCGCCGCCGGACGCTCCGGCTCGGAGCCAGCCGCGCCGCTTGCCCTGGATGGGGGAGCCGTGGGGCTCGGTGCGGTCCCCATTTCCCCGGCTTTAAGCTTCGGCGCAGGCTGCGCCGGGCCACCCGCCACGGGCTGATCCGTCGCGGTCGCGGGCGTCTGGGATGCCGATCGCGCCCGGCCGGATGCCGTCTGGGTGTTCGGCGCAGGCTCTGCCGTCGCAGCGGACTTGCCCGCCGCCGTGGCTGCCTTTTTCTCGGCCGGGCTGTTGTCAGCGTAGCGTGTCGACGGGACGTTGTCGGGATAGGCGAAGGCGACCTCGGCGCGGGCCTTGACCGTTCCGCCCCCCGAATCGACGGAATCGACACGGATGCGGTAGGCACCGGGCTTCACCCCGCGCCCGATCGTGAACGCCACTCGCCCGTCGGCTCCGGATTGTCCCGAGGCGACCATGGTGTCGTTGAGGTAGAGGCGCAGGCTGCTCCACGCCGTCGTCTGACCGGTGACGTGGAGGCGCCCGCCCTCCTGCGCATCGACGCTGACGATGCGGAGGGCACCTGCCCCGGATGCCGCCTTGCCGGCCGGTGCGTCCGCCCCACGGCTCTGCGTGGTTGCCTGCCGGCTCGTTGCAGCCGTCTTGCCGGCCCCCCGCGATCCGTCGGCTGCTCTCGGCTCAGGCGTGGCCCGGTCGGGCGTTTCGGCGGCCACGGTGGCCGGCGGCTTGCCCGAAGCCTCCGGCGCGTCGGGTTGGGACAGAACCCGCGTCGGCGCGTCCGGGGCCGTGAGGGCGATCAGCGGCTTGGTGTTGCGCGTCTCGGCCACCACGACGGTCACGCTCTCACGCCCCGGCAGCGGCTTTCCGTCGGGGCCGCTGGCGCGCAGGGCAATTTCGCTCGAGCCCGGCGGCAAGTCCGGCGGCGTCAGGGCGAATTGCCCGGCGGCGTCGGCCTGAGCGCTGGCGAAGGGTTTTCCGTCACGCATCAATTCGACACGGCTGTTCGGTGCCGCGCGCCCGGCGATCACGCTCGCTCCGTCGGGCTCGACGCGCACGATGTCGAAGGTCGGCGTACCGTCATCCGCGCGCGGCCGTGCATTGGCCGCACTCGGTTCTTCCTGCCCGATCCCCTCTTGCGAGAGGGCTCCGAGGGCGGCATGAGGGGAATCCGATGCGGGCGCCTGGCCCGCGCGGTCGCCGGTCTCCGTCTCGGCCGAAGGCTTGTCCGGCGTGGCCGGTGTTTCGGCAGAAGGATTGACCGCCGCGTTGCGCTTGAGAAGCTCTCCGGTCCCGAACAACGCGACCACCATGGCGAAGCCGCCGAGCAGGCCCGCAGCCGCGAGGACGATGCTTCGCCGTACCTCAGCCGTCATGGCCGCCTACTCCTGTACGCTTCGGGCCGCCGCGGGTGCGCACGATGTGCCGCCGATTGTCGACAACCCGTCTAAATCCGGTGACATATTAACGAACATGAGAAGAACACCAAAGCTCGAACACGGCCGTGCCGTCGTTTCCTCGGCAAACTCAGCATTCTGTCGCTTGGATAAAGGCACGGCTCTATCCCGCCGTCGCGGCCGGGGAGACGCGTGATGGCGCATCTTACCTCCGTCTGCGTCTATTGCGGATCCGGCTTCGGCGGGGATCCGGCCTTCGCCGACGCCGCCCGGCGGCTCGGCACCGCGTTGGCCCATGAGGGGATCAAGCTCGTCTATGGCGGCGGCAATGTCGGCCTCATGGGCACCGTCGCGAGTGCGACGCTCGACGCGGGCGGCCACGTCACCGGCATCATCCCGGACTTCCTGAAGTCGCGCGAGCGCATGCTCGACGCGGTGCAAGAGACGATCGTCGTCTCTGACATGCACACTCGCAAGCGGCTGATGTTCGACCGCGCCGACGCCTTCGTCGCCCTGCCCGGCGGCATCGGCACGCTGGAGGAACTGGTCGAACAGCTCACCTGGGCCCAGCTCGGCCAGCACCGCAAGCCGATCCTGCTGCTCTCGGTGAACGGCTTTTGGGATCCGCTTATTACCCTGATCGACCACATGCGCGCCCACGGCTTCATCCGTGAGGGACTCGACCTGAACTACCTCGTCGGCGAGGATCCCGACCTTGTCGTGGAAACGCTGCGCGAGGTTCTGGCCCGGGTCGAGCCGGCGCCGCTGGCGGACGAACTGATCGAGAAGCGCTTCTGATGACAGCCACGATCGAGCCCGGACAGACCATCGCCGGCGAGCACCAGGGCGAGCATTACGGGACGGTGCTGGCGCGCCTCTCGCGCAATGCCGCCGTCCAGCGCTACTTGGAAGTCGGCGTTGCCTTCGGCGACATCTTCTCGGGCATCGCCTGCCGTCACGGCATCGCCGTCGATCCCGAGTTCCAGCTCAAGACCAACATCGCGGCCAACAAAGCCCGGGTCTCGCTGTTTCAGGTGATGAGCGATGTGTTCTTCGCCAACCTGAGCCTGCGCCGCCACGTCGGCGGCCGGATCGATCTCGCCTTTCTCGACGGCATGCACCTGTTCGAATTCCTGCTGCGGGATTTTTTCAACACGGAAGCGATCTGCCGGCGGGATTCAATCATCGTGATGCACGACTGCCTGCCGGTGGCCGAGCCGATGGCCGACCGTGACCCGATGCAGGCCGGCATCCGCGGGCGCGGCACTCCGTTCGCGGACTGGTGGACCGGCGACGTCTGGAAGATCGTGCCGATCCTGAAGCGCTACCGGCCGGATCTCGACGTGATGCTCGTGGACGCCGCGCCCACCGGCCTCGTGATCGTCACCGGCCTCGATCCGTCCTCGCGCACGCTCAAGACGAACTACGACGCGATCGTCGAGGAGTTCTCGCGGCTGCCTAATACGGCTGCCGAGATCGCGCAGGTCTATGCCGAGCACCCCATCGTGCCGACGACCGAAGCGCTGCGCCGCCTGAGCGGGCGTTCCTACGCTCATCGCGGCGGCTGGTTGCAGCGGCTGAAGGGCTGATTCGCTCCCGCGCGATCAACGCGGAAGCAGGTCGCCGAGCCTACGCGATGTGAGCGCCGCGAGGCCATCCCTGAGGATCGGGCGGCCCCTCAGCCCGCCACCGTCCAGGTGGTGGTGCCGTCCTTGTTGTCCTTCACGCTCACGCCCATGGCGGTGAGCGCGTCGCGCACCCGGTCGGAGGCGGCCCAGTCCTTCGCGGAGCGGGCGGTCTTGCGCTCGGCGATCAGCGCCTCGACCCGCGCCACGTCGATACCGGCCGCGCCGACCCGCTCCGCTTCGCGCTTCGCCTGGGTCACGGCCAGGAAGCCCATCGATCCCGCGCCGGCCCTGAGCGCCGAGGGGCTGGTGCCGGCAAGGCGATGCAGTTCGCCGAGGGCCGCGGGCGTGTTCAGGTCGTCGCAAAGCGCCTCGATCACGCCTTCGGGCGGCGCCGCGTCGGGGACTGCCTCGCCTGCCGCCTCGTACCAGCGGTCCAGCATCCGGCTCGATTCCTCGAGGCCGCGCACGGTCCAGTCGATCGGCTGGCGGTAGTGGGTCTTGAGCATGTTGAGGCGCACGACCTCGCCCGGCCAATCCTTCAGCACCTGGCGGATGGTGATGAAGTTGCCGAGCGATTTCGACATCTTCTCCCCCTCGACCTGCAGGAAGCCGTTGTGGAGCCAGACATTGGCCATCACGTCGGTGCCGAAGCAGCAGCGCGACTGCGCCACCTCGTTCTCGTGGTGAGGGAAGATCAGGTCGAGGCCGCCGGCATGGATGTCGAAGGTTTCGCCCAGATGCTTCCACGACATGGCCGAGCACTCGATGTGCCAGCCGGGCCGGCCCGCCGCGTCGATCCCGCAGGGTGAGGGCCAGGCCGGTTCGCCCGGTTTCGAGGGCTTCCACAGCACGAAGTCGAGCGGCGAGCGCTTGTAGGGGGCGACCTCGACGCGGGCGCCCGATTCCATCTCGTCGAGCGGGCGCTTCGAGAGCGCGCCGTAATCGGGCATGGAAGGCACGTCGAACAGGACGTGCCCTTCCGCCACGTAGGCGTGGCCGGTCGCGACCAGCCCCTCGATCAGCCGGTGCATCTCGGCGATGTGGTCGGTCGCCCGCGGCTCGATGAACCGCGCCGGCTCGCCCGCGCAATTCACATCGTCGGCCATCAGCACGCCCAGATCGCCGACGTCCCGGTGGAACTGCGCCAGCGTTCCGTCGGTGAGTTCGCGGATGGTGATGCCGCGCTCCAGCGCGCGGGCGTTGATCTTGTCGTCCACGTCCGTGACGTTGCGGGCATAGGTGACGTGGCCCGGCCCGTAGAGGTGGCGCAGCAACCGGAATAGCAGGTCGAAGACGATGATCGGCCGCGCGTTGCCGATATGCGCCGCGTCGTAGACCGTCGGCCCGCAGGCATACATCCGCACGTTCGCCGGATCGATCGGAACGAAGGCCGCCTTCTCGCGGGTCAGCGTGTTGTAGAGGCGCAACATCGGCGTCATCGACTGCGTTCCTGCCGGGCTCGCCCGGCCTCCCCTGCGGCCTGTGCCGCCCTCGTCGTTTGTCGTTGCGGCTCAGCATCTTCCGCCGGCCGTCCCATGGCAGCGAACGGCACCGCTGCCACAGTGTCGCCGGAGCTGCCGGCTGCCGCTGTTGCACTGCCGCGACGGTCGCCACGCCAGGGTTGGGCTACCGCAAAACCGTGATGAATTCGAGCGGGGCGGCGGATCTGCCCTCCCTCAACCGACCGTAAGCGGACCGGCAAGGATTTGTTTACCGCGCCGTCCGAACACTCCGTACTCGAACGAACCCGTTCACAAGGTTTTCACCATGCGCCGCACGGTCGCCGCCCTCTTCGTCCTCGCCACCGCTGCCCTCCCGGCCATCGCCGGCAGTGAGCCTGCGCCCAAGAATGTCGAGAAGACGTTCCTGATCCCGGCCGAAGACGGCTACGGCGTCGGCGAGTGCCTCAGCGGCGGCCCGAGCGAGTGCGGGCAGGTCGTTGCCAACGCCTGGTGCGAGTCGCAGGGCTTTGCCAGCGCCGCCGATTACGGTGTCGCCGCGCAGGACGAGTACACCGGTGCCATCGGCGACGCCGCTCCGGTGAAGAGCACCCCGCGCCCGGTGCGCATCACCTGCCAGGATTGATTCGGCGGACGCCTTACTTCACGAACTCCGCGCATTTCGGCGGCGGCTCGGTTCCCCACGGAGCGAGCGGCACGGCGGAGGTGGAGTTCTTGGGCGAGCCCTGAACCACTTTGTCGGAATAGACCATGTAGATCAGGGTGTTGCGTTTAAGGTCACAGCCCCGCACGATCTGCATCGATTTGAAGATCAGCGAGCGGCGCTCGCTGAACACAACCTCGCCCTGCTTCACCTTGTCCTTGAACTGGACCGGGCCGACCTGCCGGCAGGCGAGCGAGATGTCCGAGACATCTTCCGCCATCCCGAACGTTCCCTTGATGCCGCCCTTCTCGGGTTGGGTGTACCAGCAGGCGATGCCTGCCACGGCCGGATCGTCGATGCCGTAGACCACGAGCTTGTCGTTGGGTGTGAGCGGCCGCCAGACCGTCGACTTGTCGAAGATCCGGTCGGGCTCTTGTGCCCGGGCCGGGGCGGATGCTGCGAAAGAGGCGACGAGGGCTGCGACGCCCGCGACGAGGCAGGCCGCTACCGGCCGGCCGCTCCCATTGGTGCCCGTGAGCCACATCATCCACGCAATCCCCTCAAAGCTTGGCCTCAAAGACATGGTGTCTCTGTCCCGAAAGGGCGAGGGGCTCTAACACATGTCGGTGATCGCTTGTGCCGCTTCGTGCGGCCCGGCATCCTCACGTGACCTCCCCCCGCGACCTCCTGCTCGAGATTCCCAGCATCCGCACATGCCGATGATCGGACCGCAGTTTCGCCGCGTGATCGGCGCCGTGCTCGCCGCGCTTCCCCTTGCCGGAGCTTCGCCGGCTACGGCCGCGCCGGATGTCTGGGCCTGCCAGCGCTACCGGACGGAACTCGCCAACCTCAACGCCAGCGCCTCGACGGCGTCGGCCCTCCAGAGCGAGGTCGCGCGTCTCGAGGCCTACTATCGCAGCCTCAACTGCGAGGGCGGCAAGTTCCTGTTCTTCGATACGCGGCCCCCGCAATGCGGCGCCGTCGAAGCGCGGATCCGTTCGCTCAACGCCACCTATGGCGGTGGGGATGGCGAGGTCGTCGCCGCCCGCCGTCGGCAGTTGGTCGCCGCCGTGTCGAGCGCCTGCACCGGCTTGATTCCCGGCGAAGGCCAGGAGAGCCCCGGCGGCGGCCAGACGGCCCGCGGCGGTCCGCAGGTGATCTGCGTGAAGACCTGCGACGGCTCTTATTTCCCGATGGGCAACCTGCCGGACGGTCGCGGCGGGGCCGACGAAATGTGCCAGGCGCTCTGCCCCGGCACGGAAGCGGTCGCCTACTCGATGCCCCACGGCGACGACGCCTTGAAGTACGCCGCCACGCTCAAGGGCAGCCGCGCCTATACGGCGTTGCCGACCGCCTTCAAGTTCCGCAAGAGCTTCACCGCCGACTGCTCCTGCAAGCAGGAGGGCCAGACCTGGGCACAGTCGCTCGTGAAGGCCGAGAGCATGTTGGTGCGGCACAAGGGCGACATCTTCGTCACCCCGATGACGGCGGAGAAGCTCTCGCGCGCCCCCAAGGTCCGCCTGACCCTGGTCGGCCGAGCCGACCGGACCGCGGCGGGCCTCGCGGCCGACGCCGCCAACCGCGAGGGCGCCCTGGCTCCGGCCGCGAAGGACGCCGCCGAGCAGACGGGCTCGACCGGCGAGAGCCGTAGCGCCATTCGGGTCATCGTGCCGAGCTTGCTTCCACCCCCGGCCCTGACTCCCATTCCCTGACATCCCCTCTGTCGGGTGCAAAGCCCGGCCTCGTCGTTCGAAGCGCCGCCCACGAAGCGCCTGCCTCGGCCGGTCGCCATCGGACGTCGGCGCGATCGGGAACCAATTCGGCCCGACCGTGTTCGGAACCGCCGATTGTGTTTTACGAGGCCGACTTCATGCGGATGACCCGCTCGCTGCTCCTTGCCGGCACCATGTTGCCCGCACTCGTCCTGTCCGATCTGTCCACGGCACGGTCTCTCGGCGACGCCGGGCGGATCGAGTTGGCGCAGCGCGAGGATGCCGGCGAGGGACCACGCGGTGGTGGACGCGGACCGGCTGGACCCGGTGGTCCCGGCCCGGCGGAGCGCGGCGGCGTCGAGCGCGGCGGCCCGCTGGCCAGAGAGCCGGCAAGGGAGAGGCCGGACCGACCCGAACGCCCGGAGCGGCCCGAGCCGCGCCAAGCGCCCGCAGCCCGCGAGCGGCCCGAACCCGCCGAGAGGCCGGCACGTCCCGAGCGTCCGGCGGCGCAGGAGCGTCAAGAGCGGCCCGAGCGCCAGGAGCGTCCTGATCGCCAAGAACGTCAAGAGCGTCCTGATCGTCAGGAGCGCCCGGACCGGCCCGAGCGCGCGACACCGCCCCAGCGACCTGATCGATCCGAGGAGCGGCCCGCTGCGCCTGCGTCCCGCGAGCGGGCGCCGGACCGCGATGCACCCGCACGGCGCGAAGCGCCCGAACGCGAGACGCCGGCCCGGCGCGAAAGCCCGGAGCGGCCCGACCGTGATGGCCAGGACCGTCCGGGCCGTCCTGCCGGTCGCGAGGCCGATCGCCCCGACAGCGCCCCGACCCAGCGCCGGGCTCCGAGCGCTCCGACGCCGCCCAATGCGGACCGGCCGGAGCAGCCGACACCACCATCGGCTCCGAACCCGGCGCAGCCGAATACCCCGCCGAACCAGCGGCCGGGTGTTCCGGGCCGTCCGGCGACGCCGAATGTGCAGCAGCCCAACCGCCCGGATCAGCCGAACGCACCTTCCGCGACCCAGCCCGACGGCGCGCGGGAGGCGCCCGGCGGTCGCACACCGCCGAATCAGCAGCCGGGCGTCCCCGGCCGCCCGGTGGCACCGAACCAGCAGCCCGGTGTTCCCGGTCGCCCGGTTCAAGCCCCCGGCACGCCGCCCGACGCTACCGCCCCGGCCCAGCCCGGCGCTGTCGTGCCCGGTCAGACTGTTCCCGGCCAGCCGGCGCCCGGCGCGCAGCCGGATCTGCGCCAACCCGGCCAGCCCGGCGGTCGGCCGGATCCGCGCGGCTTCGATGACCGTCGCGACGACGACCGTCGCGGTGACCGCTACGATCGCCGTGACGGTGATCGCCGCGACGACAGCCGTTTCGATGACCGCCGGGGCGATCGTCGCGAGCGCTTCAACGTACCCGGCACGCCGGCCTACGTTCCCGGCGGCTTCCGCGACGACGACTATCGCGGCCGCGACTACGACACGATCCGCCGCGACCGTCGCGAGTACGATGTCGATGGCCGGACCTATTACCGGGAGCCCGGTCGCATCATCGTGCGCGACCGCGACACCACGTTCATCCGCCACGACGAGAACGAGCGCTTCCGCACCATCTACGGCGACCGCGGCTATCGCAGCGAGCGGCGCGGCGGCGAAATCTACAGCTACGTCGACAGCCCGGCGGGTGGCCAGATCATCACCGTCGTGGACGATGACGGCCGGCTCCTGCGCCGTTCCCGGCGCTACCGCGACGGTCGCGAGGTGGTGATCATCAACAACGCCTATGGCGGTGCACCCCGGCCGATCTACGAGGACGTGGTGGAGCTGCCCCCGCCCGATATCCGCATCCCGCGCGACCGCTACGTGGTCGATTACGAGCAGGCGGATCCCCGCGCCGTCTACGAGGCGCTCTCGGCCCCACCGGTGCAGAAGCTCGATCGGCGCTACACGCTCGATCAGGTGCGCTACAGTCCGCAACTCCGTGCGCGGATGCCGTCGGTGGACATCAACACGATCACCTTCGACACCGGCTCCTTCACTGTCACGCCCGATCAGGCCAAGCGCCTCTCGACCATTGCCGAGGCGATCAACCGGACGATCAAGGACAATCCGCAGGAGGTGTTCCTAATCGAGGGCTACACCGATGCGGTCGGCTCGGACATCGACAACCTCTCGCTCTCCGATCGCCGGGCGCAGTCGGTCGCTGCGGTGCTGACGCAGAACTTCCAGGTGCCGCCGGAGAACCTCACCACGCAGGGCTACGGCGAGCAGTACCTGAAGGTGAACACCCAGGAGGCTAGCCGTGAGAACCGCCGCGTCACCGTCCGCCGCATCACCCCGCTGCTCCAGCAGCAGACAGAGGGGCAACAGCCCCCGGCACCGCGTTAATCGAGGCTCTTGACCCTCCCCCACCTGCGGCGCAGGTGAGGGAGGGTTACGCGTGAGCAACACGGGACGGCGATGGCGGACGACAGCGACCGGTTCATCGAGGCCGGGACGCCGACCTTTCGCCGGGCGACGCTCGCCTTGTTCGCGGCGGGCTTCTCCACCTTCGCGGTGCTCTACGGCGTTCAGCCGCTGATGCCGATCTTTCACGACACCTTTGCGGTGTCACCGGCCGAGAGCAGCCTCGCGCTGTCTCTGCCCTGCGCCACGCTCGCGATCTCGCTGCTGATCGTCAGCCCGCTCTCCGAGGTGTGGGGGCGCAAGCGGGTGATGGCGGTCTCGCTGTTCGCCTCGGCCCTTCTTACCATCGGCGCGGTGCTGATGCCGAGCTGGCACGGCTTCCTCGTGCTGCGGGCGCTCACCGGCATCGCCGCGAGCGGCCTGCCCGCCGTCGCCATGGCCTATCTCAGCGAGGAGATGCACGGTCGCGCCATCGGCCTGTCGATGGGGCTGCTCATCGGCGGAAACGCGCTCGGCGGTATGGTCGGGCGGCTGCTGGCGGGCGTGATCGCGGACCACGCCTCCTGGCGCTGGGGCCTCGGCATCATCGGCGTGCTGGCGCTGTTCGCGGCCCTCGCCTTCCAGTTCGCACTGCCGCCCTCGCGGCACTTCCTCGCCCACCGGATGCGCTGGCGCGAGGTGCCCGGCACCTTCACCCACCATTTCCGCGATGCCGGCCTGCCCTGGCTGTTCCTCGAGCCGTTCCTGCTGATGGGCGGCTTCGTCTGCGTCTACAACTACATCGGTTTCCGCCTGCTCGATCCGCCCTTCTCACTGAGCCAGACGGTGATCGGCCTGATCTTCATCGTCTACCTCGCGGGCACGGCCAGTTCGGCCATCACCGGCCACATCGCCGGGGTGCTGGGGCGGCGCAAGGTGCTGTGGCTGGCGATCCTGCTCGGGATCGGCGGGATCGCCCTGACGCTGGCGGACAACCTCGTCCTCATCATCGCTGGCATCGTCGTCGTCACGGTCAGCTTCTTCGGCGCGCATTCGGTGGCGTCGAGCTGGGTCGGGCGCCGAGCCTTGAGCGACCGGGCGCAGGCCTCCGCGATCTATCTCTGCATGTATTATCTCGGCTCGTCCCTGCTCGGCACGGCGGGCGGCTGGTTCTTCCTGCATCACGGCTGGCCCGGCGTCGCGGGCTTCTTCGGCAGTCTCTACGTGGCGGCTTTGCTCATCGCGCTTCGCCTGACACGGCTCGCGCCGCTCCCGCCCACGGGCGGCTGACGTTGGGCGACGTCGATACGCTCGGGCGACGCGATTGAATTTCGGGCGGCGCGCTCGCTATCCTGGCAGCGGAGTGGGAGAGCGCGACATGGCCAGCGTCAGCACGTGCCTGTGGTTCGACAAGGACGCGGAGGCGGCTGTCCGCCTTTACGTCTCGCTCGTGCCCGGTTCGCGGATCGATTACACCCAGCGCGCGCCCGGCCCTTGGCCGGGCGGCGAGACCGGCGAGCCGATCCTGATCGTCTTCACCCTGGGCGGGCAGAGCTTCCAGGCGCTGAACGGCGGCATGTCCGTCGATTACGGAACCGCCGCCTCCATCTCGGTCTCGTGCCGGGATCAGGCCGAGGTCGACCGCCTGTGGGCGGCGCTCACGGCCGAGGGCGGCGCGGAGATCGCCTGCGGCTGGCTGCGTGACCGCTGGGGCGTGCCCTGGCAGATCGTTCCGGAGAGGCTGCCGCGCCTCCTTGCCGATCCCGATCCGACGGTGGCCGCCCGCGTCTTCACCGCCATGCAGGGAATGGTGAACCTCGATGTCGCGGCTCTCGAACGCGCTGCGGCCGGGGCAGATCAGGCGCCATGAGCCCACCGCTGAGCCACGACGCCCACACCGCGAGCCAGTTCGGCCGCCGCGCCGCCGATTACGTCGCGAGCGCCGTCCATGCCGCGGGCGAGGATCTCGCGGCTTTGGCCCGCTTCGGCGCCCTCCCCCATGCGAACGTGCTCGATCTCGGCTGCGGCGGCGGCCACGTCACCTACGCGGTGGCCCCGCAGGTCCGCTCCGTCACCGCGCTCGACCTATCGCAGGCCATGCTCGACGCGGTGACGGCGGAAGCACAGCGGCGCGGGTTGGCAAACGTCGCCACGCGGCAGGCCAGCGTCGAGGCGCTGCCCTTCGCCGATGCAATCTTCGATTGCGTGCTCTCGCGCTACAGCGCCCACCATTGGGGCGATGTGCCCGCCGCCTTGCGGGAGGCACATCGCGTGCTGGCGCCCGGCGGGCGCCTCGGCCTCGTCGATGTCGTGCATCCCGGGCCGCCGCTGCTCGACACCCATCTCCAGGCCTGGGAGCTGTTGCGCGACCCCTCGCATGTGCGCGATTACGGCGAAGCGGAATGGCGCCGGATGCTGGCGGAGGCCGGCTTCGTCCCCGGTGCCGTCCGGCGCTGGCGCGTGCGCATGGAGTTTTCGTCGTGGGTCGCCCGGATGGGCACACCGGAGGCGAGCGTCGCCGCCATCCGCGCGCTTCAAACAGGCGCGCCGGAGCCCGTGCGCTTCCACTTCGGGGTGGAGGACGACGGCAGCTTCACCCTCGACGTCATGATGATCGAGGCCGAACCCGATGGGGTTTCGGACTAAGCCGCCTCGCCGGCCAGCCGCCGCACGGCGCGCTCGCGCCCGATCAGCGGCAGCAAAGCCGCGAGGTCCGGCCCGTGGTCGAGGCCGGTCAGCGCGAGGCGCAGCGGCATGAACAGGGCGCGGCCCTTGGCACCGGTCTCCGCCTTCACCGCGTCGGTCCAAGCCTTCCACGTGCCGGGGCCGAACGGCGCCTCCGGCAGGAGGCGGGCAGCCCTGGCGATGAAGTCGGGCTCGGCGATCACGGGGGTCACCGGCCCGTTCACCACCTGCCACCATTCGGTGGCGTCCGAGACGCGCCCGAGATTGGCCCGTACCGCCAGCCAGAAGGCTTCCGCCGCCTCCGCGGGGATACCGAGGGCGGCAAGCCGCCCGCGTACGTCCTCGAGCGGCATGTCGTGGACGAGGCGGGCGTTCATCCCGTCGAGTTCGGCTGGGTCGAACCGGGCCGGCGCGCGGGACAGGTGGGCGAGATCGACGAGGCTCGCCAGTTCGTCGAGCGAGGCGATCGGGCGCACGGCTTCGGCCGAGCCGGTCAGCACCGCGAGCGAGCGCACGGCGGCGGGCTCGTAGCCGGCCTCGCGCAGGGAGCGCAGCGACAGGTGGCCGAGGCGCTTCGACAGCCCCTCCCCGTCCGCGGTCGTCAGCAGGTTATGGTGACCGAAGGCGGGCACCTGCGCGCCGAGCGCTTCGAAGAGCTGCACTTGCACGCCGGTATTCGTCACATGATCTTCGCCGCGGATCACGTGGGTGACGCCGACCTCCGCGTCGTCCACCACCGATGGTAGCGTGTAGAGGTAGCTGCCGTCGGCCCGTACCAGAACCGGATCGGAGAGCGAGGCGCAATCGACGTGGCTCTCGCCCCGCACGAGGTCGTTCCAGGCCACGATCCGGTGGTCGAGCTTGAACCGCCAGTGCGGATGCCGGCCCTCGGCTTCCAGGGCGGCGCGCTCGGCCTCGGTCAGCGAGAGTGCCGCGCGGTCGTAGATCGGCGGCAGGCCGCGGCCGAGCTGGCGCTTGCGGCGGCGATCCAGCTCCTCCGGTGTCTCGTAGCAGGGATAGAGCCGCCCGGCCGCCTTCAGCCGTTTGGCCGCCGTGTCGTAGAGGGCGGTGCGATCGCTCTGGCGGAAGAACAGGTCGGGCTCGATGCCGAGCCAGCCGAGATCCTCGGCCACGGCGGTGGCGAATTCCTCCGTCGAGCGCTCCCGGTCGGTGTCGTCGAGGCGCAGCAGGAAGCGCCCGCCCTCGCGGCGCGCGAACAGCGCGTTCAGCAGCGCCGGCCGGGCATTGCCGATATGCAGGAAGCCGGTCGGCGAGGGGGCGAAGCGGACGAGGGGGGAAGCGGCCATGCTGCCGCCTTACCCAATTTTCTTGGGCATCGCACCGTCCACGCGCAGTCGCGGCATCAGTTCTTCGGCTCCGCCCCGTGCTCGGTCCGACCGAAGATCCAGTCGCGCGCTGCCTTCACCCAGGCCGGCTGGCCCTCGCGGCCGTCGCCGACCACCACCGTCGCGGTCATGCCCGCCACCAGGGTCACTTCCGGCGGCACATGGTCGATGCGGATGCGCACCGGCACCCTTTGGGCCAGCCGCACCCAGGTATAGACCGGATCGACGTTCGGCAGCCCTTGCGTGCTCGTCGCGGCGTTGGCGGTCGAGATGCCGAGCGTCAGGCTCTCGACCGTGCCCTTCAGCGAGGCGCCGTACCCCATCAACGCCATCTCGGTGGAGGCGCCGACGCGGATATGCGCCATCTTGGTCTCTTCGAAGTAGCCGTCGATCCAGAAGGAATCGGTGTCGATCACCCGTGCGTTGGCGGTGCCGGTCTGCGCGTAGTCGCCGATGCGCAGGAGCAGGTTGGTGACGCGCCCGTTCACGGTCGAGCGCACCTGCGTGCGTTCGAGATTCTTCTTCGCCTGCGAAAGCTGCGACTTGGCGGTCTCCAGCGCCGCCTCGGCGATCTTGGCGGTGCCCGCGTATTGCTGCTTCTCCTCGACCGAGGTCGAGACCGTCGAGAGCGCGGCGCGCCGGGCCGACTGCGCCTGCTTCACCGAGAGGTCGGCCTCGCGGTTCTTGATCTCGGCCTCGGCCGAGACCACCGCCTCCTGATAGTCGAACGGGTCGATGACGTAGAGGACGTCGCCCTTCTTCACCTCCTGGTTGTCGGTGACCCGCAGCTCGATAATGGTGCCGGCCACCTGCGGGGCGATGTTGGCCACCTGGACGCGGACCCGCCCGTCGCGGGTCCAGGGCGCGGTCACGTAGAACTGCCAGACGATCGTGGCTGCCACTGCCGCGAAGGCGAGGACGAGGCCGGTAGCGGCCAGCCTCAGCAGGCGTGCTCCTCGCCGACGCCGCCTGATCGGGGTTGCCTCGGCCAGGCTCCGCCCTTTGCGCGGCTCGTCGGACTGCACCTCGCTGGTCGGGATGTGATCCTGTTGCGGGCGATCGGCCAGCCCGTCGTCGTCGCGTTTCACAGGAGCACCACCACGAGCGCGAGAAGGCAGACGTAGATCCCCGCTTCCGCCAGAGGCGGGTTGGCGACGAAGCGCCCGAACCGGATCCATCGAAACACGACCCGCAGTGCCACCAGCAGCGCGAAGGCGATCAGCGCGTAGGCGACGAAGGGCGAGATCAGGATTCCGCCGATGGCGAGGTCGTGCTGCATGGGGAACGTCAGGAACCGGGAAGGGAGAGGCGCCGGAAGAAACGCGCGTGCCGCCCGATAACGCGCGAGGCCGTCGCGAGGTCGGTGGCGGCGCGTGCGATCTGCATGCGCACGGTGCGGTCCTGCACGCGTGCCTCGACGATCAACGCCCGCGCCGCTCGGTCGAGACCGGGCGAGCCGGCGGCGGCGAGCGCCTCGCGCGCCTGACCAATCAGCGGAGCGAGACCGGATACCTCGCTCAACGGGCGCAGTTGGGCGTGCGCGCGCGCGGCGGCGGACTCCAGCTGCGCCACGGCGAAGGCATGGTGCAGGCTTGCCCGGCGGACCGCGCCGCTGCCGGAATTCCAGGCCGTGAATTGGTACAATCGGTCGGCATTGAGGCTGGTACGCGTGGTGGCGTCGCCCCCCTCCCCCGCGAGCGCTTCGGCGAGGTCTTCACGGGCCTCTTCAAGCGCGAAGGCACGGTGCTGCGAGGCGGAAATTGGCAGGACGAGGCGGATCGTCAGGAACAGGATCACCGCCGCGAAGACGACCAGCAGCGCGTTCACGAGGAAGGTTTGCGGATCGTAGGATTGCGGGTTCTCCGGCGCCAGCAGCACCGGCGTGAACACGAGGGTGATGAAGCCGATGGTGAAGCTCGGCGGGTGGAGTGAGACGAGGCAGCCGAAGAAGACCGGCGGCGCCATGGCGATGGCGAGCAGGGGAAAGCCCTGGTTGCCGTTGAGCATCACGAACAGGATGAGCCCGGCGCAGAGGGCGGCCAGCGGCATGCCGATCAGGACGCCCTGCGCGAACTTGCGCGGATCGGGCGTGACCGAGGACAGGGAGCAGGTCGCCGCGACCTGAACCAGCGCGAAGGAGGATTGCGGTAGCCCGAGCAGGATGAACAGGCCGGCGGCAAGGCCGAACGCGATCATCACGCGCAACGCCGCCCGCAGGGCGACCTGAAAGTCGCGATGGGTCGGCAGGGCGATGTTGCGCAGGGGCTCGTGGCCGTCCGAGAGGGCGCGCACCCCGTCCTCGGCGAAGGTCGCGGCGTTGACGACGTCCAGAGCGCGCTGGAGCGCCATGATCTCGTCGAGGGCGGCGCCGGGATTGCACATCCCGGCATCCACGAGGTCGCGCAGCCGCGCGCCGTCGCGGGCCAGCGCCTCGGGGGCCCCTCCCTCGCCCTCCGAGACCGCGCGCAGGGCGAGCGCGTGCGCCTCCCGCACCCGCGGGCCGGGTTCGGCGGTGCGGCTCATCGCGGCCGCGAGCGCCCGGCTCGCTGCGGCCAGGACGTAGAGCGCGGCGATGGCGCTGCGGGCACCCGCGGCGCGGTGCACGCCGTCGTCGAGTTCGCCCGCAATGGCGCTGGCGTCACCCCGCATCGGTGCGATCTGCCGGATCAGGGCGGCGGTGCGCTCGGGTCCGGGATCGCCCTGCGTCAGGCTCTCGCGGGCAAAGGCCTTGGCCGCCGCATGGGCTGCGGCGAGGCGCGGGAGCAAGGCACGCCACGTGCTCGGCGAGGCGAGCGCATCGTTGATGAAGGTGATCGCGACGATGCCGACGGCGATCGCGGCGACGCGGCCGATGGCGGCATCGAACACCGTTTGCGGCGCATCGATATGCGCGACCGCGATGATCGCCACGGTGTAGCCGGAGAGCATCGCCCCGTAGGCACGGGTATCCTGCAGGAATTGCGCGGCGAAGACGCAGAGGCCGAGCCAGCAGGCGAAGCTGACGAGCAGGAGCACGCGATCCTGCCCAAACAGGGCAATCAACACGATGCCGACGATGCCGCCGACGACGGTGCCGAGGAAGCGGTAGCCGGCCTTCGACAGGGCTTGGCCGCGCTTCGGTTGTGCGAGGATGCCGACGCAGACCGCGGCCGAGGAGGCGCTGTCGAGCTGGAGCCAGAACGCGGCGTAGAGCGCCAGCATCATGGCGAGCCAGATCCGGATGGCGAAAGCCCAGGCGGTCGGCTTGGGCACCCAACGGTCGAGGGTGTCGATCAGGCGCTCGCCGAGGCCGGCGCCGCCGATCCGCTGCGCCGCCTCGCTCACCGCGCCGTCTCGATGCCGGTTGTCAGTTCCTGCCGCTGATCCCGCGCTTGGCGCGCGACCCGCATCTGCCACAGGCAGAGCAGCGGCGTGACGACGAGTTCGAGACTGAGCGCCGCCAGCATGGTCAGCGACGGCACGCCGGTGAGAGCGAGCCCGAGCAGCCGCGCCATCCCGCCGAGCAGCACGACGAGGGTGAGGAAGCGGAACAGCCGCGACTTGTCCTCGATGCCGGGCACGCAGGTGAAGAACAGGATGCCGATACCGGTCAGCAGGCCCGAGAGGTAACGGAAATGGCTGTCGGCCGAGACGTTGACCAGCGTGCCGCCGCCGATGCCGTCGATGCCGAACAGCACGCCGTAGAGCCCCGCCAGGACGGGGACGATGGCGACGACCGCCACCGTGCGCTGCAGGATGCGGCGTTCACGCTCCATATCGGTGCGGCTCTCGCTTTTCGAGTGAATGCGATCCCGCGCGGAACCGGTCATCTGCTTCCGCGCAGGAGCCCGTGGGGACGGGTCGGCGAGGCAACACGGCCAAGGCCGTTCGGTTCACGCGGGGCTCGGCTCGAAAATTTGCAGAGCCCTGCTGCCGTCGCGTCAGGCCTTCTGTTCCTTCAGGCGTTTGACGCACTTGCTATAATACTGCGGCCACTTCGGCCCTTGAGCTGCCTTCTCGGTGGCAGAAAGCGCGCGCCACTCGGCGCCGCACTTCTTCTGCCGCTCGCGCGCAGCAGATTGGGCCACACTCTGCTCCTTGCCCGTCTCCTTACCGGTCTCTTTGGCCACCGCGGCCTGGGCTAAGAGGAGCGGCGCGGCCAGCAGGGCGGCTGCGAGGAGACGAGAGAGCATCGGGCGACTCCGGCGGGTTGGATTCGGCGGCTTCGCCGTTCACGCCGCATCACAGCCGCATCAAGGGCCAAAGAGCAAGCGCCCTCTACAACTTGCGCACGACTGAGCGCGAGCTTGGCCTTCGGCTTGAGCCGCCGGGCCGTTCCGCGCTACCTCGTGAACCGAGGATGGGCGCGGGCCCGCTTTTCCGGGATGCCAGCATGGCGGTCACGACGGCGCAGCCGATCGAACTCTACACCTGGAGCACGCCGAACGGGTGGAAGATCCCGATCATGCTCGAAGAGTGCGGGCTGCCCTACCGGGTCGTACCGGTGAACATAGGCAAGGGCGAGCAGATGGCGCCCGACTTTCTCGGCATCTCCCCCAACAACAAGATCCCGGCCATCGTCGATCCGGACGGGCCGGGAGGCACGCCGATCTCGGTGTTCGAGTCGGGCGCGATCCTGCAATATCTCGGACGCAAGACCGGCTGCCTCTATCCGAGCGACGAGCGCGCCCGCACCGCAGTGGACGAGTGGCTGTTCTGGCAGGTCGGCGGACTTGGGCCCATGCTGGGGCAGGCCCACCATTTCCGCATCTACGCGCAAGAGAAGATCCCCTACGCCATCGATCGATTCACGGAGGAAGCCAAACGCCTCTACGGCGTCCTCGACCGGCGGCTTGCCGACCACGAATATCTGGCCGACGCGTACTCGATCGCCGACATCGCCGCGCTGACCTGGGCGAAGTTCCACGGCAAGCAGGGGATCGCGATCGAGGAACTGCCGAACGTCCGCCGCTGGCTCGACGCGCTGCTCGCCCGGCCGGCGGTGCAGCGCGGCCTCACCGCGATCTGACGCCGGGGGCATCCGAAAGGTCCGAGGCTTGCCGGCCAGGGCCTGTTTGTCCGCGGGCCGGCACACCTGCCGGGGAGCTTCAGGCCGGCCCGCGGGCCCGTCCTGGCGCCGGGGGTAGAGGCGAGGACAGGCTCCCCAATCTCGCCGACGATTGATGCTGCTTTGTGTCCGCCGGTGGCAGCGATCCCCCGTGATCGGGTTGCCTGCCGCCGCGTGCGGTGACGTCGTAGGTTCGCCGGAGAACCGCCCTCGAGGGGACGCGGCTTGCGGTCGCGACCGATCCGGCGCGGATTTCCCGCCCGATGCGGGCAGGCCTTTCGCATCGCCGGCCGTAAGCCGTTGCCGACGAACGATTTTACCCACCAAGCATTCGTTGATACAAAAATCAGAAGGCTTGGCGGCAAATTCCCGCTTGACGGCCTGTCAATACGGACGCAGTCTACATTCGTGCTTCGCATTCGCAAGCACATCGGCCAAGTAACCGCGTGATCTTCGCGTGGTTTGTTGACGAAAGCTGGAGGAGACAGGGATGACTCCACCGCAGCATGAAGCCGCAACGATAGTCTGAGAACCCGTTCGGTCTCGGATTGAGTGGCCCGCCACGAACACCGGACGGAAGCGGATCCCTAGGGGCGCAGAAGCGGCCGACACGGCACGACTTCGAACACGCATCAGCCCCACCTGCGGACCGCTTCCGCCGCGGTTTCTATCGTAAGTGCGAAGGTCTTCACCGTGCCGGCCGTCGAGGCTCGCGCGGATTTCAGCGCGGGCCGTGCCGTCGCAGCGAAGCCGTTCGGCTTGCAATGGCAGTGTGGGTTTGCCGGTCCGCCCTTGCGAGACTTCGGTCGTGCTCTGTGCGCGTCCGGCTGATGTTCGTCGCCGGTCTCGCGGCGACGAAACCGACCGCGCCCGGCTCGCCTACTTGCCCGACAGCAGCGGCGACCAAGTCGGGTCCGAGGCAAAGGACGGGGTCGGCACCGGCTGCTCCACCTTGCCGGTGATGTCGACCATGTAGAGCTTGCCGCCGCCCTGGCCGCCGGGATCGCGGAAGAACATCACGTATTGGCCGTTCGGCGCGAAGGTCGGGCTCTCGTTGTGGAAGCCTTCCGTCAGCACCCGCTCGCCCGAGCCGTCGGGCTTCATCACGCAGATGGCAAAGCCCCCCTTGCGCTGGCGGGTGAAGGCGATGAGGTCGCCGCGGGGCGACCAAGCCGGCTGCGAGGCCGAGCCTTCGCCGAAGGACAGTCGGCGCGGGTTCGAGCCGTCGGCGCCCATCACGTAGATCTGCTGCGAGCCACCGCGGTCGGATTCGAACACGATCTGGCTGCCGTCCGGCGCGTAGCTCGGCGAGGTGTCGATCGCGAGACCCTGCGTGACCGGTGTCTGTGCTTTCGAGGCGATGTCGACGGTGACGATGTCGGCGTTGCCCCCCTGCTGCACGCTCATCACGAGGCGGCGCCCGTCCGGCGAGAAGCGCGGGCTCGCGCTCATCGAGGCGAAGTTGCCGACCGTCTGGCGCTTGCCGGTCTCCAGATCGATCATCTGGACCTTCGGTTGCTGGCCCGTCGCCTGGGTCATGAAGGCGATGTCCTGCCCCGCCGGCGAGTAGCGCGGCGCCACCACCGAGACGTCGCCGCTCCCGGTCAGCGCGCGGACGTTGGCGCCGTCTTGATCCATCACCATCAGGCGCTTGCGGCGGTTCTCCTTCGGACCCGACTCGTCGACATAGGCGACGCGGCTGTCGAACCAGGCCCCGAGGCCGGTGACCTTGGTGTAAACCGCATCCGACACGAGATGGCCGGTGCGGCGGGCATTGGCGACGTCGGTGCCGTATTGCTGGCCCGTGATCTGCTGACCCGAGGCCACGTCCCACAGGCGGAAGGCGACGGTCAGCCGGCCCGACCCGTCACGCCCGACCCGGCCGGTCACCAGCGCCTGGACGCCCGCGCCCTTCCAGGCCTCGAAGTTCGGCGCTGCGTCGAAGCTCGGATTCTCGGGGAAGCGCCCCTTCTCCAGCGGCGTGAAGTAGCCGGAGCGGCGCAGGTTGTTCGTGATGACGCTGGCGACCAGCGTTCCGAGGCTGGCATCACCGGCGAAGTCGGCGATGGCGATCGGCATCGGCTGGAAGGCGCCGCTGCCGATGCGGAGCTGAAGCTGCGCCTGCGCCGGAGTCGCGGCGGGCAGCGCCAGGGCAAGGACGCCGAGCGCGGCCGCGAAGGCCGGCAGAAGGGCGCGCCGGGTAAAGGCTGTTCCAGGCATGGGACAAGTCCAGGTCGTTCGGGGAATGCGAGAAAGAAAGGCCGATGACGCGGTGGATCGGCGGGTCGAGCCGGCGGATCACACGGGCGAGAACTCGAACTCGGCGTTGATGGCCTTCCAGTCGTTGTAATACGGCGCGTACTGGGCCGGGATCTTGAAGGGCGCGCAGCGCCGCACCGCCCGCAGCGCGGCCTGTGCAATCGACTGATCGACCGAGTTGTTGCCCGCGCGCATGACTCGCGGCTCCGTCGTGAGCGAACCGTCCGCATTGAGGCGGATGTCGAGCATCGGCAGCACCACGCCCTGCGTCGCGCCGGGCGGCGCCGAGTAGCACCGCTCGATCTGCTGTTGCAGCATGCCGACGAGGGCGTCGCGCAAGGACGGCGAAAGCCGCTGGGCGGTGCCGGAAGCGGCGCCGAGCGAGGCCGTGCGCTGGACCTCACGGCCGGTCGAGCCGGTCGATTGCGAGGCAGCGCGGGTCTGCGTCTCGCGGCTGTCGCCAGGGCTGGCCCTGTTGGCGAGTTCCGCCTGCTGGCGCGCCTTGGCCTCGGCATCGGCCTTCGCCCTGGCGTCGGCCATCGCCTTGGCTTTTGCTTTCGCGGCGGCTTCGGCTTTTGCCTTCGCCTCGGCATCCGCCTTGGCTTTAGCTTCGGCGACCTGCTTGCGGTGCTCGGCCTCGGCTTCCGCCTTTGCCGCCGCTTCGGCCTTGGCCTTCGCTTCAGCCTTGGCTTCGGCTTCCGCCTCGGCCTTCGCTTCTGCTTTGGCCTTGGCGTCGGCCTTCGCCTTGGCCTCGGCGCGCGCCTTGGCCTTCGCCTCGGCCGCCTTGGCGGCGGCTTCCGCCTCGGCCTGCTCGCGCTCGACCAGCTTCTGCAACTCGTCGCGCTTTTCGGCCTCCGCCTTTGCGACGGCTTTCGCTTCGGCCGCCTTGGCAGCCTCGGCCTTTGCCGCCTCGGCCTTGGCGGCGGCATCCGCCTTCGCTTTGACCTCGGCCTTAGCCTTCGCCTCGGCGGCTTTGGCCACAGCCGCCTTCTCGGCTTCGGCCTTGGCGGCCTCCGCCTTGGCCGCGGCGGCTTCCGCCTCCTCCTTCACCGGGTCGGCGGAGTCGGCACGCAGCGGCATCGCATCGACGGCGGCGAGGCGGGTATCGGCGGTTCGGGTGGGGGCTGCGGGTGCGTCGGTCTTGGCGTTCTCGGGCTCGCGCTGCTCGTGCTTCTCCGCCACGCGATCGGCGCGGTTCGGGGTGTTCTCGGGCTTCTCCGCGTTGCGCTCGCCGCGGGTCAATTCGGAGAATTGCTGCTCGGTCAGCACCTCGACCGGCACGCCTTCCTGCGCGTCCGGCATGGCCGGTGCGGCGACGGCGAACAGGGCGGCGCCCAGCACGGCAGCATGGGCCGCGGCCGAGATCCAGACGCCGGGTTCGCGATTTCGGAAAGGCTCGGTGAGTGAATTGGGCCAGCGCAGAGCCACGGTGCCTTGCTCCGCTAATTCGATTCCGGCTCGGTGACGAGGGCGACCTTCTTGAAGCCGCCGCCGGTCACGATCGCCATCACCTGGGCCACGCGCCCGTAATCGACGCGCTTGTCGCCGCGCACGAACACCCGCTCCTCGGTGCCGGTCTTCGAAGTCTGCATGAGCTGGGGCACGATGTCGTCGTCCTTCAGCTCGACCTCACCGAGATAGACCTCGCCCGTGCGGCGGATCGAGAGCGTGATCGGCTTGACGTCGGAGTTGAGCGGGCTCGCCTTCGATTGCGGCAGGTCGAGGGGCACGCCGACGGTCATCATCGGTGCCGCGACCATGAAGACGATCAGCAGCACCAGCACGACGTCGATGAACGGCGTCATGTTGATTTCGTTGATGGCGCCGTGTCCGCGCCGTCCGCGGCGGCGGCGCTTGCCGCCGCCCTGTGCCGCGCCGTGCGTCATGCCCATTGGATTGGCTCCCGCTGCTGTAACGGCCGGATCAGGCGGCGACCGAAAGGCGCTCGTCGATCTGCCGCGACAGGATCGCCGAGAACTCGTCGGCGAAGCCCTCCAACCGCGACTGCGACTTCGACACGGTGGCCTGAAGCTTGTTGTAGGCGAGCACCGCCGGGATCGCCGCGAACAGGCCGATGGCGGTGGCGAATAGAGCCTCGGCGATGCCGGGCGCCACGACGGCGAGCGAGGTGTTCTTCGAGGCCGCGATCGAGGTGAAGGCGGTCATGATGCCCCAGACCGTGCCGAACAGGCCGATATAGGGGCCGGCCGAGCCGATCGAGGCGAGAAACAGGAGGCGCGAATCGAGCCGCTCGACCTCGCGCTGGATCGTCACGTCGAGCACCTTGTCGATGCGCTGCGACAGCGAGTGGATCTGCCGGCCCGAGCCCTCGAAGGAGCGCTTCCACTCCCGCATGGCGGCGACGAACAGCGCGCCGAGGCCGGTGGGCTGGCGGTCGTTGAAGGAGCGGTAGAGTTCCTCCAGCGAGCGGCCGGACCAGAACGCCTCCTCGAAGGCGTCCATCTCGGCCTCGACCCGGCGGAACAGCAGGGTCTTGTCGACGATGATCGACCAGCACCAGATCGAGGCGCCGAGCAGGCCCACCATCACGAGCTTGACGACGAAGTGCGCCTGCCAGAACAAGCCGAACAGGCTCATGTCTGCGACGGGCGCGGCCTGCATGGCATCGGCTGGGGTCATCGAACGATCCTCGCGTCGTCAGGGCCGCGCCGAGGCGCACCGGACTGCCGACTGATCCTTTGAGCGATGAGGCTTGAGATCACTCGTGAATCTGTCGAAAGTAAGGGTCGCCTCCGGGCGCTTTCGTGGCGGTGAGGCTTTCCCTGCGAGGGATCGTTAAGCACCTCTCAAGGTTAAGGATCGGTTTCGTTCAGGTGTTGGGTGGGGTGAGCGCCCGGCGCAACCCGTCCGGCAGGCGGATCGCCCGGCCGTTTCTGACGCAGGCGACCACGACCTCGGCGCGCACCAGCGTTTCCCCGCCGCGGCGCACTTCCTGAGCGAGATGCATCGAGGCGCCGCGCAGCTCGCTCGACCAAGTCAGCACGTCGATCCAATCGTCCATGCGGGCGGGCTTGAGGAAGTCGAGGGTCATCTTCCGCACGACGAAGACGAAGCCTGCGCCTTCCGCGTGCATCTCGGATTGGTCGCCCGCGAGAGCGCGCAGGAGTTCGGTGCGGCCCCGCTCCATGAAGCGCAGGTAGCTCGCGTGATAGACGAAGCCCGAGAAATCGGTGTCCTCGTAATAGATCCGCACCGGGAGCCGGTGCGCATTCTCAGGTGCCGCTGTCGTCATGGAAATCCGGTTGCGAGGAAGAACCGGTGTCTAGAGGTTCAGGCCGCGCGTGGCGAGACGAGTGCGCGGCCTGTCGTCGATCGGCGTCATGAGGCGAGGGCCGCCCCCTTTCGGGAACAGCCCTGCCAGATGGGACGGGTTTGCTTGGATCAGCCGCCGATGCGGTTGGCGAGGCTCGCCGAGTGGGCGTGCTCATCGGCGATGTAGGGCAGCGCCTGGTTCGCGAAGGTGCGGCCGTCGGCGCTGTCGCCGTTGCGGGCGTAGCTGCTGTAGAGGGCCAGCGTGCGGGCATCCGAGCGAGCCTGACCCGCGACATAGGCCTGATCGAACTCGCGGGCCGAACGGGCCGAGCGCAGGCGCTCGAGGCGCTGCTGGCCGTTCGGGCCGAGGGCGACGCGACGGCCGGGCTCGCCCGGGCTGTTGTCCACGAGGCCGACGCCGCCGAGCACGCCACCGACGATGCCGGTGCCAATGTTGGCGGCCAGCGTCACCGGGGCCAGCACCACGCCAAGCGGATTATCGAGGCGGGTGGGGATACCCTGCTGGTCGGAGACGACGCGACCGCTCGCGGTCAGCGAGGTGCCCTCGGGCAGCAGCGCCCGGGTGGTCGCCTCACGCTCGACGAGGATTCGGTTGGCATAGTTGCGGACCCGCGGGTTGCGGGAACGCTCCAGGGCGATCCGGCTCGCCTCGATGCTGGTGGCATCCGAGCGCAAAGCCTCGGCGCGGAAGTCGCGGGTGTCGGTTGCGGCGCGCCCGATCGGCGCGTCGCTGCCGATGCGCAGCGGCAGGGCGTCCTGAGCCAGGGCGGGCGTGGCGAGGGTAGCGACGGACAGGCCGAGGGCGGCCAGGACGGTCGTCTTCATGGCGGAGAGTTCCTTGAAGGTCGTGCTGAAATCGTTCGTTGGGCCGGCGCTCCCGAAGAGCGGGGTCGGGCCCTCAACTTGTGCGGTGCACGCCTGTTCCGCATGCCGCCAGCGCTGCCTTCGATGACCGCAGATGCGCCGGATTGCCGCTGGAAGAACCTACAACTACAAAATAAATCGTTTTGAAACAAATGCTTGTTTCAAATTTGCATCGTGGAGATCGTGGCCGGTGCAGCCTTAAATAGTTAAAATATGCTCACTTTTTCGTCGATTATGTCGCGGTCGCTATGTGTTCGACGCATGTCTCAGTTCCCTGGACCATCGGCACCGAGTTCGACGACGACGATCTCCGGCGGTACGCCGAGACGCACCGGCGCGATGCTTGTGCCGAGCCCACCGGAAATGATGAGATCCGCCTGCTCGCGGACATGGCCGTAGGCGAAGCGGTTGCCGTAGCGAGAGGGGACGACCGGAGAGCGCCCGAACAGGCGCACCTGTCCGCCATGGGTATGGCCCGAGAGCGTGAGCGCGATCCGCGGCGGGACCTGCGGAAAGATGTCGGGCTCGTGTGCCAGCAGCATCGCGGGCGCGCTGTCGGGGACCTTCGCCAGCGTTCCGGCCAAGTCGTCGAGGCCGATGCGGGGGTGACCGTGGCGCTTCCGACCCGGCAAAAGCGCGAGCTGGTCGCCGAGCCCGGCGAGCCAGACCGTATGGCCTCTGACCGAAAGCGGCCGCGCATCGTTCTCCAGAACGGGGATACCGGCGCGCCGGAGCGCCTCGCCCGCGATCGTCGGGCTGGCACCACGGGTCTGGGCCGTCTTGTCCTCCCACCAATCGTGGTTGCGGAGGATGGCGTAAGTGCCCAACGGCGCGGCGAGTTGTCCGAGCACCGGCGCCCATTCGGCAGCGTCCACGTAGCGCGTGACGACCCGCATGCCGGAGACGTAGTCGCCGAGCAGCACGATCACGTCGCCTTGAAGGGCATTAGCCGCTGCGACGATGCCAGCGATGCGCGCAGTCGGCATCCATGGCTCGCAGGCATGGATGTCGGCCAACGCGACGATCCGCAAGGTCAGGCCCTCCGGCCAGGGGCCGATCGGCCGCAATCGGTAGCGCGTCACCGCGAGCCGCATCGGTTCGATGCCGACTGCATAGGCGCCCAACCCCGCCCCGGTCAGCGCCGTCGCGCCGAGCCCGATCAGCACCGTCCGTCGCGTAACGGAGACGGGGCTCGAACCCTCAGGCATCCGGATCGTCGCTGCCGCCGAACAGGCCGAACTGCGAGCCCGGATCGCGGCGGGGTTCGGCAAAGCCCATGTGCCGGAAGGCGTGCGGCGTCAGCACCCGCCCGCGCGGGGTGCGCTGCACGAAGCCCTTCTGGATCAGGTAAGGCTCGATGATATCCTCGATCGCGTCGCGCGGCTCGGACAGGGCCGCCGCGATCGTCTCGATCCCGACCGGGCCGCCGCCGAACGAGGCCGCGATCAGCGTGAGATACTTACGGTCCATCACGTCGAGGCCGACGGGATCGACGTCGAGCATCTGCAGCGCCCGGTCGGCGATGGCGCGGCTCACCGTCGTCGCGTCCTCGACGATGGCGAAGTCGCGCACCCGACGCAGCAGGCGCCCGGCGATGCGTGGCGTGCCGCGGGCGCGCTTGGCGATCTCGTTGGCGCCCTCCTCCGACATGCCGAGGCCGAGCACCCGCGCGCCGCGGCGGACGATGAGTTCCAACTCGTCGATCTCGTAGAATTCGAGGCGGATCGGGATGCCGAAGCGGTCGCGCAGCGGAGTGGTGAGCAGGCCCGCGCGGGTGGTGGCGCCGACGAGGGTGAATTTCGGCAACTCGATCTTCACCGAGCGGGCGGCCGGGCCTTCGCCGATGATGAGGTCGAGCTGGTAATCCTCCATCGCCGGATAGAGAATCTCCTCCACCGCCGGGTTGAGGCGGTGGATCTCGTCGATGAACAGGACGTCGCGCTCCTCCAGATTGGTCAGCTGTGCGGCGAGATCCCCGGCCTTGGCGATCACCGGGCCGGAGGTCGAGCGAAAGTTGACGCCGAGTTCGCGGGCGACGATCTGCGCCAGCGTCGTCTTGCCGAGGCCCGGCGGGCCGACGAACAGGACGTGATCGAGGGCTTGGCCGGTCTTCTTGGCCGCCTCGATGAAGATCTGCATGTTGGCGCGGGCTGCCCGCTGCCCGATGAACTCGGAGAGGTTCAGGGGGCGGATCGACTGGTCGGCGTCGTCCGGCCGGCGCTCGGGGCTCAGCAGGGTCTTGCCGGGCTTCGGTGTCTTGTCTTCGCTCACGGGGGTCTCGCGGGGCGTCGGCCGAGGACTCTCGCAAAACGTCCGCGGCGCCGTCGCCCCGAGGGGAAACGGTCGGCGACCGGGCGTCTCGTGAGGCATTCCGACCCCGCGTTTTGCACATCCTGCACGCCCGCACCACCGCGGCAGGACGGTCCGTTTCGCCGAGCCCTGCGTGCTCCGGGACACGCCGACGGCGAGGGGGTGAGCGAGTTGGTAACCAACCGCGCCGATGATCGGGCCGTGCACCCGATGAGATCCGCGATGCCGAATGTGATCCCCACCCCGCGCAGGCCCCGCCGCGCCCGGCTCATCGGCGGCACCGGAGCCGCCCTCGCCCTGCTGCTCGCCGCCCCGCTGCGGGCCGAGCCCGTCCCCGAGCCGCAGCCCGATTCCCGGATCAACCTGCGGATCGAGCCGAAGGCCGAGGCCGCCCCGGAGCCGAAGCGCGAACTGAGGGCTGATCCCAAGCCGGAGCCACGGGCGGACAAGGCGGAAGTCAAGGTCGCCCCGAAAGCCGATCCGAAGCCCGACGTGAAGACCGCGCCGAAACTGGAGCGTCCGACCGCCGACACGGTGGCCGTTCCGGCCGAGACGTCTCCGGCCAAGAAGGCTTCGCGGGAATTGCTGCCGGTCGTCTATGCCCGCGTGTCCGAGGATCCGCTGCCGAGCTACACCGCGCAGACCTTCGTCGATACGATGCGCGCTGCCGAGCGCTATCAGGTCTACGCCGAGGCCGGCGGCTGGAAGACGCTGCCCGCCGACTTCGCGCCTAAGCCCGGCGACAGCCACGCCGCGATCCCCTCGCTCCGCCATCACCTGACCCTGACCGGCGACCTTCCCGCCGACGCGCCGCCCTCCGATCGGTTCGATCCGCCGCTGGTCGCGGCGGTGAAGTCGTTCCAGGCCCGCCACGGCCTGCCGGATGCCGGCATCTTCGGCCGTCTGACGCTGAACGCCCTCAATGTGCCGGCCGACGTGCGGCAGCGGCAATTGCGCGCCTCGGCCCAGCGTCTGCTGGGGTCGGGCTTCGGCTTCGGCGAGCGCTACGTGACCGTGAACATCCCCTCCGCCACGGTGGAGGCGGTGGAGAACGGTGTGGTGACGCGCCGCTACGTCGCCGTGGTCGGCTCGCCCGACAAGCAGACGCCCGCGGTCGAGACCCGCATCACCGACGTGAACCTCAACCCGACCTGGACCGTGCCCGTCTCGGTGATCAAGAACGAGATCATCCCGACCATGCGCAAGAATCCCGGCTATCTCGCCAAGAACCGTATCCGCATTCTCGGCCCCGGCGGCGTCGAAGTCGATCCGACCGCGATCGACTGGAACACGCAGAAGGCGACCAACTACACGCTGCGCCAGGATTCCGGCCTCGACAACTCGCTGGGCCAAGTGCGCATCGATATGCCGAACCGCCACGCGATCTACATGCACGACACGCCCTCGAAATCGCTGTTCGCCGGCTCGGTGCGCTTCCATTCGCATGGCTGCGTGCGCGTCGGCCAAGTCAAGGAGTTCGCCGCGTGGCTGCTTCAGGGCACCGAGGGACCGAACGGGCCGAGCTCCGCCTGGGGGCCGATCGAGATCGAGACCGCCATCGCCGTCGGCGAGCGGCGTGACGTAAAGCTCGTGAAGCCGACCCCGGTCGCCTTCGTCTACATGACCGGCTACGCGACCTCGGACGGCCGGGTGCATTTCCGCGACGACATCTACGGCCTCGACACGCCCCCGGCGCCGGCCGCCGCGACATCGCCCGTCCCCGACGTGACCACCACCGGCGCCATCACGCCCCGCGCGGCGCCGACACCCCGGCCGGCCGCAGCAGGCGCCGCGCCGCGCCCCTTGCCCACCGCGCAGGCTGCACCCAGCAAACCCGCATCGGCCAAGCCTGCACCGGTCGGGTCACCCTCCAGTCCGGCACCCGCGACCGCCCTGCCCGCTTCGCCGAAGCCGCAGGCCCGGAAAACCGTGCCGCCCGCCCGTGGGCCCGAGAGCGAGCCGGTCCCGATGCCACCCGGCCTCGTCGGCGGGCGGGGCTGAGGCGCCCGCGCGGCGCCGCGTCCCATCCACAGCAGCGCTGCCATGCGGAGCGGAACAAAGGTTCCCGCTTTCTCATTCTGCCGATCGAGTGCCGGCGTTCTTGTCGCCGGTCAAAATTCGATTGCAGAGTGTCAAGGATATCACCCCATGGCCAAGGCTAAGCTGCGCGTCCCCAGCGACCGGCTCAATACCCCGACCGATCTCGACCCGAACGACGTCAAGAAGATCTCCGAGGGTCTGACCGTTCTCCTGTCGGATCTCTTCGCGCTTTACATCAAGACCAAGAATTTCCACTGGCATGTCAGCGGGCCGAATTTCCGCGACTACCACCTGCTGCTCGACGAGCAGTCCGAGCAGATCTTCGCGATCATCGACGCCGTCGGCGAGCGCGCCCGCAAGATCGGCGGTACGACCCTTCGCTCCCTCGGGCAGGCCGATGGGCTCAAGCGCGTCCCCGACAACAATGCGGACTACGTCAGCCCGCTGGAGATGCTGAAGGAGCTGCGCGACGACAACAAGGCGCTCACCGCCAACATGCGCGAGCTGCACAGCGTCACCGACGAAGCCAACGACGTCTCGACCACGAGCCTCATCGAAGAGTGGATCGATCAGTCCGAGGAGCGCACGTGGTTCCTCTACGAGTCGACCCGCGAGGCCACCGATAGCGGCCACTGAGCTCTTCCTCGATGCCGAGAGGCCGCCGATCGGAAAGGGTCAGCGGTCTTTTTCATTTCTGCGGAGCCACCCGCGATCGCCGGAGCATCGTCTTTTTCCGAAAGCCGGTGGCCACCTTTCGGGACGATGCTCTACGCCCCGACGGTCAGCGTTGCCTTCACGAGGCTCGGGTCGTCCGGAACCGACTTCTCGACGAACCCGAGGTGGCGGCAAACCGCCCGCATCGGCCGGTTCTCGGCGAGTACGCTGCCCTCGACCACAGCGATGCCCTCGGCCCGCGCCCAATCGATCATCATCCGCATGAGGGCGACGCCGAGGCCCGTCCCCTTGATGTCGGAGCGCACGAGGATCGCGAACTCGCCCGTGTCGTGGTTGGCGTTGGCGTGCAGGCGGACGGCGCCCAGCATGCGCCGGTCCTCCTCCGCCGTTTCGTCGAGGGCGACAAAGGCGATGGCACGGGAATAGTCGAGCTGTGTCAGCCGGGCGAGGAAGGCGTGGCTGAAGTCCCGCACCGGTGCGAAGAAGCGCAGGCGCACATCCTCGGGGTCCACCTGCGCAAAGAAGGCGCGGAACATGCCCTCGTCGTCGGGCCGGACCGGCCGGACCTGGATGCACCGCTCTCCGAGATCGAGCCGCCGTTCCCAATCGGACGGATAGGGCCGGATTGCGAAGCGCGGGTGCCAGTTGCCGCGGCGGCGCTCCGGTCGGCTCGGCTCCGGCGCGATGCGTACGCGCGCGTCGAGGGCGACCACGCCGTCGGCGTCGGCGATCAGGGGATTGATGTCGAGTTCGCGCACCGCCGGCAGGTCGGCTGCGAGTTGGGCCAGCTTCACCAGCAGCAGCGCGATGGCCGGCAGGTCCGCCGCCGGCACGTCGCGATAGGCTTCGAGACGGCGGGCGACGCGGGTGCGGCCGATCAACTCGCTCGCCAAGGCCAGATCGAGCGGCGGCAGCGCCAGGGCCCGGTCGTCGATCACCTCGACTGCCGTGCCGCCGCGCCCGAACACGACCACGGGGCCGAAGACTGGATCTTCGGCCAGCCCCGCGATCAGCTCCCGCCCCTGTGGCCGGCGCAGCATCGGCTGCACGGCAAAGCCCGCCACCCGCGCGTCGGGGCGCAGTTCCCGGACGCGCGCGATCATGGCATGGGCCGCCTCGCGCACGTCGGCCTCCGAGGTGAGGCCGAGGCGTACGCCGCCCACCTCCGATTTGTGCACCACGTCCGGTGAGACGAGCTTGAGCACTACCGTGCCGCCGCCCGCGATCAGCGGCCAGGCCGCCGCCGCGGCCCCGTCGGGATCGGGCGCCAGCGTGACGGGTAGCGAGACGATCCGGTAGGCGGTCAGCAACTCGGTCACCGCGTAGGGGTCCAGCCAGGTGCGGCCTTCCGCCAGCGCCTCCCCGACGATGCGGCGCGCGGCGGCGACGTCCGGCGTGAACGCACGCGGCAGGGCGTCGGGCGTGCGCATCAGGTCGTTCTGGGCCTCGCGGTAGCGCACGAGGTGCAGGAAGCCCTCGACCGCGTCGGCATCGGTCGCGAAAAGCGGGATCTTGGCCTCGGCGTAGATCGCGCGGATCGCCTCGTCCTCGCCGATCGAGACCGCGAAGACCGGCTTGCGGCGCCCCGCCGACCGCGCCTTGGCGACGGCACCGGCCACGGTCTCGGCGACCTCTCGGCTGCCCGCCCGCGCGGTGGGGACGTGGATCGCGACGATCGCGTCGCTGTCGCGCCCGGCGAGCAGCGGTTCCAGTGCGCCGACGTAATCGCTCGGCACGGCGTCGATGCCGAGATCGAGCGGGTTGGCGCCCCGGCCGTGCCGCACCGGGGCCAGGCAGTCCTGCGTTGCCGGTGCGGGCTCCGCCAGCGTGCCGCCGAGATCGGCCAAGTGATCGGCGGCAAGCGCGCCGATGCCGCGCCCGTTGGAGACGATCATCAGCCGGTTGCCGGGGAAGGGGCGCTGGCGCCCCAGTGTCTCGACGGCGGCGAACATGGCATCGAGCCCGTCCACCGCCAGCAGGCCCGCCCGGCGGAAGGCGGCCTCGTAGACGGCGCCGGGCCGGGCGAGCGCGCCCGTATGCGTTTCCGGCCGGTGGCCGGGTGCATCGTGGCGCCCGGTGCGCAGCACCACGACCGGCTTGGCACGGGCCGCCGCCCGGGCCGCCGTGAGGAATTTCCGCGCATCGGCCACGTGGTGCAGCGAGAGGATGATCGCGCGGGTGTGGAAATCCTCGGCGAAGTGGTCGAGGCAGTCGGCGATGTCGATATCGGCGGAGCGGCCCAGCGTCATCACTGCGGAGAAGCCGGCCCCGTGCCGCCACCCCCATTCGGCGATGGCCGAGGCGACGGTGCCCGATTGCGAGATGAGGGCGAGATCCCCCGGCTTCGGCGGGCGAGCGAGCAGGCTCGCATTGAGGCCGCGCGCCGGCACGCTCAAGCCGATGCTGTCGGGCCCGATCAGCCGCAAGCCGTGCCGCCGTGCCGCCGCCTGGGCGGCACCGGCCGGGGCCGCCTCGCCGACGCCGAGATGGGCGGACAGGATCACCGCCGCAGCGGCGCCGATCTGCCCCGCCTCCTCGACGATGCCCGGCACTGCCGCCGGGGGCGTGGCGATCATGACGAGGTCGGGAGCCTGCGGGATGTCGGCGAGGCGCGGGCTGCAGGCCAATCCATCGACGCTGGTCTCGCGCGGATGGACCGGGACGATATCGCCGGTGAATCCGCCCGCGCGCAGGCCGTCGATGATCGCCCGGCCGACGGAGCCGGGTCGATCGCCCGCTCCGACCACGGCGATGCGGCGCGGGGCGAGCAGAGCCTCGAATCGATAGGTGCTCATGGGCCGGCTATATCATCTCAGGGCCCGAGGCCGAGCGTCAAACCGCCGTCCGACGGAACAGATCGACCGCAATCAGCGCGACGGGGCCGCACCTGAAGCTCGTGCGGCGCGTATGCCCCTCCCCCATACACGTGTTCGGCGAGCGTGCCTGCCGTATCAGGCGCAAGCGTCGCGGCCCGGCAATCCCTATCCGGCTCGACCTTCCCCTGTTTCACCCGGCCGCTGCTGCCGGTAGTGTCTCGAATCGGTCTCGATGGTTGCTGGAGCAATCGTGCCCGACAAAGCCCGTTCCGTGCGCGCTCCGCATCGCATGATCGATCCGCCGTCAGAGGAGTTGTCCGTGCCGACTTTCGCGATCCGTCAAGCGATGGTCGAGGCGATGCGCCGGATGCTCGATCTTGGTCTCAGCCAGGGAACCTCGGGCAACCTTTCCGTTCGAACCGGAAGCGGCTTCCTCGTGACGCCCTCCGGGATTCCAGCCGAGCAGCTCAGCCCCGATGACCTTGTCCCCATGGATTTCGACGGGCGCTGGGAGCATCCGCTGGCCCCCTCCTCCGAGTGGCGCTTCCATCGGGACATTCTGGCGGCGCGGCCCGAGATCGGTGCCGTCGTCCACGCCCACCCGCCCTACGCGACCGGCTTTGCGATCTGCGGCCGGGAGATTCCGGCGGTGCATTACATGATCGCGATGGCCGGCGGTCCGACCATCCGTTGCGCCCCCTACGCTCCCTATGGCACGCAGGGACTCTCGAATTTCGCCCTCGATGCCCTCGAAGGCCGCAGCGCCTGCCTGCTCGCCAACCACGGCATGATCGCCACCGGGCCGAATCTCTCGAAGGCTATGTGGCTCGCCGTCGAAGTCGAAGCTCTATGCCGCCAATATGCGATCGCCTTGCAGGTCGGCGCACCGGTGGTGTTGTCCGATGCCGAGGTCGCCGAGACGGTGGAGCGATTCAAATCCTACGGTCCCCGGGAGAAATCCGGGCATTGAATCCAAGTATCGAGCAATTTCAATTTTTTCTGTTTTCGAAGATACTGATCGATCATACCAAAACACATATCGAATATATCCACAGCAATACTAACTATTTCAGCGGTATTTTATAAATATACTGGGAGTGGTATTCTTCGAATTTCTAGAATAATTTTTTCTACATATAATTGGTCTCGGAGTTCAGCAAATTCTTTGCTGCATCGCTGTTGCAGCAGGTCTAGCAAGATATGTTTTGATCGTTTTTTGATCTTGTTTCCTGGGGCTTGCGAATGGGTTTGAAGCTGCGCTTTTGGGCAGCTTTGCCCGAGCAATCTACGTAATCGTCCCACCTTCCGTTTCGCAATTGTACCGGATATCGGGGCAGATTTGTGGAGTCTTCAATGCGACTTTTGTCGCAATAGCCCTGGCAAACAGACCAAAGTCCAATTGTTTTTTGGACGACGCTAAAAACCATCTTGCAGCCGTTTCCATCAAAGGTTAAGTCCTGCGTCATTCCGCGCAGTCGCACCGTGTCCGGCAATGATGGCGTCCTGATTGCGGCGCATATTGCAGTTCGTCGTTTGCAGATACCAGAAGGGATATTGAGAATGTCGCTTGAGGATGCCTCCGCTGGCGATCACGTGGCGTTGGTTGTCGATATCGTGTCGGCCTATGTCGGGAACAACTCCCTGGCGGTCGGAGAATTGCCCGGCTTGATCACGTCGGTTCACGGTGCGCTGGCGCAATTGTCGAATAAGCCGAGCGAGCCGGAAGAGCCGGCCCTGACTCCGGCTGTGTCGATCCGCCGGTCGATCCAGCAGGATTTCCTCGTTTGCCTCGAAGACGGCAAGAAGTTCAAATCGCTCAAGCGGCATCTGCGGACGCGCTACAACCTTTCGCCCGACGAGTACCGCGCGCGCTGGAACCTGCCTGACGACTATCCGATGGTCGCGCCGAGCTACGCCGCGACCCGGTCGGAATTGGCCCGGACCATGGGCCTCGGCCAGCAGCGCCGGAAGTGGCCCTCCAAGACGGCGACGGAGTCAGCCGCCGAACCGACCCCCGACGCCGCTGCCTCAACGCCGCGTCGCCGTGGCCGGGCCCGTTCCGCGGACGCGGTCTGAGCGCATCGCGCCGGCCGTCATCGTAGAAGGTCCGGCGGCCATCGATCGCTGGGCCGCCTGGCGACAGGTTTGCGGCGGAGCCGCTTATCCACACGCGATGTGGCGCCGCCCCTCGCCGGGGGCGGGATGCGAACCCGGCGTTAGAAGTCGGGCAACCGCTCGGCGGGAACAGTTCCTGTGAGGTCCGGGCATCGTCCCGGTCTCTTGCGGGAGACATGATGTCCGGCCGGTCGACCATCGCCACGCGCCTGTTCTGGAGCGTCGTCCTCGGGGGCGCCGCCGCCATCCGCTATGGAGCGCCCGCTCTCGCCGCCACGGGTGCGGTCTGCCTCGCGATCCTCCTCCATCGCCTCGACCGGCCGCGCCGCTTCCGCTCGCTCGTGCGCCGCATCGCCCGCCGCCACGCCGCGACGCTCGCCCTGCGGCGGCGGCAGGAGCGCTTCCTCGACGCCTACGGCAACACGATCGAGGATGGCTGGCAGCGCGAGCGCGAGTATTTCGTCGAGCGCACCGTCCTGCCGCTCGTCGAGGAGCGCGGCTTCTCCGATGACGCCGAGCCGCGATTCGATGAGATGGTGGAGATCGTCGAGCGGGTGGCCTGCGCGCACGAACTGCCCGACGAAATGGAGACGCCGGAGGACGGGATCGCCTACGAGCGATACTGCGCCGAACTTTTGGGCGAGGCGGGCTGGGATGCCCGGCCCACGGGGGCGAGCGGCGACCAGGGCTGCGACGTCGTCGCCGAGAAGGCGGGCCTGCGCCTGATTGTCCAGTGCAAGCGCTACAATCGCCCGGTCGGCAACGCTGCGGTGCAAGAGGTAGCCGCTGCGGCCCTGCACTGGTCCGGCGATATGGCCGCCGTGGTCTCGAATGCCGGCTTCACGCCCGCCGCCCGCAAGCTCGCCGGCACCACCGGCGTCCTGCTCCTTCACCACGACGACCTCGCGACACTGGCGCCGACCCGCCGGGCCGGCCGCCGTGTGCGGGCGGCCGGGCGCTGAGCCTACTCCGCCGGCACCGCCCGACTGATGGGCCGGGCGGGCAGCGCCACGGCCTTGCGCCGAACCGACAGCCGCGCCGCCCGCTTGCGCCACCAGATCACCACGCCGGTGACCGACAGCATCGCCACGACGAGCCCCATGAGCGAGATCAGGATGCGGCCGGGCAAGCCGAGGATGCGACCTGAATGGACCGGGAACTGCGCCTGCACGAAGATATCGGCGGCGGTGCCGACCCAGGGCTGGCGGTCGCCGATCACCCGGCCGTCTCCCCCGTCGAAATAGATCGCCGCCGGGCCGACGCCCGCCGCGCCGTGGTCGTCGCCGGGCTCGAAGAAGCGGGCGGTGTAGAAGCCCTGCATCGTGCTGTAGGCCAGCGCGCCGACCGGCTCCTTCCAGCCGCGGCGTTGTCCCTCTGCCTGCGCCGCCTCCAGGATGCGAGCGTAATCCACCCCCGGCTCGATCGGCTTGAGCGGCGAAACGAAGGGGCGGGTATTCGACGGCTCCGGCGTCACCTGCGAGACGCTCGACATCAGCGGTAGGAACACCTCGCGGTAGAGATTGAGCGAGAACGCCGTGAAGGCGAGCACGAACAGTAGCGCGAAGGTCCAGAGGCTAAAGGCCCGGTGCAGGTCGAAGGTGATGCGGTAGGGGCTGCCGGAAGTTTTCACCTTCCAGGCGGGCTTCCAGCGCGACCACCAGCCCCGGCCGAGCTGCCGCTCGACCGCCGCCGGACGCTCCGGGTTGGCGGGCTTGCGCACCGGAAGCGTCAGGTAGAAGCCGACGAAGGAGTCGAGCGTCCAGACGATGGCGACGATCCCGAGCAGCCAGATGCCCCAGCGCTCCTCGCCCCACATCTCCGGCAGGTGCAGGGAATAGTGCAGCTTGTACAGGAACGAGATCAGCGTCTCGCGGGTGATCGGCCAGACCTGACCCCATTCCCGCCGGCCGAGTTCGGTCCCCGTCACGGGGTCGAGAAAGACCTGATTGTAGCCGAGCCGGTGCAGCGTGCCGGTCGCCGCATCGACCCGCGGCATCACGAACAGCGACAGCGACTCGCCGGGCTCGGCCGCCAGCGGGAGATAGGCGACGCGGGCGCGGGGATCGCGCGCCTCGAACCGCCGTGCCAGGTCGAGGGCGGGGATTGCCGCACCACGGCTCTCGACCGCGTGCAGATGCGGGTTCAGCCAATCGTCGAGTTCGTGGTCCCAGGAGATCACCGCGCCGGTGAGGCCCGCCACGAGCAGGAAAGCCGCGATCGCCAGGCCGGCCCAGCGGTGGAGAAGGACGAAAACGGAGCGCGCCATCAACCCTCGAGCCTCTTGCCGCGACGGACCGGCCGACGTCGGAGAAGGAAAGGCGATCCGGCCCTCGGACGAACGAGCCCCGGTCCGGTCAGTCCCTTGTGCAGGCCCTCATGCCTGCGCGGCGAGGGCAAGACCGTCGATAAAGGTTGCCACGTCCATGCGCTACCCCTTGGCCGACCCTTCAATCGTGCGCGACACGATCAAGCGTGAAGATCCGGTGAAGGCCGGCCGGGCGTGCTCCGGCTGGTTTAACAACCCTTAAACCCGCCGCAATTACTGTCTCTGACGCAAGGGGGCGACCCGCCGTGCCGCAGGGCCAGCCGGCGCGTCCGAAGGGGATCGATCCGGCGGAATACCGACGCGCGGATCCCGAGCAGGGGAGCACGGTCGCGGGAGGCAAGATCCTTTCGGGGATCGGCAGCCCCGGACGCATGGAACGCATGGCGCAGTCTCGCGGACGCAAACCACGCAGCGAACCCACCTTCGACATTCCGGAGGGGAGCGAGCCCGGTCGCCTCGACGTGCGCCTTTCGCGCAGCGACCGGTCCGCGGGCGGCCAGCGGGCTTCGGCCAGCCGCCCCGCCTCGGCGCCGAAGGCGCGTGCGCGCAAGGCGTCCGGTGGAGGCGGTGGAAAGCGTCCGCCGCGGCGGCGGTCCTGGCTCGGCCGTCTGGTCTATGCCGGGGTCGTCCTCGGCATCTGGGTGGCGATCGGGCTCGCCGGCCTCATCGCCTACCACGCCTCGCAACTGCCGCCGATCGACCAGCTCGCCGTTCCGAAGCGCCCGCCCAACATCGCGATCCTGGCCAGCGACGGCAGCCTGCTCGCCAACCGCGGCGAGACCGGCGGACGCGTCGTCTCGATCAAGGAATTGCCGCCCTACCTGCCCCGCGCCTTCGTGGCGATCGAGGACCGGCGGTTCTACGACCATTTCGGCATCGATCCCGTCGGCATCGCCCGCGCGATCACCCAGAACTTGACCCGGCGCGGGGTGGCGCAGGGCGGCTCGACGCTGACCCAGCAGCTTGCCAAGAACCTGTTCCTGACGCCCGAGCGCTCCGCCTCGCGGAAGATCCAGGAGGCGATCCTGGCGCTGTGGTTGGAGCACAAATACTCGAAGGACGAGATCCTCGAACTCTACCTCAACCGGGTCTATTTCGGTGCCGGCGCCTACGGCGTCGAGGCCGCGGCGCAGCGCTATTTCGGCAAGCCCGCCAAGAACGTGACCCTGGCGGAGGCCGCCATGCTCGGCGGCCTCGTGCAGGCGCCCTCGCGACTTGCGCCGAACCGCAACCTGAAGGCGGCGCAGGCCCGTGCGGCTCAGGTGCTCGCGGCGATGGAGGAGCTGGGCTTCGCCAAGAGCGCCGACGCGAAAGTCGCGCTGGCGCAACCCGCCCGGCCCGCCTCGACCCGCGGCGGCGGCTCGCCGAACTACGTCGCCGACCTCGTCATGGACGTGCTCGACGACTTCCTGCCGAAGTTCGACGAGGATATCGTCGTCGCCACCACCGTCGATGCGAGCATGCAGACGGCGGGCGAGAAGGCGCTCACCGACGAGCTCAATGCCAAGGGCGCCCGCTACAACGTTGCCCAGGGTGCCCTCGTCTCGATGCGGCCGGACGGGGCGATCCGCGCCCTCGTCGGCGGGCGCGACTACGCCCAGAGCCAGTTCAACCGCGCCACCACCGCCAAGCGCCAGCCGGGCTCGGCCTTCAAGCCCTTCGTGTACCTCGCGGCGGTCGAGCGCGGCCTGACCCCCGACACGATGCGCGAGGACGCGCCCGTGCGTATCGGCAACTGGGCGCCGGAGAACTACTCGCACAACTATCGCGGCCCGGTCTCCCTGCGTGAGGCGCTGGCGCTCTCGCTCAATACGGTGGCGGTGAAGCTCGGCCAGGAGGTCGGCCCGAAGGTGGTGGTGCAGACCGCCCAGCGGCTCGGTATCTCCTCTTCGCTCCAAGCCAACGGCTCGATCGCCCTCGGCACATCGGAGGTGACGCCGCTCGAACTGGTGGGCGCCTACTGCGCCTTCGCCAATGGCGGGACCGGTGTGATTCCCTACGTCATCGCCAGCATCAAGAGCGCCACCGGCAAGGTTCTCTACAAGCGCGGCGAGGGCGGGCTCGGCCGCGTCATCGACCCCAACGCCGTCGGCATGATGAACGCCATGATGCATGACGTCTTCACCATGGGCACGGCGAAGAAGGCCGAGATTCCCGGTTGGGAGCTGGCCGGCAAGACCGGCACCAGCCAGGAGTTCCGCGATGCGTGGTTCGTCGGCTACTCCGCCACCCTTGTGACCGGGGTCTGGCTCGGCAACGATGACGGCGAACCGACCAAGCGCGCCTCCGGCGGCAGCCTGCCGGTGGAGATCTGGAAAGCCTACATGACGACGGCGCTCAAGGGCGAGAAGCCGGTGGGCCTGCCGGGCATGAACCGCTGGCGGGCGCCGCGGCCCGAGGCGCAGCCTGAGCGGGATTCCGGCCCTGGCGGCCTGATCGGCGCACTGCTCGGCGAGCCGGAGCAGACCGCCTCCGCCCTCCCCCCGCGCTCGGTGTCTCGGGAGCGTGGTCCGAGCCGGGACGATCGCAACTTCCTCGAGAAGCTGTTCGGGGTCGGCGAGTAGGCGCTGCCCGATTTGCCTGATGGGGTCGGTTAATCCCTCCCGTCGAGCGGCGGCTGACAAAAATTCGGGCGCGGCCTGAGCCGGCCGTGCGGCCGGGCGCCACATTCGCGCCACGTTGAAGGCATGACCCTCCGACAGTCTGGAGAGGATCGCGGGCTCCGCCCGCGCTTCCTGATGGCCGACGGAAGGAGCCCCCGTGTCGACCCGCCTGCCCGACCGTTGCCCGCATGGCCCTGTGGCCTCCGCGAACGGGCCGGGCGCATCTTCCTCCGCCGGCCGCCGGAGCCCGATCTGATGCTGCCGCACCATCGCTGGTTCTGGCTTCTCATCCTGCTCGCCGCGGGCGGCGCCGGGCTGCTCTACAACGTCATCTTCGCCGGGGGCGCGAGCCCGGCGGCGGGCTTTACCTACGGCCTGTGTGTCGGCGTTTCGGCGCTGGCCTTCGACCGGGGCGTCCTCCTGGCGGGCGTCCAGTCGCGCATTCGGCGCCTGCCCGCGGGGCTCTACGTCGTTGCGGCGGAACTCTCCTACGTGGCGATGATCGTCGTCGGCAACGCGCTTGGCGGCTTCGTCGTCTGGCTGCTCGGCCTGACCGGCGACAGTCTGGAGGAAGCGGTGCGCACCACGCCGCGGGTGCTGGCCTACGCGCTCGCCGTCTCGGCGCTCCTCGTCTTCGTGATCCGCATGCGCGACCTGATCGGCGGCGAGGTGTTCATCAACTTCCTCGTCGGGCGCTACCATCGCCCGGTGGAGGAGGAGCGCATCTTCCTGTTCCTCGACGTGGTCGGCTCCACCGCCTTCGCCGAGACGCACGGCGACCTGCGCGCGCAGGAATATCTCAGCGCCGTCTTCGCGACGCTGGCCGAGCCGGTGCGGCGCTTCTACGGCTCGACCGACGACTATATCGGCGATCTCGCCATGATCACCTGGCCGATGGAGCGCGGCCTGAAGGATGCGCGCTGCGTCGAGTGCCTGTTCGCGGTGCGCGAGCGCATTGAGGCGGAGGCGGAGGGCTGGGAGGCCCGCTTCGGCACCGTGCCGCGCCTGCGGGCGGGCCTGCACGGTGGCCCGGTGGTGACGGCCGAAGTCGGGGTGGACCGGCACAAGATCGCCTATTTCGGCGACGCGGTGAACGTCGTCGCCCGCGTCGAGGCCCTGTGCCGCCCGCTCGGCGTCGATACGCTGATCTCGGAGGATCTGCTGAAGCGGCTGCCGCGGCTGCCCGAGGGCGTCGTCGTGCGACCGCTCGGCACCCATGCCCTGCGCGGGCGCGGGCAGCCGCTTGCCGTCGCGACCCTCGAACGCAACGGAACCGCGGCGCTCGCCGAGCCGACGGCACCGCGGATCGCCGCCGCGCCCTAGAGCATCATCCCGAGAGCCGGTTGCCGGCTTTCGGAAGAAGATGATGCGAGAACAAAAGGCCGGAGCATCGTCCCGAGTCCAATATCTTGAACGATGCTCCGGGGCGGAGAACCCGCCGCTCAGCTCACCCGCAGCAGCAGCAGGATCGACGCGATCGTCATGATCGCCAGGGTCGCGATAATGCCGCCGCCCCGGCAAGCGAACTGGCGCGGTGAGTTCGTGGGAGCGAACATGCCGATCGGATGCAGGATGCGCGCGATCACCAGCACGATCAGCAGGCCCTGCACCCAGCCATGGGAGCCGCCAGCCGCCTCGTAGAGCGCGATCAGCAGCAGGGTCAGCGGCACGTATTCCTGGAAGTTGCCATGCGAGCGGACGCGTCGCTGGAGCGCGTCCTGCCCGCCATCGCCGAACAGGACGTTGCCGGAGAGCCGGCCGCCGATCACCCATCCGGACAATCCGGCATAGATCAGGCCCAGAATCGCGGCGTAGAAAGCCGTGGTAGTCGGAAAGATCACAGTGAAGAACCTTGGATAGGAGGGGCAACCCGCCGGACGGCGGATGTCGTTGGCGCTTCGCAAAGTAGGATTATCGGCGCCGTGTTCCGCCCGTACCGGCGATCACGAAGGCGTATCTGTGACACGACGGTCGCGGATTGTCCCCACATGCCGCTCGGCGCGGCGGGCGATGGGACGAGATTAAGCATTCTACCGAAAGGTGTCGTCGGCCTTCGGCGGAAGGCAATGGGCTAGGATGGCGTGATGCGGTCCGGTCGGCGGAGCGTGACCGGGCGCGAGGGTCGTTCAGGAGGATGTCGGTGGGCGGCAAGCTGATCGCGGTGGCGAACATGAAGGGCGGGGTCGGCAAGACCACCACCGTGGTCATGCTCGCCGAGGCGCTGGCCGCCGACGGGGCCCGGGTGCTCGTGGTCGATCTCGACCCGCAGGCGAGCGTGTCGGTCTGCCTCGCGGGCGATACGCTGCTCGGCGAGATGATCGTTCGCGGGCGCACGCTCGAGGCCTATCTCGCCCTCAAGCTCATCACCCGCCACAAGCCCGACCTCTCCGCCCGTATCCAACCCGGCGTGAGCCTGACCACCCACAAGAACGCACCGCTCTCGCTCTCGCTGCTGCCGTCGGGCCCGCATCTGCGGCTGGTGGAGCGGGAGATCCTCTACGAGCTGACCGAGCGAAAATTCTCGATGCACGCCATCGACGAGAAGCTGTGGAAGGTCTTTCACGACGACTTCGTGCCCTTGGCGAGGCATTACGATTACGTCTTCTTCGATTGCGCGCCGGGTATCTCGCCGATGACCGAAGTGGCGGTGCGCGCCGCCGACCTCGTCCTCGTCACCTCGATCCCGGACTTTCTCTCGACCTACGGGCTCAACGCCTTCGTCGAGACGATCTGGCGGCGCTCCAGCCGGCAGGCGAGCCATATCGCCCCGAAGAGTGCGCCCTACGTTCTGGTGACCCGCTTCCAGGCCCAGGTGCGCCAGCATCAGCGAACCCTGGCGCGCCTCCAGGCAGAGGCGGGGGCCGAGGATGCCGGCTTCCGTCTGCTCGAAACCCGCATTCCTCAGGCGGCGGCACTCGCCGACGCGCTGGTGCCGGCCGACGGGGCGCCCCCGACCTTCTCGGCCAAGTATGGCGCCCATGTTCCCAACGTGCTGATCCCGCTGGTCGCGGAAGTGAAGGAACTTCTCCATGGCCCTTGATGTCGATGGCTATGCCGTCTTGCAGGCGATGGCCTCCGCGCCGGAAGCGTTTCCCGACATCCGCACCGAGATTCCCAAAGCCGCCCGTGCCCTGGTCGTGAAGCAGCTCAAGGCCCGGTCCCTGCGCGTGGCGTCGCTGCGCCTGATCCGTGAGGTTCTCGGAAGCGAGAGCTTCGCCCTGATCGCCGACGGGATGTCCGAGGCCGAGGTAAAGGGCTTGGTGACCCGCCTCGACCCGCACCATCCCTCGCTGAAGACCGCGACGCCGGGCTGGCATCGCCATCGCCTCACCGCCCTGGCCGCCGGCGATGCGCCGTTCCGCAAGGGCGAGACCCGCATCGAGGACAGCCCGGCGAAGCCGCGTGCCACCGAGGCGCCGCCGGAGCGTGCCCTTGCCAGCCGCCCCTTCTCCGCGGTGTGGGACGGCAAGGATCACGACACACCGCCCACGAAGGAAGTGCGGGAGAAGAAGGACAAGGAGAAGGACCGAAAGGGCAAGAAGAAGAAGGGCTGATACGGTCCCAGCTTGATCCAAGCGTGGACCGGAGCAGCACGCCCACGCGGCTTTGAGCGAAGTCCAAATCCGCTATCCCGAAGGGATCGACCGGAGTTGGTATGAGGCCGTTCCGCGCAAAGCGGCGGCCTAAGCTTCCGGAAACAGCACCGCGTAACGGGCCTTGAGGGCGGCGAGCCGACCCTGCCCTTCCAGCACCGCAACCCGGTGCTGCCGCGTGACGTCGAGCAGCCCATCGGCCATCTCCGCCTCGCCGCAGAGCCGGGCGCGCTCGGAGATCTGAGAAAGCTGATCGGCCATCAGGCTATCGATCCGTATTCCCTCGGTCAGCGATTGCATCAGATTCAGCATCGCCTCACGGGCGTGGATGTAAGAGGGCAATGGGGCGGGTATACGGTCCGTCACGGTACTCGCAGACGTCAGGCCGACAACGCTCCGACGCTGCCCGAGGCTTGGCGCCTCCGGCCATTGCATAGGATAAACTACCTCCGCTTTTGACGGGTAAGTGCCGTGCACCGGCACCGCGTCATGGGCAGTCCGCACGCTCCACCAACGAAGAAGGGGCCGCCTTTCGGCGACCCCTCCCCCGTTCTGCGTCTGGGTGCGTGGACTTAGAAGTCCATGCCGCCCATGCCGCCGCCGCCCGGCATCGCCGGGGCGCCGCTGTCCTTCTTCGGCGCGTCGGCGACCATGGCTTCCGTGGTCACCAGCAGGCCGGCGACCGAGGCCGCGTCCTGAAGGGCGGTGCGCACGACCTTGGCCGGGTCGACGATGCCGGCCTGGATCATGTCGACGTACTCTTCGGTCTGCGCGTTGAAGCCGAAGGTCTCGCCGCCGTTGTCGGTGATCTTGCCGACGACGATCGAGCCCTCGACGCCCGCGTTGCTGGCGATCTGACGGATCGGGGCCTCGAGCGCCTTGAGGACGATCTTGATGCCGGCCTGGACGTCCGGGATCTCGGACTTCAGCTGGGCGACCGCCTTCTTGGCGAGTAGCAGTGCGACGCCGCCGCCCGGGACGATGCCCTCCTCCACCGCAGCGCGGGTGGCGTTGAGCGCGTCGTCCACGCGGTCCTTCTTCTCCTTGACCTCGACCTCGGTCGCGCCGCCGACGCGGATCACCGCGACGCCGCCCGCGAGCTTGGCCAGACGCTCCTGGAGCTTCTCACGGTCGTAGTCCGAGGTGGTCTCCTCGATCTGCGCCTTGATCTGGCCGACGCGGGCCTCGATGTCGGCCTTCTCGCCGAGACCGTCGATGATCGTGGTGGTCTCCTTCTCGATGCGGACGCGCTTGGCGCGGCCGAGCATCGGCAGGGCGACGTTCTCGAGCTTGATGCCGAGATCCTCGGAGATCGTCTGGCCCTTGGTGAGGATCGCGATGTCCTCGAGCATCGCCTTACGGCGATCACCGAAGCCCGGAGCCTTCACAGCCGCGACCTTGAGGCCGCCGCGCAGCTTGTTCACGACGAGCGTGGCGAGCGCCTCACCCTCGATGTCCTCGGCGATGATGACGAGCGGCTTGCCGGTCTGCACCACGGCCTCGAGCACCGGCAGCATCGGCTGCAGCGACGAGAGCTTCTTCTCGTGGATGAGGATGTAGGGATCCTCGAGCTCGGCGACCATCTTCTCGGCGTTGGTCACGAAGTACGGCGAGAGGTAGCCGCGATCGAACTGCATGCCCTCGACGACGTCGAGTTCGGTCTCGGCGGTCTTGGCCTCCTCGACGGTGATGACGCCCTCGTTGCCCACCTTCTGCATGGCGTGGGCGATCATCTCGCCGATCTCCTTGTCGCCGTTGGCGGAGATCGTGCCGACCTGAGCGACCTCCTCAGAAGAGGCGACCTTCTTGGCGCGGGCGGTGATGTCCTTCACCGCGGCGGCCGTGGCGAGGTCGATGCCGCGCTTCAGGTCCATCGGGTTGATGCCGGCGGCGACGTACTTGGCGCCTTCGCGGACGATGGCCTGGGCCAGCACGGTCGCGGTGGTGGTGCCGTCACCGGCGATGTCGTTGGTCTTCGAGGCCACTTCGCGCACCATCTGTGCGCCCATGTTCTCGAAGCGGTCGGCGAGCTCGATCTCCTTGGCGACGGTGACGCCGTCCTTGGTGATGCGCGGCGCGCCGAAGCTCTTCTCGATCACGACGTTGCGGCCCTTGGGGCCGAGCGTCACCTTGACGGCATCCGCGAGGATGTCGACGCCGCGCAGCATCTTGTCGCGAGCATCGGCGGAGAAACGTACGTCTTTCGCTGCCATGTGAGTTTACCTCGAATGATGGAAGGGGCCCGAAGCCGGCCGAGGGCGGTACCCTGGCGGCCTCCAAGGGCGGTGGAAGGGTGCGCGCCTTAGAGGGCGACGACGCCCATGATGTCGGATTCCTTCATGATGAGGAGATCCTGGCCGTCGATCTTGACCTCGGTGCCGGACCACTTGCCGAACAGCACGCGGTCACCGACCTTCACGTCGAGGGCGTTGATGCGGCCCTGCTCGTCGCGAGCGCCGGGGCCGACGGCGACGATCTCGCCCTCTTGCGGCTTCTCCTTGGCGGTATCCGGGATGATGATGCCGCCTTTCGTCTTCTCTTCGCTTTCGATGCGACGGACGACGACGCGGTCGTGCAGCGGACGGAACTTCATGAGCTGCCCTCTTGCTTCGGAATGGCGGTTGGTCTTCATGCGGCCGGGACGACCGCGATCCACCTGATTGTTAGCACTCCAAGCAAGTGAGTGCTAACGACGCTGGCGAGATAGGCGCGTGGCGTTTTTGAGTCAAGGCGCAGCGTCTTTCCCGCTGCGGCGTTCTCGCACGAATTTCCCGTCCACTCCGGACGACACGGACGATCCTTCCCCATGATGAGCCTTCAAGGGGCAAACGGCGCGGTCGAGCACGGCGGCGCGGGGGGCGGCGCAAGCCTGCCCGATCACGCGGTCTGGATCGACCTGAACGATCCGACGGCCGCGGAGGCCGCGCAGGTCGAGCGCAAGACGGGCATCCGGGTGCCCTCGCGCGCGGCATTGAGCGAGGTCGAGTCGTCGAGCCGCCTGCGCCGCAACCGCGACGGCCTCTCCCTCTCGACGCCGATGGTGACCTTCGACCGCTCGGATTTCAGCCTGAAGCCGCTGGGCTTCCTGCTCAATGCGGACCACCTCGTCACCGTGCGCTTCCATGACATGCGCGCCATCGCGGCGGTCCGAAAGCGTGTGGACGAGCGCGACGGCGACGGCAGCACCAGCACCCGCATGTTCCTGCTCGTGGTCGAGGAACTGGTCGACAACCTCGCCGACCTGCTGGAGGAGATGTCGGGGGACCTTGATTCGCTCTCCACCCGCATCTTCGATTTCGATGCCGGCGCCCGCCCCGGCGCCCGCAAGGGTGACGCCACCGCGCCGAAGCGGCGCGACCTCGCCCTGCGCCGCCTGCTCCGTTCGGTGGGGCGCCACGGCAAGTCGCTGTCGAAGGTCCGCGCCAGCCTGCTCGGGCTCGCGCGCATCACCGCCTTCGCCAAGGGTGAGTGCGGGCAGACCCTCGCGGAGGGCGACGCGCCGCGCTTCGACACGCTGGCGCAGGACATCGCCTCGCTGGACGAGTTCGAGACGCGGCTCTCCGAGACCGTCCAGTTCCTGCTCGACGCGACGCTCGGGCTCATCAACATCGAGCAGAACAACGCCTTCCGGGTTCTGACGGTCGTGTCCGTGGTCGGCGTGCCGCCGACCCTGGTGGCCTCGGTGTACGGCATGAACTTCAAGCACATGCCCGAACTCGATTGGGCCTACGGTTACCCCTACGGTCTGGTGCTGATCGTGATCTCGGCGATCGTGCCGCTGCTCTACTTCAAGGCGAAGGGCTGGCTCTAAAGCACCCTCCGACGAACCGGCAACCATCTCGTCGGAGGGTGCTCCAACGGCGCCGGACCATCCGCTTTCGGGCGGAGGGCGCCCCACAATTCAGGCTTTGTTGGCGGCTAGCTGCGAGGCTCCCCCGTCCGGGCTTAAGGCCGAGCGAGCAGCGCACCCCATCCCATGGCCGTCATTGCCGCCTTCGTCCTCAATGCCGGGCTGAACTTCATCCTCGGCATCGCCATCGCCCGGATGCTGGGTCCGGCCGATTTCGGTCGGTTCGCCCTGGCGACGGCCGGTGCGGTCGTGCTGAACACGATCCTGTTCGAGTGGCTGCGGCTCTCGGCGACGCGGTTCTACTCGGCGCGGGTGCGCGAGGCCGAGCCATGGATCCGCCGGGGGCTGGACCGGGCCTACATGGTCATCGCGCTGGCGCTGTTTGCCGCCGCCGCCCTCTGTGCCGGTCTCGGGATCGCCGTCAATCCGACCCCCGAGGGCCGGCTCGTCATGACCGCCGGCACCATGGTCGCAGCCATCGGCATCGGGCTGTTCGACTATCACGCGGCGCTTGCCCGCGCCCGCTTCATCGGCAGCGCCTATCTCCGGCTCGTGGTGTGGAAGAACGTTCTGGCCTTCGTGCTGATGGCCGGCACCGCGTGGCTGTTTTCGCAGCCGGTCTGGGTGCTGGTCGCGGGGGGCTTGAGCCAGTTCCTGGCGGTGCTGCCGATGCAAAAGGTTCTCGGGGATGAGGCTCTCGGGCACGCGCCCGCCTTGGCCCACGGCCAGTTGCGAAAAACCCTGCGCCTGTTCGCGGCCTACGGTTTGCCCTTGATCGCGGCCAACGCCGTCTATCAGATCATGCCGTTCCTCAACCGCGCCGCCATCGCCGGCACCGCAGGCTTTGCAGAGGCCGGCTATTTCGCACTCGCGGCCGATCTCGGCTCGCGGGCCTTCTCGACACTCGGCGCGGCGCTCGACCTGCTGCTGTTCCAGATCGCCGTGCAGGCCGAGGAGCATCATGGCCGTGAAGCCGCCGAGACCCAGGTCGCGCGCAACATCGCCATCGTGGTGGCACTGCTCCTGCCCTGCGCCGCCGGCTACTGGGCCGTCACGCCCGCCCTCCAGGCGCTGATCGTGCCGGAGGAGTTCCGCGGGCCATTCGCGGACTATACCGACCTTTTGATCCCGGGCCTGTTCTGCCTCTCGATCATGAACTTCGCCCTCAATCCCATCTTCCAGATCCGACGCCGGACGAGCCCGGTGGTCGCCGCCGCCCTCATCGGGCTGGCCGTCAACGCCGCCGGTCTCGTCCTGCTGCCGCGGATGATGGGGCCGCAGGGCGTCGCCGTCGCGCAGACCCTGGGCCTCGTGGCGGCGGTCGCCATCCTCGGCCTGCGGGCGCTGACGGGGGGAGAGCGCCTGCGCCTGCCGGGCCGCGACCTCGCCCTCACGGCCGCTGCCTGCTTCGCCATGGTGCTGGCGGTGCTGCCGTTCCGCGGCCTGCAGCCGGCGCTCGCCCTACCCGCCTGCATCGCGGCCGGAATGCTCGTCTACGGGGCCCTCGTCTGGTTCCTCGACATCGCCGGCCTGCGCAGCGCCGTGCGCCAGCGCTTCCCGAAGCGGCTGCCGGCCGCCGCGCGGTAGAGCCGGCTTGCCACTTCGGTCCAAACGGGGTTTGAGTCCGGTCGCGTCTGAACGCTCCAAAAGAATCCCACGGGACGAAAACGATGACCTCATACGCGCCGGCGAGCGAGCAGGAGGCGGCGGCCATCGTGGCGCAGGCCGCCGGCCGGTCGGAACCGTTGCGGCTCGTCGGCGGGGGCACCAAGGCGGCGTTCGGCCGCCCGCCGCAGGACGAGGCGACGCTCGCCGCGGCAAGTCTCACCGGCATCACCCTCTACGAGCCGGCCGAGATGGTGGTTGCCGCCCGTGCCGGCACGCCGCTCGCCGAGGTCGAGGCGCTGCTGGCCGGGCGCGGCCAGATGCTGCCCTTCGAGCCGATGGATCACCGCGCGCTCCTCGGCTCCACCGGCGAGCCGACCTTCGGCGCGGTGGCGGCGGCCAACAATTCCGGCCCCCGCCGCATCAATGCGGGCGCGGCCCGCGACAGCCTGATCGGCGTGCGCTTCGTCAACGGACGCGGCCAGCCGATCAAGTCCGGCGGGCGGGTGATGAAGAACGTCACCGGCCTCGATCTCGTGAAGCTGATGGCCGGCTCCTGGGGCACGCTCGGCCTGCTGACCGAGGTCACCTTCAAGGTGCTGCCGGTGCAGGAGCGGGTCGCGACCCTCGTGCTGTCGGGCCTTGCCGACGCCGCCGCGGTCGAGGCGCTCGCCACCGCCCTCGGCTCACCGTTCGAGCTGACCGGCGCCGCCCATCTCCCCGCCGGTGTCGGCGGCCCGGCGCCGCGCACGCTGATGCGCGTCGAGGGTTTTGCCAAGTCGGTCGGCTATCGCCTCGGCGAATTGCGCCGCCTCCTGCGCCGCTACGGTGAGCCACAAGTCGTCGAAAGCGAGGAGAGCGCCGCACTCTGGCGCGCCGTGCGCGACGTGATCCCGCTCGCCGACCCGCGCGAGGCCGCAATCTGGCGCATCTCCACCGCTCCGACCCGCGGGCCGGCCGTCACCGCGGCGATCGCCGCCGAGCGCGACGCGCGCTGGTTCTACGATTGGGGCGGCGGCCTGATCTGGCTCGCCACCAATGCTTCCGACGATGCCGGCGCCGCGGTGATCCGCGCCGCGGTGAAGGCCACCGGCAGCGGGCACGCGACGCTGGTGCGCGCGCCCGAGACCCTGCGCGCGGCTGTCCCCGTCTTCGAGCCGCTGCCCGAGCCGTTGATGCGCATCAGCGCCGGCATCAAAGCCGCGCACGATCCCGCCGGCATCTTCAACCCCGGCCGGATGTACGCAGGCGTCTGACCCTCGCTTCGCGTCAGAACACGAACCGCAGGCCGGCATAGAGCAGCCCGGCCAGGGTGATCGCCGCCGGCAGGGTCAGCAGCCACGCGGCGGCGAGGTTGCGCACGGTGGTCCATTGCAGGCCCGAGCCGTTGGCCGCCATGGTGCCGGCGACGCCGCTCGACAGGATGTGGGTGGTCGAGACCGGCAGGCCGTAGGCCTCCGCGAGGCCGATCGTGCCCGCGGCCGTGATCTCGGCGGACGCACCTTGCGCGTAGGTCAGGTGCTTCTTGCCGATGCGGCTGCCGACCGTGACGACGATGCGCTTCCAGCCCACCATCGTGCCGAGGCCGAGCGCGAGGGCGACCGACACCTTCACCCAGGTCGGAATGTAGCGGGTGCCGTCGTTCAGATTCGCCTCGTAGGCCTTCAGCGTCTCGGCCTCCTCGCCGACGAAGAGCCCCTCGTGCTTGTTCAGGCTGTGGATGGCGTCCGAGGCGAGGTACATGTCGTTGCGCAGGTTCGGCGTTGCCGCGGCCGGAACGTGGCGGATCGCGCCGTACTCCTTCACCTTCGTGGCGATGTCGTCCGAGAGGGCGGCGAGGGCCGCATAGGTCTCCGCCCGGTCGAGATCCTTCTTTCCCAGCGCCGCGGTGATCTGCGCGCGCCCCTCGGCCGGGCTCGGCATTCGGGTTTGGTCCGCCCGGTTCTGGAACACCGTCCGGGCGCGCTCGGAGACCTGCACGAAATGCGGCGTCGCCGATTCCGCCATGGTGCGGTTGAGTGCGTAGGCGGTGGGCGCGGCGCCGATCAGGATCAGCATGATCAGGCCCATGCCCTTCTGCCCGTCATTGCCGCCATGGGCGAAGGAAACGCCGCCGCAGGTAAGGATCAGCAGGGTGCGAATCCAGAGCGGGGGCGGCGTGTCGCCCTCCGGCTCCCGGTAGAGGGTGCGGTTGCGGATCATGAACCGCATCGTGAGCAGCAGCAGGGCTGCCATGACGAAGCCGACGAGGGGGCTGAACAGCAGCGCGCGCAGCACGCTCCATGCCTGATCCCACTGGACGCCGGACGTGTCCGAACCTTCGGCGGCCATGAGCTGGTTGGCGAGGCCCACGCCGAGGACCGATCCGATCAGCGCGTGCGAGGACGAGTTCGGCAGGCCGAGCGCCCATGTCCCCAGGTTCCACACGATCGCGGCGATGAGCAGCGCGAAGATCATCGCGTAGCCGGCGGACGAGCCGGACTTCAGCACCAGTTCCACGGGCAGCAAGGTGACGACGCTATAGGCGACGGCACCGGTCGAGACGAGGACGCCGAGAAAGTTGAGGACGCCGGAATAGACCACCGCGACGGCCGGAGGCAGGCTGTGGGTGTAGATCACCGTCGCGACGGCATTGGCCGTGTCATGGAAGCCGTTCACGAACTCGAAGCCGAGGGCGATGAGTAGCGCGAGGCCGAGCAGCGCGAAGGCGCCGATTGCCAGCGGCGGCTGCCCGGCGGCCTGCATATCCATGATCAGGTTGAAGAGCGCGTAGCCAATCCCGCCCACCAGCACGAGCAGGAAGAGGATGGTTCCGCCCGGATGCATCCGCCCGTCGAGATCGGGGCCCCCGGACGGGCGGGCCTCGGTGGCTGTCGAACCCCGGTCCGGCAGGCTGAGCGCGTCTGACATCCGAACCTCGAAGGAAGGGACCGCGGCCCGCGACTGTGACGGGCGCCGGGCCATACGGTCTTAGGCCTTGTTGCCACCGGTCGCGCGGCGGCGGCTGCCCGTGGACCAAGATAACGCCAAGCTTACAAATGCTGCTCAGTGGAGAGGTTCCATGAAGTTTCGATGACAGGGGGAAGTGCAGATGTCGGCCGCGATCTCTCCCGGCCCTTTGCGTCTCTGCGCGTCATCGACCGGATCTGGATTGATGAGGGGCGCGGTGGATCGCGGCTTTCACGGTCGCATCACGCCATGGGACGCCGGGGTTCGGATCGTCGTAGAAGGACGCCCATGCTGACGCTCGCGCTCTCGCTCGCCCTTCTCGTCGTGGTGATCCTCATCATCGTTCGGCGGCGCCACCTCACCCTTCTCATGGGTGTGGGCAGCTTGATCGCGGCCCTGCTCGCCATGCTCTGGCTTCAGGATCTCGGGCTCCTGCCCGGCTCACAGGGACCCTTGACCCACACCCGGCCGCAGACGCTCAATGATGTCCGGCGATGACAGCTCTCGATGACAGCTCTGCGGGGGACGGCCAGGGAACTCTCCCGGCCCTTCGCGCGTCTGCCGCGATGGACTGGCCTTCGCTCCGAGGCTCGTCGGATTGGAGACGTCCCGTGCGCAACCTTCTCCTGCTCTTGATCGTGCTTGCAGGCGGCTTCGTGCTGACGGCGATGTACGTCGCACCGAACCAGCCCGAACTGCGGGGCTGGTACGAGACCAATGCATGTCCGCATCTCGACCAGATCAGTCCGAAGATCTGCGAGCCGATCCGGGCCGCCCGAGGCACGAGCGCGATCTGAGGCCGCGTTTGCGCCGGGCCTTCGACTGGTTCTTCCGCGACCGGCGCAGCGGCGCCGTCGTGATCGGCCAGTGGCCGAACGGACCGCTCTGGATCTTCGCTGTAGCCTCGGCCCTGGAATGGCTGCTCGCGGCGGTGATGCCCGGCCTGCCGACTCCGGTCTTCGCGGGCCTCCGCATCGTCGCGCTCCTGGGTCTCACCGTCTGGGCGGTCGATGAGATCCTCCGCGGGGTCAATCCGTGGCGGCGTTGCCTCGGGGCCGCCGTGCTGATCGGGATCGTCGTCAGCCTCGGTCTCAGCGGTCTGGGCGGGCGGTGAGCGAACCCTTCGACCTCCTCGTCATCGGCGGCGGCATCAACGGTGCCGGGATCGCCCGTGATGCGGCCGGACGGGGCCTGCGCGTCCTGTTGTGCGAGCGGGGCGATCTGGCCGAGTACACCTCGTCGGCCTCGACCAAACTGATCCATGGCGGCCTGCGCTACCTCGAACAGTACGAGTTCAGGCTCGTGCGCGAGGCGCTGGCCGAGCGTGAGCGGTTGATGCGGCTCGCACCCCACATCGTCTGGCCCTTGCGCTTCGTCCTGCCCTACGATGCGGGGCTACGGCCAGCCTGGATGCTGCGGCTCGGGCTCTTCCTCTACGATCATCTTACCCGCCTCAAAACGCTGCCCGGTTCTGCATCGCTGCGCCTGGATCGCGATACGGCCGGCGCGCCGCTTCAAAAGCGGCTGACGCGGGGCTTCGCCTATTCCGATTGCTGGGTCGAGGACAGCCGCCTCGTCGTTCTGAATGCGCTCGACGCCGCCGAGCGCGGCGCGCAGGTCCGCACCCGGACCGCCGTCGAATCCGCCCGCCGCGAGGCCAACGCTTGGGCCGTCACCCTCTACGATTCCGACAGGCGGCGGCGGGAGAGCGTGGGCGCGCGGGCCGTCGTGAACGCCGCCGGTCCGTGGGTCGGCGAGACCCTGCTGCGAACGCTCTCCGTGGAAGCTCGGCCCAAGGTGCGCCTCGTCAAGGGGAGCCACATCGTCGTCCGGCGCCTCTACGAGGGCGATCAGGCGTATATCCTGCAGCAACCGGATCGGCGCATCGTCTTCGCCATCCCCTACGAGCGCGACTTCACCCTGATCGGCACCACCGATGTGGCACATGAGGGCGGCCCCGGACCGGTCAGCATCTCTGCCGAGGAGACGCGCTATCTCTGCGCCTGCATCAACCGCTCGTTCGAGCGACAAATCGGCCCGGACGACGTGGTCTGGAGCTTTTCGGGGCTCAGGCCGCTCTACGACGACGCGGCGGCCAACGCTTCGGCGGTCACCCGCGACTACGTGCTCGAACTCGACACCGACGGTCCTCCGGTCCTGTCCGTGTTCGGCGGCAAGATCACGACCTATCGGCGGCTCGCCGAGCACGCCCTCGACCGGCTGGGGCCGCACCTGCCCGGCCTGAAGCCGGCCTGGACCGGGACCGCCCCCCTGCCCGGCGGTGACATGGACGGCGCGGATTTCGAGAGGTTCCTGGCGAGGCTGGTGGCAGAGCGTCCCTTCCTCCCGGAGGCGACCGCCCGCCGGCTCGCCCGCGCCTATGGCACCCGCGTGGAGCAACTGCTCGGCGATGCACGCGCACTGTCCGATCTCGGCGAGACCTTCGGCGGCGATCTCAGCGCGCGCGAGGTCGATTACCTCGTGCAGTACGAATGGGCCCGCACGTCCGACGACGTCCTGTGGCGGCGCTCGAAGCTCGGGCTCAGGATCGGCCGGGCGGATGTCGCCCGACTCGGGCGCACCCTTGCCGCCCAATCGGCCGATCCCGGCGCTCAGCGCCCGTAGACGTCCTCGACTCGGATGATGTCGTCCTCGCCCGTGTAGGAGCCAACCTGCACCTCGATCAGTTCGAGCGGGATCTTGCCGGGATTGGTCAGCCGGTGCATGGAGCCGATCGGCAGGTAAACCGCCTCGTTCTCATGCACGAGGACGATCGAATCGTTCAGCGTCACCTCGGCCGTGCCCTTCACCACCACCCAGTGTTCGGCCCGGTGGAAGTGCTTCTGCAGCGAGAGCCGCCCGCCCGGCGTGACCATGATGCGCTTCACTTGGAAGCGTTCTCCGATATCGATGCGCTGATACCAGCCCCAGGGGCGGTACATCCGGCGGTGGGCATCCGCCTCCGGGTGGGCCTTCTCGCGCAGGACGGTGACGAGATCCTTGACCTTGCCCGATTTCGCCTTAGCTGCGACCAGCACCGCGTCGGGGGTCGCGACCACCACCACGTCGTCGAGTCCAACCACCGTGGTGAGCCCATCGCCCTCGCTGTGCACGAGGCTGCCCGTGGTCTCCACCAGCTCGACCCGGCCGCGGACAGCGTTGCCCTGGGCGTCACGCTCCAGCACCTGCCACACCGCGTCCCAGGTGCCGACATCCGACCACGCGAAGGAGACCGCGAGCACGCCCGCGCGGGTGGTTCGCTCCATCACCGCGTAATCGATCGAGGTTTTAGGCGCCCGCGCGAAGGACTCGGCCTGGAGGCGCACGAAATCGAGATCCGTGGCGGCGTTGGCGAGCGCGCCGCGGGCGGCTTCCAGCACCTCAGGCGCGTGCGCTTCCAGCTCGGCGATCATCACGTCGGCGCGGAACAGGAAGTAGCCCGAGTTCCACAGGGCGCCCTCCGAGATCAGGCGCTCGGCGCCGGCCGAATCCGGCTTCTCGACGAAGCGCTCGACCCTGTGAAGGCCCGGCGCGTCGGGAAGCGCGCCGCCGGTGCGGATGTAGCCGTACTCGGTCGCGGGCCGGGTCGGGGTGATGCCCAGCGTCATGATCTGGCCGAGGCGGGCGCCGCGGGCGGCTTCCTGCGCGGCGCGCGCGAAGGCGGCGGCGTCTTCGATCACATGGTCGGCGGCCATCACCAGCACCACCGTCTCCAGCCCGCGCCGCGCCCCATGCAGCGCGGCCACCGCCACCGCGGCGGCAGAGTCGCGTCGCTCGGGTTCGAGCAGGATGTCGGCGCTGATGCGGCTCTGCGCGAGTTGCTCGGCGACGATGAAGCGGGACTCGGCCGAGGCGATGACCGTCGGCCGGGCGAACACGGCCTGGTCGGCGACGCGGCGGACGGTGGCCTGGAAGGTCGAGGTTGCGGGATCGACCAGCGGCGTGAACTGCTTCGGCATGCTCTCGCGCGAGGCCGGCCACAACCGCGTGCCCGAGCCGCCGCACAGGATCACGGGCAGAATTTTTTCGTGGTCTGCCTCGGCCATCGCCCAGCCCCGTCGCGGATCGAGAGGCGCCAGCCGGTCTAACGAAGGTGCGGGAGCGGCGGGCGCGAAAATTGACCCTGCCGTCTTAGCCGATCCACCCGCACGCCACCACGATGCGGGCCGTGCGGCCCACGATTCAGGTAAATTCTCGAAAGCATCGTCGTGGATATCGGATCCAGGACGATGCTTTCGCCCCTTGTTTTTGCATCATACCGAAAGCCGGAGGCGACCTTTCGGGACGATGCGCTCGAAACTCGGATAGGGAGCGGCGGGGGCTCAGCCTCCGCCTGGCCTTTCCGAAACGCTACTCGGCCGCCTGCCGCTCGCCGTAGCCGAGGCGCTGATTGAGTTCGCCGAGCAGCTTCACCGCCGCTTCCGCGATCACGGTGCCCGGCGGGAAGATCGCCGAGGCGCCCGCGGCGTAGAGGGCGTCGTAATCGCCCGGCGGGATCACGCCGCCGACCACGATCATCACGTCGTCGCGGCCCTCCTGCTTCAGGGCGGCCTTGAGTTCCGGCACTAGCGTCAGGTGGCCTGCCGCCAGCGAGGAGACGCCGACGATGTGCACGTCGTTCTCGACTGCTTGGCGTGCCGCCTCGTCGGGCGTGGCGAAGAGCGGCCCGATATCGACGTCGAAGCCGAGATCGGCGAAGGCCGAGGCGATCACCTTCTGGCCGCGGTCGTGCCCGTCCTGGCCCATCTTGGCGACCAGGATGCGCGGGCGGCGCCCGTCATTCTCCTCGAAGGCCTCGACGAGGCCGCGGACCTTTTCCACCACCGGCGACATGCCGCCTACCTCCCGCTTGTAGACGCCCGAGATCGAGCGGATCTCGGCGCGGTGACGGCCCCAAGCCTTCTCCAGCGCCTCCGAGATCTCGCCGACCGTGGCCTTGGCCCGCGCCGCGTTCACCGCCAGTTCGAGCAGGTTGCCCTCGCCGTCCGCGGCCTTCGTCAGGGCGGCCAAAGCCGCATCGACGTCGGCCTGGTTGCGCTCGGCCCGCAGGCGCTTGAGCTTGTCGATCTGCTTGGCGCGCACGTCGGCGTTGTCGACGCGCAGCAGGTCGATCTTCATCTCGTCGTCGGGCTTGTACTTGTTGATACCCACGATCGTCTGGCGCCCGGAATCGATCCGCGCCTGCGCGCGCGCCGCCGCCTCCTCGATGCGCAGCTTCGGGATGCCGGCCTCGATGGCTTTGGCCATGCCGCCGAGGCTTTCTACCTCGCGGATATGCTCCCAGGCGCGGTCGGCGATGTCCCGGGTCAGCCGCTCGACATAGTAGGAGCCGCCCCACGGATCGATGATCCGCGTCGTGCCGCTCTCCTGCTGCAGGAAGAGCTGGGTGTTGCGGGCGATGCGGGCCGAGAAGTCGGTCGGCAGCGCCAAAGCCTCGTCGAGCGCGTTGGTGTGGAGCGATTGCGTCCCGCCTTGCGTCGCCGCCATCGCCTCGATGCAGGTGCGGGTGACGTTGTTGAACACGTCCTGCGCCGTCAGCGACCAGCCGCTCGTCTGCGAGTGGGTGCGCAGGGGCAGCGACTTGTCGCTCTTCGGCTCGAACTCCTTGACGAGCTTGGCCCAGATCAGGCGCGCGGCCCGCATCTTGGCGATCTCCATGAAGAAGTTCATCCCGATCGCCCAGAAGAACGACAGGCGCGGGGCGAACTGGTCGATGGTCAGGCCCGCCGCGAGGCCGGCCTTGATGTACTCGACGCCGTCGGCGAGCGTGTAGGCGAGTTCGAGATCCTGCGTCGCCCCGGCTTCCTGCATGTGGTAGCCGGAGATCGAGATCGAGTTGAACTTCGGCATGTTCTTCGAGGTGTAGCCGAAGATGTCCGAGATGATCCGCATCGATCCCTTGGGGGGATAGATGTAGGTGTTGCGGACCATGAATTCCTTGAGGATGTCGTTCTGGATCGTGCCGGCGAGCTTTTCCGGCGGCACGCCCTGCTCCTCGGCCGCGACGATGTAGAGGGCGAGCACGGGCAGCACCGCGCCGTTCATCGTCATCGACACCGTCATCTCGTCGAGCGGAATGCCGGAGAACAGCGTGCGCATGTCGTAGATCGAGTCGATCGCGACACCCGCCATGCCGACATCGCCCGAGACACGCGGGTGGTCCGAATCGTAGCCGCGGTGCGTCGCGAGATCGAAAGCGACCGAGAGGCCCTTCTGGCCCGCGGCCAAGTTGCGCCGATAGAAGGCGTTCGAATCCTCGGCCGTGGAGAAGCCGGCATATTGCCGGATCGTCCAGGGCTGGGTGACGTACATCGCCGGATAGGGCCCGCGCAGGTAGGGCGGCAGGCCGGGGAACGAGTCGATCCCCTCGCAGCTCTCGCGGTCCTCAGGGCCGTAAAAACCCTTCACCGGAATGCCCTCGGGCGTCATCCACGGCTCCCCGGCCGGCGGCGGCGGCGCCTTGAAGCCGTCGGCCGCATAGGCGACGGAGGCGAAATCGGGGATGCGGGAGCTCATCGTGCGTCTGTTCCTGGCGTCAGTCTCGGCGTCGGCGGAGACGGTGATTTTTTTTGAGCATTATAGGCAAGCCACCAAACGCGGCTACTGTCCAGAAGGCTTGGCTCAGCGGCCGCGCTTGCGCCGGTTTCCTGTCACGTGATGACGGCCACGCGCATCCCAGCGCACGCTCGGCGCCGGCCCCGACGGCGCGGCGAGCCACGCCCGTCGCTGCGCGATCAGAGCCTTGAGCCGTTCGGCCCGCTTTTCCTTGCGGGTGCAGTCGCAGGCGCAGTCGGGGTCGAAGCCGTGGGGACCGCCCTCTCCCGAGAAAAGGCTGATCACCGCCAGCACAAGGCCGACCACGCCGATGACGCCGATCACCAGCGCCGGCCACGCGAGGCCGAGCCCGATGAGGACGGCGATGGCCGCCTTGCCCGCCAGCGTCCCGACCAGCTTCACTTTCAGGAGAGCGCCGAAGGTCGCCGCTGCGCCGGCCGATCCGCGTAGAGCCCGCAAGCTCCGCCTGCGAAAGCGCTTGCGCGCCATGAGCGCTTCGAGCCGGCGCAGTTCGCGTTCCATCCGCCGCCGGGCGGGTGCCCGATCCTCCACCGCGTTCGCCTGCACGCCCCCTCCCCGCTGCGCTTGCCGCGCCGAGTGTGGGCTGAGGCGAGCGTGACCGTCAAACCGCCGCTTTCCGCGGCTCGGGTCGTGCTGAGCGCACGGCGGAGGTTCGAACGGAATGGCGACGGGGCGAAGGGCACCGAGTGCGGCACGGAACTGGCCGTTCCTGGCGGGCTTCGTCGCGGCCGAGAGTCGGCTCGGCGAGCGCGCCCAGGCCATCGGCCGTTTGCCGGCCTTCGCCTACGAGTTCGTCAGGTTCGGGGTGAAGCAGGGCTGGGCCTGCCTGTTCGGCGGCTTGATCTGCGCACTGCTCATCGGCACGCACCTGTTCTACCCGGCCGACGCGCCGCTCTCGCGCTACGATTTCCTGACGCTCGCGGCGGTGCTGATCCAAGTCGCGCTGCTGGCGCTCGGCATGGAGACCTGGGAGGAGGCCAAGGTCATCGCGCTCTACCACGTCGTCGGGACGGCGATGGAGATCTTCAAGACAGGCGTCGGCTCATGGATCTACCCGGAGGCGAGCCTGCTGAAGATCATGGGCGTGCCGCTGTTCACCGGCTTCATGTATGCCAGCATCGGCTCCTACATCGCCCGCGTCTGGCGCCTGTTCGACTTCCGCTTCACCCGGCATCCGCCGCTGGCCTTCACGCTGCCGCTGGCAGGCGCGATCTACCTCAACTTCTTCAGCCACCATTACGTGGCCGACCTACGCGCGATGCTGTTCATTGCGACCGGCGTGCTGTTCGGGGGCACGGTCGTGCACTTCAAGGTCTGGCACGTGCATCGGCCAATGCCGCTGCTGCTCGGCTTCGTTCTCGTGTCGCTCTTCATCTGGCTGGCCGAGAACATCGGCACGGCAAGCCGCGTCTGGCTCTACCCAAACCAGGCGGCCGGCTGGTCGCCGGTCTCGGCGGCCAAGCTCGGCTCGTGGTTCCTGCTGATGATCGTGTCCTACGTGCTGGTCACGCTGGTGAGCCGGCCGGAGCCTTGCCCCGAGGCGGCACCCGCGCGGCCCGCCGATCCGGCTGAGCCGCGACCCGCGCGCTAGAGCCGTATCCGACCCCATTGCATCAGGCCGGCATCTCTAGGCCCTTGTTGTGACACGCATTCTTTCGACGAACCGGTTCCCGCTTCGTCGGAAGGCGCATCAAGGCCGCGATCAGTTGACGTAGGTGCGGATCCAGTTCGGGGAGAGGATCTCACCCTCTTCGGTGATGATCCAGGGCTGCTTCGAGGGGTCGCCGAGGGCGCCTTTCGCGGCGAGGAGAGCCTCGCGCAGGGTGTCGTAGCGCTCGGGCTGGGCCAGGGGAGACGAGGCCGGCAGGGTGCGCCAGATCGTCAGGTCGGCAGGACGTTCGAGAGCTTCGGTTTCCATCTCTTGCTCTTCCTGTTCGAACCGGGCCCGTTCGCGAAAGGATCGCGGCGGCGGCGGGCGCCGCTGGGCCGGTATGCTGAAAGTTCTAGGGCGATCGAAGCATCTCTGGGGCGGCTTTGCGATCAATTCGAGTGCTCGATGACCAATCGACCACCGTTTCGTCGCAGTTCCTCACCTGAACCTTGCCTTGGTTTCGCCAAGAATTGGTCCAGACCCACCCACCGATGCCTTCTCATCAGTAGGACGACACTGCGTATGAAACAGTATGCAATTGGTTACTCTTCGTGGGGGCATTCCTCGGTGCGGTGCCGCACCCACCTTCGCTGTGTAGGAAAGCGGGGATTTGTTGACGGGACGCCACACCGGACACAGCTAAGTCTCAATCACCGGACTCGCGCGCTCGGCGGCGCGTCGGACCCGACTCTTATGAGTTTGGTGGAGAGAACCTGAACGGGGCCCGTACCGCCGACGCGGCGCGGGTCGCTGGGTTCATGGTTGGGCAAGGGCTGAGCAAGGGCTGAGGTTGTCGTGCCGGATCGTTTCGTGCGCATCGCCTTGGGCGTGACGCTGGGCCTGCTGATCGCCTTCGTGGCGCAGCCCTACATCCTCGCCTTCCTGTATTCGGCGGACGCACCGCGCTCAGTGGCCGCCCGCGGCGACCTCTCGGCGGCGGAGAAGACCACCGTCGATCTGTTCGCCCGCGCCGCGCCCTCCGTCGTCCACGTCTTCGCCCAGGCGGCGGCGCAGGGGCGCTCGCTGATGGAGCCGGACGACGAGTTCGGCCAAGGGCCGGGCGGTGGCGAGCAGCAGCAGGGCTCCGGCACGCAGACCGGCACCGGCTTCGTCTGGGATGCGGCGGGCCATGTCGTGACCAACAATCACGTCGTCGAGGCCGCGACGAAGGGCGGCGGCTCGATCTCCGTTCGGCTCGCCTCGGGCGAAGTGGTCGGGGCGCGGGTCGTCGGCACCGCCCCGAGCTACGATCTCGCCGTGCTCCAACTCGGCCGTGTCGCCAAGATGCCCCCGCCGCTCGCTGTCGGAACCTCGGCCGACCTCAAGGTCGGGCAATCGGCCTTCGCCATCGGCAACCCGTTCGGCCTCGACCACACCCTTACCACCGGGGTCATCAGCGCGCTCCAGCGGCGCCTGCCGACGCAGGAGGGCCGGGAACTGTCGGGCGTCATCCAGACCGATGCGGCGATCAATCCGGGCAATTCCGGCGGGCCGTTGCTCGATTCTGCCGGGCGCCTGATCGGCGTCAACACGGCGATCTTCTCGCCCTCGGGCGCCAGCGCCGGCATCGGTTTCGCGGTGCCCGTCGATGTCGTCAACCGGGTGGTGCCGGACCTCATCAAGAACGGGCGGGTGCGCAATCCCGGCATCGGCATCATCGCCGGCCAGGAGGCGACCGCCGCCCGGCTCGGCATCGACGGCGTCGTGGTGCTGCGGGTGCTCCCCGGCTCGCCCGCGGCGCAGGCCGGCTTGCGCGGCGTCGATCCCCGCAGCGGCACGATCGGCGACGTCATCGTCGGCGCCAACGGCCGCCCGGTCCACCGCTTGTCGGACCTGACCGCCGTGGTCGAGGAAGCGGGCCTCGACCGCCCAGTGAGCCTGCTGGTGGAGCGCGACGGCCGAGTGCGGACGGTACGGGTGAACACCGCTGACGTGGCGCAGACGCGGTTGTAATTCCGCTCCGCGCGGAGCGACAGCCTGACGCCGCGGAGGCGTCCGCCGGCGCTTGAGGCCGGAAGGAATCCAGGGTGATCGCTTCAAGCGATTACCCCGCCCTGCGCCGGACGAGCGCTTTACCCGCGCGCCGAACCGGCCGATGACCGCGGGATGCTCATCGCCCTCGGCCTTCTGGCGCTCATCGGATTCTGGTGGCTCGGCCGCCGCAACGGGCGCTTGCCCTTCGGCCTGACGCCGCGCCTGCTCGCCGGCTACGCCCTGCTGGCAGCGGCCTTCGCACTGTCGCTCAAAGGGAGCTTCGTCCTGGCCTTTCTGCTCGGCGCAGGAGGCGTGTGGCTGACGGAGGGCGAGGCGGGCGTGATCCGGCGGGTCCGCGCGTGGCGCGGGCAGCGGGAGCCGCGGCAAGGGGAGCCACGGCAAGTGCGGACGGCCGCCGTTGAGTTCGACCTTCGCGCCGATGGCGAGCCGACGGACGGGACCGTTCTCGTCGGGCCCTTCGCCGGCCGTCGCCTGTCGGCGGTGCCGCCGGAGGCGCTGGTCGAGCTTGCCGCGCTGCTACGTGCCAACGATCCCGAGGGCGCCCGTGGGCTAGAGGCGTATCTCGACCGCTGGCAGCCCGGCTGGCGTGTAGACGCTGATGGCAACCGAGACCCGCGGCCGGGCGGCCCGGCGAAGCCAGGGTCGATGACGGAGGAGGAGGCCTATCAGGTCCTGGGGCTTGAGCGCGGGGCGTCCCTGGAAGACGTCCGCGCGGCTCATCGGGCGTTGATGAAGCGGCTGCATCCCGACCAGGGCGGCAGCGTCGAGCGTGCGGCGCGCGTGAACGCGGCGCGTGACAGACTTGTGAACCGACATCGCTAGAACTCCACGCGCGTTGTCAGGGTCGATGTGTCGAAAAACGTAGACGCCGCGTGTCGCGGCCCCTGTCATCGGGCGGCTGCCGGCCGAACGCGCCGGCAGCCGCACCGAGGATGGTTGTCGGAGACGATCAGCTCCGGGTCGCGAAGCAGTTGAAACCGTTCTTCTTCAGCGCGGCGCAGGCATCCTGCGCGGTGCTCTGCTCGGCAAATCCCGAGAAGCGGGCGCGGAACAGCGTGGTGCCGCCATGGGTGACGCGCACGGTGTAGGGCGCGGCCTTGGAGAGCATGCCGGTGCGGCTGCGGGCGTCGGCGAGGATCGACTTCGCCTTGTCCTCGTCGTCCATGGCGCCGAGCTGGATCACCCAGGGGCTCGGCGTGACGGGCCGCGCGCTGTCGCCGCGGGCATCCTTCGGCGGGCCCTCGGCGCGGGAGGCGACGCCTTCGACCGCAGGCAGGCGGGCGGTCGACTTACCGGCCGCTCCGGGGAACGGCGCCTGGGCCGCCGAGCCGGCATAGGCCTGGGCGGCGCCCGGCAGCGCCTGGAGGGCGGCGCGGCGCGATCCCGGCGTCGTGGTGGCCGGGCGGATGTCGAGCGGGGCGTTGCTGGTGGAACTCGTCGTCTCGATCTCGTCGTCATCCGCCGAGGCGAGGACGGTGCGGGTGCGGGAATCGGCCTCGGCGACGACCGCCGGGCGGCCGCGCTCGGCGACCTCGAACACGGGCGACGTCTGGCGGCTGCCGGCAAAGGCGCGGGGCAGGTTGGCGCGGACGAGATCGGCCATGATCCGGTCGCGGCTCGCGCCCGATTTGCCGCCGAGCACGATCGCGACGATCTGCCGGTCGCCGAGCTTGGCCGCGGTCATCAGGTTGAAGCCGGAATCGCGGGTGTAGCCGGTCTTGATGCCGTCTACGCCCTCGACATTGCCGAGCAGGCGGTTGTGGTTGCCGATGGTCCGGCCACGGAAGGCGAAGGAGCGGGTCTGGAAGTAGCGGTAGTAGCGCGGGAAGCGATCCTGGATCGCGCGGGCCAGCAGGGTGAGGTCGTGGGCCGTGGTGATCTGATCGGGGTCGGGCAGGCCGGAGGCGTTGGCGTAGTGCGTGCGGCTCATGCCGAGCGCCTTGGCCTTGCGCGTCATCATCTCGGCAAAGCGCGGCTCGGAGCCGGCGATGTTCTCGCCGATGGCGCAGGCGACATCGTTGGCTGACTTGGTGACGAGCGCCTTGATCGCCTCCTCGACGGTGACGGTCGAGCCGGGGCGCAGGCCCAGTTTCGACGGAGCCTGGGCGGCGGCGTTGGCCGAGATCGAGAGCGGCGAATCGAGGTCGTAGCGGCCCTTCTCGAGCTGCTCGAACAGCATGTAGAGGGTCATCACCTTGGTGATCGAGGCCGGGTGGCGCAGGGCGTCCTCGTTGACCGCGTGCAGCGTGCGGCCCGACTTCACGTCCACGACCATGGCAGCGTAGGGCGGGTTGTACCCGCTCACCGCCTTGCGGGCGTGGCCTCGGCGTTTTGCCTCGGCCGGGTCGGCCACCGCGACGAGAAAACTCGTCGCCAGGAGCAGCACGGCGACAGCGCGGGACCCCGTGGTGGGCCGGCCTTCTACGCGACGCATCTCGAAACCTTCGCCTCGACAGTCGGACGTTCAAGCCCGGCTGGCACCCTTCACGGACGCCGCCATCGGGTCCGCAATCTCTGTCGAAGACGGTAGGATGAACGCGGTTACGCGGCCGTTAATGCCGGGCGATGCGTGTGCGAGATCGTCCTTTCGCCACAGGGGTTAAGCCGATGTTGACGAGTCCGGCCCGGCGCGTCCGGTCAGGGCAACTTCCGGTCCGCCATGCGGCGTTTCGTCTTCGGAGCCAACAGCAGGCTGCGCCGGTGCGTGCGCGTGGGCGTGCGACCATCCACGTGCTCATCCGCGCGTTCAATCGCGGCGGACAGTTTCACGCACCTCACTGGCGCAGTCGCTGATCGGCCTATAGATTGCCTGTCGAGTGCCGCGTCCCTCACTGGGACACCGGCGCCGAAGGCTGCCAGACCAAGGTCGCTTCGATTCAGATGTATTCTAAGCTGATCCAGGACAACGTGCAGGAGGCGGGTCGGGGGCGGGTTCCGGTGCGTGCGGCCTCGACCCCGCGCAGCCCCGGCGACGACGACCGTTCGGGCACCGCCATCATCACCCGCACTAAACCGCGGGCGAAGCGGCCGAGCCTGTACCGCGTGCTGCTGCTCAACGACGACTACACGCCTCAGGAATTCGTCGTGCACATCCTGGAGCGGTTCTTCAACAAGAACCACGACGACGCCTACCGGATCATGATGCACGTCCACCACAATGGTGTGGGGGAGTGCGGCGTGTTCACCTACGAGGTCGCGGAAACGAAAGTGACGCAGGTGATGGATTTCGCCCGCAAGCACCAACATCCGCTTCAGTGCGTTATGGAAAAGAAATAGGCATCCAGCGAAGGCCAGAGCATTGCCCAGCTTCTCACGTAGCCTCGAGCAAGCCCTCCACCGCGCCCTGGCCCTGGCCGGAGAGCGCCGCCACGAATACGCGACCCTCGAACATCTTCTGCTCGCCCTTGTTGACGATCAGGATGCCGCCGCGGTGATGCGGGCCTGCAACGTCGAGATCGACGTGCTGCGCCGAAATCTCGTCGAGTACGTCGACACCGAACTCTCGAACCTCACGGGCGACGGGCGCCAGGACGCCAAGCCGACCGCCGGCTTCCAGCGCGTGATCCAACGCGCGGTGATCCACGTACAGTCCTCGGGCCGCGAGGAGGTGACCGGGGCCAACGTGCTCGTCGCAATCTTCGCCGAGCGTGAGAGCCACGCCGCCTACTTCCTGCAAGAGCAGGACATGACCCGCTACGACGCGGTGAACTACATCAGCCACGGCATCGCCAAGCGTCCGGGGGCCTCCGAGGCCAAGCCCGTGCGCGGTGCCGAGGAGGAGGCCGCGTCCGAGCGTCCCGGCGGCGAGGAAACCGAAGCGCGGCCCAAGAAGAAGGGCGATGCGCTCGACGCCTACTGCGTCAACCTCAACAAGAAGGCCCGGGACGGCAAGATCGACCCGCTGATCGGCCGCCATTCCGAGGTCGAGCGCACGATCCAGGTGCTCTGCCGCCGCCAGAAGAACAACCCGCTGCTGGTGGGCGACCCCGGCGTCGGCAAGACCGCGATCGCCGAAGGTCTTGCGCGCAAGATCATCCAGCACGAGGTGCCGGAAGTCCTGGCCGACGCCACGGTCTTCTCCCTCGACATGGGCACGCTGCTCGCCGGCACCCGCTACCGCGGCGACTTCGAGGAGCGCCTCAAGCAGGTGATGAAGGAAATCGAGGCGCACCCCAACGCCATCATGTTCATCGACGAGATCCACACCGTGATCGGTGCGGGTGCCACGTCGGGCGGCGCGATGGACGCCTCGAACCTTCTGAAGCCGGCGCTTGCCTCCGGCGCGCTGCGCTGCATCGGCTCGACCACCTACAAGGAGTACCGTCAGTACTTTGAGAAGGACCGCGCTCTCGTGCGCCGGTTCCAGAAGATCGACGTCAACGAGCCGTCGATCCCGGATACGATCGAGATCCTCAAGGGCCTGAAGCCGTATTTCGAGGAGTTCCACAAGCTCAAGTACACCACCGAGGCCGTGAAGGCTGCGGTGGAGCTGTCGGCGCGCTACATCAACGACCGCAAGCTGCCCGACAAGGCGATCGACGTGATCGACGAGACTGGCGCATCGCAGATGCTGGTGCCGGAGGCGCGCCGCAAGCGCACCATCGGCGTCAAGGAGATCGAGACCACCATCGCCACGATGGCGCGCATCCCGCCCAAAACCGTGTCGAAGGACGACGCGGTGGTTCTCAAGAACCTCACCGAGAACCTGAAGCGGGTCGTCTACGGCCAGACCAACGCCATCGAGGCGCTGACCTCGGCGATCAAGCTGGCCCGCGCCGGCCTGCGCGATCCCGACAAGCCGATCGGCTCCTATCTGTTCGCCGGCCCGACCGGCGTCGGCAAGACGGAAGCGGCCAAGCAGCTCGCGGCCTCGCTCGGCGTCGAGATGCTGCGGTTCGACATGTCGGAATACATGGAGCGCCATACTGTCTCGCGGCTGATCGGTGCGCCGCCTGGCTATGTCGGCTTCGATCAGGGCGGCTTGCTCACCGACGGGATCGACCAGCACCCGCACTGCGTGCTCCTGCTCGACGAGATCGAGAAGGCGCATCCGGACCTGTTCAACATCCTCCTGCAGGTGATGGATCACGGCAAGCTGACCGACCACAACGGCAAGCAGGTCGATTTCCGCAACGTCATCATCATCATGACGTCGAATGCGGGCGCCTCCGACATGGCGCGCTCCGCCTACGGCTTCACGCAGACGAAGCGCACTGGTGACGACGTGGAGGCGATCAACCGGCTATTCGCGCCGGAATTCCGCAACCGCCTCGATGCGATCATCTCGTTCGGCCACCTGCCGAAGGAGGTCGTTGCCAAGGTCGTCGACAAGTTCGTGCTCCAGCTCGAAGCGCAGCTCGCCGACCGCAACGTCACCATCGAGCTCTCGGACGAGGCCCGCGACTGGCTCGTAGAGAACGGCTACGATGACGCGATGGGCGCCCGCCCCATGGCCCGTCTGATCCAGTCCACGATCAAGACGCCGCTCGCCGACGAGGTGCTGTTTGGCCGCCTCAAGGACGGCGGTGCCGTCAAGGTCGTTCTGAAGAAGCCGGAAGCCGAGGACGGCAAGGACAAGGCCGAGCTCGCCTTCGAGTTCCCCGCCGGTCCCGTCACGCCCAAGCCCGAGACGGACGTCGCCAACGCAGCCAAGCGCAAGCGCTCTAAGCCGCGCTCGGCCCCGCGGAAGAAGACACCCAAGCGTGACGGTGGTCCGTCCGGGGGCGGTTCTTCCGGAGGCGGCTCTGTCCGCACCGTGCCGAAGGTGCCGCTCAAGGTCTGAGGGCACAGGGTCGCTCACCCGCAAGAGTGAGCGACCTTCGAAGCCGGCGCGGGTTGCGTTCCTGCGCCGGCTCCCGGATATGGGCGGCGCCGTTCTCCGTCGGAGAACCCGGCATCGGCCAGCAATGGGGGTCACATGACGAGCGACGCGCAGGAGGGTCCCCTCACGCCTGTCGCGCCACAGCCGGCTCCGGCCCGGCCGAAGCCGCTGACATCCCGCGAGAGACGCCGCCGCCGCCGCAAGGCCCGTCACCGCGGCGAGGAGATCCTTGGCTGGATCCTGGTGCCGGTGATCGTGTTCGGCCTGTTCTGGGGCGTGAACGCGGTGCTTGAGGCGATGGGCACCAGCCCCGGTGTGGTGTGGGATCAACTCATGCAGGTGAAGGCCGCGCTCGAGAAGAAGATGTAGCGCGGCCCGCCTGTCTTCTACTCTGCCGCCGCCTTACTCAACCCGATCCGCCGCCAGATTGTGCTGAGAGCATCCACGAGGTGGTCGATGTCGGCGTTGGAATGCAGCGGCGAAGGCGTGATGCGCAGGCGCTCTGTCCCGCGTGGCACAGTCGGATAGTTGATCGGCTGCACGTAGATGCCGAACTCGTCGAGCAGGGCATCGCTGATCGCCTTGCACAGCACGGGGTCGCAGACCATCACCGGCACGATGTGGCTGCGGTTGGCCAAAGTCGGGATGCCGGCTGCGTCCAGCGCCTGCCGCACCCGCGCCACCCGCTCCTGATGCCGCGCCCGCTCCACGGTGCTGGCCTTGAGGTGGCGGATGCTCGCTGCGGCGCCGGCGGCGACCGCGGGCGGAAGCGAGGTCGTGAAGATGAAGCCCGAGGCGAAGCTGCGCACGAAGTCGCAGAGCTGGTTCGAGCCAGTGATGTAGCCGCCATGGACGGCGAACGCCTTGCCCAGCGTTCCCTCGATCACGTCGAGTCGGTGGGCGAGCCCCATCCGCTCCGAGATGCCGCCGCCCCGCGCGCCGTAGAGGCCGACCGCGTGGACCTCGTCGAGATAGGTGAGCGCCCCGTGCGCCTCGGCCACGTCGCAGATCTCGTCGATCGGGGCGATGTCGCCATCCATGGAATAGACCGACTCGAAGGCAACGAGCTTGGCCCGGCCGGGCTCGATCAGCCCGAGCTTGCGGTTCAGATCTTCCGGATCGTTGTGGCGGAAGATCTGGCGTTCGGCCCGGCTCGAACGGATGCCCTCGATCATCGAGGCGTGGTTGCCCTCATCGGAGAAAACGACGCAATTTGGAAGTTTCGACGCGAGCGTGCCGAGCGCCGCCCAGTTCGAGACGTAGCCGGACGAGAAGATCAGCGCCGCTTCCTTGTCGTGGAGGTCGGCCAGTTCCTGCTCCAAGAGCACATGGTAGTGGTTGGTGCCGGAGATGTTGCGGGTGCCGCCCGCGCCGGCTCCGCATCGCTCGATCGCCTCGTGCATCGCCCGCAGCACCGAAGGGTGCTGACCCATGCCGAGATAGTCGTTCGAGCACCAGACGGTGACCTCGCGTTCACCGCCGGGGCTGTGATGCGTCGCGTAGGGAAAACGCCCCGCCTGCCGCTCCAGATCGGTGAAGACGCGGTAGCGCCCTTCCCGGTGGAGCCCGGTGATCGCATTGCCGAAGAACGCTTCGTAATCCATGCCGTCCTCCCCGAAGAAGATGATGCCGGTGGGCGGATCTTGCGTCCGCCTCACCTCATTCGCGGTGTACTGCCCGGGTTTCGGGCATCTCGGCCGCCGTGGGTGCGGCACGGCCGGGAAGGCTCCAGTTCCAGAGCGCCGCCGAGGGCAGCGGCAGCATCAGGAACCAGTGCTCCAGGGTGGCGAGCGCCGCGAGGGTTGCGAGCAGGGCAAAGCCCGTTACCGTCTGCGGCGCGGCCGCATCGCCGAGCGCGCCGCGGGCGAGCAGGACCGTCGCGGCGGTGCCCAGCGTCACCGAGAGCGGAAACAGCGGGTTCATCGGCCGGCGGCTCAGGTAGCAGGCGAGGTAGCCGAGATGCGGCGGCAGGAACTCGGCGTGGAGGTTGCGCACGCCGAGGAATAGGTTGAGCCGTGCCGAGGCGTTCATCAGCGTGAGCAGGCCGTAGGTCCAGAGCGCGACCCGGTTCCCCTCCCCCCAGGTGAGGCAGAGGATGGCGAGCCCGCCGATCAGGATCGCGAATTCGTGCCACAGGCTGGTGGCGAGCGCCGCGAAGAAGCGGTCGAACCCGCGCAGGTTCGGCGCGCAGGCGGCGGGCTTCGGGCCGGAGACGAAGCCCATGTAGTAGCTCATCTCCTGCCAGCCCCAGACGACCACCGCGGCGGTGAAGCCGAGATAGGCGCCCGTCTCCGTGTCGTCCTCGGCGACCGCGCGGATGGTCCAGAGCGCACCGGCCAGGACGGCGCTCGCCGCGACCATGCTGCGGGCGTGCGTCCGCCGCGGCAGGTGCTGGAGCACCAGCACCAGCCCGGTGGCCGACCACCACAGCAGGACGGCGTAGAGCGCCGGAGCGGCGTAGACGCCCATGCTACCAGACCGGATCGAGGCGGATGTCGGCGGGCATCGCGTTCTGCTTGACCGGCAGCAGGTAGAGCCGCGCGAAGGTCACGGCCGCGACCACGGTCTGGGCGCCGTGCTTCAGTTTCCCCGACAGGCCCCCTTCCGCCTTGGCGGCAGCGATCTTGTCGGCGCAGACCAGGAGCCGGTCGAGCCCCGCCTTGAAGCGCGGATCGTCGAGGTCGAGGGTGATCGGGAAGGTTTGCTTCGAGATCTCGGACGTAATCCGGAAAACCTTGAAGTCGTAGTCGGTCGGATCAACCCCGAGCGCCTTGTGGAAGGCCGGGCGGCAATGGTCACGGACATACATCGTCGCGAACACCGCCAGCAGGAAGAAGCGGATCCAATAGCGGTTGACGCCCGTCGTCAGCCGAGGGTTGGCGCGCATGAGGAGCGCGAACGCCTCGCCGTGGCGGAACTCGTCGTTACACCACTTCTCGAACCACTTGAAGATCGGGTGGATGCGCCGTTCCGGATGCCGCTCCAGCTCGCGATAGATGGTGATGTAGCGGGCGTAGCCGATCTTCTCCGAGAGATAGGTAGCGTAGAAGATGAACTTCGGCTTGAAGAAGGTGTACTTCTTCGCCTTCGTCAGGAAGCCGAGATCGACGCCGACGCCGAAGTCCTTCAGCGTATCGTTGATGAAACCGGCATGCCGCGCCTCGTCACGGCTCATGAAGCCGAACAGCTCCTTGATGTCCTTGTTCTTCGCGCGCTTGCGCATCTCCGCGTAGAGCACGCAGCCCGAGAACTCGGCCGTGATCGAGGAGACGAGGAAGTCGAGGAACTCCTTGCGCAGCTCCGGGTCCATGTCGGCGAGGTCGCAATCGAACTCTTCGTTGCGCACGAAATGGCGCTTGTTCGGGTCCGAGCGCAGCTCCTCGATTAGGATGTCCCACTCGCGGCGCACGGGCTCGACATCGGTGCGGTCGAGCTCGTCGAAATCGGTGGTGTAGAAGCGCGGGCTCAGGAACGTCGTCTGTTGCGCGCTCTTCGTCGATTCGTTGAGCGGCTGGCGCGGGAGGGGCACTCCCGCAGCGGCTTGGGGCTGGACGTTGGCGTTCACAGCTTCCTCCGTTCGGAAAAGCTCACCTCGTAGAGCTCGGTCAGCTCGAGATGGGCGATTAGCTTGGTCCAGGCCCGCTCCAGCCGGCCCGCGCGGGTCACGGTGGCGGTGCGGCGAACGGTGATGCGCTCGCCATAGGGCACCTCGGTCGGCGCATCGTGAACCTGGACCTCGTCGCCGGGCTCGATCTCGAACCCGCCATCCAGCGTCACGTGCGCGTGCAGGCTCTCCGGCGTCTGTTCGATCTCGACGGTGCAAGGCACCTCGACGACCGTCTTGCCGATCCAGGCCATGTCCGCCCCCTCTCCCATCACCGCAGCTCCGTGCCGGGCAGCAGGCGGGCGAAGGCCTTCGCATTCGAAGGGCCGAAGGCCAGCAGCGGCACTTGCCGCCCGGTGGCCCCATCCTCCAACGACAAAGTCCCGTTGTCGAATCGCGTGAGGGTGAACGGCGGCTCGCGGCTCAGGCCCTCGCGCTGCCGGGCCTGGGCGAGCCCGCGCAGCGTGCCGCGGATGAAGCCGTCCTGCCCCGGCTCGATCCGGGCGACCAGCTTTCCGTCCCCGGCCTCGCGCAGGTCGATGGCGCCGTCCGGCTGGTCCTCGGCGTGGAAGGCCAGGGTCTGAACCGGGTGGGCGGCCGGTGCCTCCGGCCCCGTCTCCCGTCCGCGGCCGAGGACGACGGCAAGAATCGCCACCGTGAGCAGGGCTGCGACGGCCATAAGCGCCGGCCGCTGGGATTGCGGCTTTTGCGGCGGGCGGCGAAAATTCAGCTCGACGGGCATCGGTCTCACGCTCCGCTATCGGGCCCCGGCGGTCGCGAGGCGGCCGGGGGCGGCACTCGCGCGTCCGGTCGCGGCGGGTTCCACGGCGCGTGCCGGCCCTCTGGCGGCCGCCTCGGCCGAACCTTCGGTCTGCGCCGCGAGCGCCGGCGCAAGCAGGGCCACCACGCTCCGGGCCTCGGGCACCGAGCGCAGCATCGGCTCCGGCCGGCTCACGCGCCAGGGCCGGGCATGCGGCCAGAGATGCAGGTAGGCGACCCGCTCGCCCGGCGGCAGGCGCAGGGGGATGTCGCCGGTGCCGTCGGCAAACAGTCGCAGGTCCGCCGATTCGATCCGGGTGAGCGGCAGGTTCAGGGTGATCGGCAGGGCGATGCCGACATGCAGCACCATGCGCTGGTCGGTGAGCGTGTAGACCGTGGTGCGGTGGACGAGCCAAGCGAGGACACTCAGCAGGCCGAGCGCCGCGACGCCGATCAGCAGGGTCGGACCCGCGACGGTAAGAGCGTGCGCCGGGCCCCCGCTCGCGGCGGCGCCGATGGCCAGCACCGTGGCGGTGCCGGCGAACCACACCATCACGAGCCGGGCGTGGAAAGCGCGCAGCAGCACGCCGGAGAGGCTCGGGGCGCCGCGCCACAGGATGCGCTCCCCCGGCGGTAACGGGCCGGGCAGACCCCGCAGCGTCCCTTCGGGCAGGAAGTCAGAGTCGCTCATAGGATCGGCTCCGCACGAGCGGGCGAGGCGTAGAGGGTGCCGGCGCCGAAATACGCCATGATCCGCTCCTCCTCGAGCAGGGTGACGGAGTCGGGATCCTTGGTTCCGGGGATATCGGCGAACTGTGCCGCCAGCAGCGCCTCGGTCTTCACCGTGCGGGAGAAGCGGCCGGTGGTGCAGAACGTCACCGGCATCAGCACCCGGCGCCCGCCCGCGCCGAGTTCGACCTCGTAGTAGCGCACGAAGGATTCGCCGCGATCGAGCCAGAGATCGACGACGGTGCCGGCGATCTGCCGGTCGACGCCGTAGACCGGCATGCCGATCGGGTTCGGCCCGTCCTCGTGGACCACGAAGGCGTCGGCGACGCGTAAGGGGACGATCCTATACTCGTTGTCCCAGGTCCGGTCGTGCTCGTCGTGGCGCGGCACCCAGGAGCCGGGTCCGACGCCGGCCTGGAGCGAGGTGTCGGTGCGGAAGTAGGGGGCGCCGGGGAAGGCCTCGCGGCGTGCACTCGGCACGTTCGCGTCGTAGGCGACGTTGGCCTGCGGCGCGTACATCGTGTGGCCGCTCGACAGGTGGAAGGCCTTCGGCGACGGGATGAGGATCGGGTCCGGGCTCTTCAGCCGGCCGGCGGCCTCGTTCTCGAGCGGGTAGCCCTCACGCCGATCCTCTCGGCGCAGGTAGAAGACGAGGCCCGCAAAGAAGATCCAGAACGCGTAGAGCGTGACCTGCGCGACATCGATGTAACCGGTGATCTCGCCTCTGGGCATGGCAGGCCTCCGATCAGGTAGGACGGTTGACGAGGGGGTCGAACGAACCGGAACGTCGCTCGTTCGGATGGGTGGAACGGGGGGCGTCCGCGCGCACGAGCGGGCCGAGCGCGATCAGCGTGGCGAAGAGCAGCGCGATCTCGACGTGGTAGACGATGAGGTAGCCGATGGCCGGCTCGTTCATGCCTTCGCCGAGGGCGCCCGACTGCGCCACCGCGGCGCCGAGATCGCGCAGGATGCCGCTGGCGGCGATGGCGAGGCCCGCGGCGGTCGCCTGCGCTGCGCCCCAGGCGCCGAGCGCGAGGCCGGTATCCTCGGGCCCGGCCTTGGCCATGGAGGCGGTGAGCGTGCCGTGGGCGAACAATCCGCCGCCGATCCCGATCAGCGTGACGCCCGCTGCAAACAGCCGGGCCGAGGCAAGGGGTGCGGCGAAGATCACCGCCGAGAAGGCTGCGATGCCGATCACCGCGCCCGTTGCCGCGACCCGGTAGGGGTCGCCGCCGCGGTTGAGCCAGCGCGCCGCTGCGATCAGCCCTAGGCCGCCACCGGCCGCGAGCATCGCGGTGAGCGCCGTGGTCTGCGCCACGGTGAGGCCGAGGATCTGGCCGCCATAGGGTTCGAGCAGGATGTCCTGCATCGAGAACGCCGCGGTGCCGAGCGCGATCGCCGCAAGCCGCCGCTGTGCGGTGCGCTCCCCGGCATAGCCGCGCCAGGAGTGGGCGAAGCTCGGCCGCGGCGCCGCCCGGTCGGTGCGGTGCGGATCGCGCGGCTCCTGCTTCCACAGGGCGACGCCGTTGAGCACGATCGTGACCAGCGCCGCGCCCTGGATCACCTGGATCAGGCGGACGGCCGAGAAGTTCGCCAGCGCCAGCCCGAACAGCACGGCGCTGCCCATCATGCCGGCAAGCAGCATGGCGCAGAGGAGCGCCACCACCTTCGGGCGGGCGTGCGCCGGGGCGAGGTCGGTGGCCAGCGCCAGCCCGACGGTCTGCGTGGTGTGAAGCCCCGCGCCGACGAGCAGGAAGGCCAGCGCCGCCGCAACATGGCCGACCCAGAGCGGACCGGTGGTGTCGCCCGACAGGATCAGCAGAGCGAACGGCATGATCGCCAGCCCGCCGAATTGCAGCAGCGTGCCGAACCAGATGTAGGGCACCCGCCGCCAGCCGAGCACCGAGCGGTGCGTATCGGAACGGAAGCCGATTAGCGCCCGCAAGGGGGCGAACAGCAGCGGCAGCGACAGCATCACCGCGACGATCCACGCCGGCACTGCAAGCTCGACGATCATCACCCGGTTGAGCGTGCCGATCAGCAGCACGGCGGCCATCCCGACCGTGACCTGGAACAGTGCGAGCCGCATCAGGCGCCCGAGGGGCAGCTCCTTCGTCGCCGCGTCGGCGAAGGGCAAGATCGCCGGGCCGAGGCGAAGCAGCGCCTGGGTGATGGCGAGGCCGGATTTCATCGAGCGGCCCCGCTCTCGATTGCCGATGACGCCGTCTTGCGCAGCTCGATCGCGTTCGAGAGGTAGAAACCGCTGTTGACCCGGTGCGTCCGCTCGACGGCGAAACGCGTCAGCGCTCGCTCCGCTGCGATGCGCCGCCGAAGGCCGCTCTCGGTGATCGGCACGATGGCGGGCGCCCGGTCGGCCTTCGGAAATAGCTTGCCGGCCGCGTGCATCAGCGTCAGCAGCGCCGTGCGCGGGGCGACCGTGAACAGCAGGCTGCCATCGGTGCGCAGGGAGAGTTCGGCGAGCGCCCGGACGATGTCCGGCGCCTGGTAATGGATCAGCGAATCCATTGCGACGACGTGGTCGAAGCGGCCGAGCCAGGGGTCGAGCATGTCACCGACCCGGAAGTCGACGGAGCCCGGACCGGGGATCGTGGGTAGACGCTCGCGGGCGAGCCCGATCAGCGTCGGCGAGACGTCGATCGCCGTCACCTCCGCGCCCCGCCGCGCGGCCTCGACCGCGAGCGCGCCGGTGCCGCAGCCGGCATCGAGCAGGCGCAGGCCGGTGAGATCCGCCGGAAGCCAACTCAGCAGGTTAGCGCGCATGGTGTCGCGCCCAGCCCGCACCGTGGCGCGGATCTTCGAGACCGGTGCGTCGGAGGTGAGGCGCGACCAGGCTTCCACCGCGGTGCGGTCGAAGTAGGTCTCCAACTGGGAGCGGCGGGTGAGGTAGGGCGTGCTCATCAGTCGAACCCAAGATCAATCGAAGCCAAGGAATTCGAACAGGTCGCGGTCCTTCATCGGCGCGGCCTCGCAGGGGTCGGCACCGGCCCAGAGCGTCTCGGCGAGCCGCATGTACTCGTCGGTGACGGCCTTCAGCTCCGGCGACGGATCCATCTCGAACAGGGTCGATTTCTTCAGGCGCGAGCGGCGCACCACGTCGAGGTCGGGGAAATGCGCGAGCCGGCGCAGGCCCACCGCCGCGTTGAAGCGGTCGATCTCGTCGGTCCCCGCCGAGCGGTTGGCGATGACACCGCCGAGGCGCACGCCGTAGTTTTTCGACTTGGAGTGGATCGCCGCGACGATGCGGTTCATCGCGAAGATCGAATCGAAATCGTTGGCGGTGACGATCAGCGCTCGGTCGGCGTGCTGGAGCGGCGAGGCGAAGCCGCCGCAGACCACGTCGCCGAGGACGTCGAACACGACGACGTCGGTATCCTCCAGGAGGTGATGCTCCTTGAGGAGCTTCACCGTCTGCCCGACGACGTAGCCGCCGCAGCCGGTGCCGGCGGGCGGGCCGCCGGCCTCGACGCATTTCACGCCATTATAGCCCTCGACCACGAAGTCTTCCGGCCGCAACTCCTCGGAGTGGAAGTTCACCGATTCGAGCGCGTCGATCACCGTCGGTGCGAGGCGCTTGGTCAGGGTAAAGGTCGAGTCGTGCTTCGGGTCACAGCCGATCTGCAGGACGCGCTTGCCGAGCTTCGAGAAGGCCACCGACAGGTTCGAGGAGGTGGTGGACTTGCCGATGCCGCCCTTGCCGTAGACCGCGAAGACCTTGGCGGTCTCGATCCGGTCGTCCGGATCGAGCGAGACCTGCAGGCTGCCCTCCTCGCGGCGGATCGGGACCGGATTTCGGATGGCGATGTTCATGCCGCGACTCCTGCGGTGATGCCGGGTGTGACGCCCTCCAGCCGGTCTTCCAGTTCCTCCTCGGCACGGTCGAGCGCGTCGCGCATCGCCGGGTCGGGAGTCCAGAAGCCGCGGCGGTGAGCCTCGATCAGGCGGCTCGCGACCTTGGCGCAGGCCGTGGGGTTGAGGGTCGCCATACGGTCGCGCATCACGTCGTCGAGCACGAAGGTCTCGGTGATGCGCTCGTAGATCCAGGGTTGCACCGCGCCGGCGGTGGCGGACCAGCCGACGGTGTTGGTCAGCGTCGCCTCGATCTGGCGCACGCCCTCGTAGCCGTGGCCGAGCAGGCCCTCGTACCATTTCGGGTTGAGCATGCGGGTGCGAGTTTCCAACGCCACCTGCTCGTCGAGGGAGCGCACGCGCCCCTCCCCCCGGGTCTGGTCGCTGATGTAGATCGGCACCGCCTCGCCACGGGCGCGGGCCACCGCCCGGCCCATCCCGCCGAGCCCGTCGAAGTAGTGATCGACACTCGTGACGCCGAGTTCGACCGAATCGAGGTTCTGGTAGGCGAGATCGACCCGCGACAGCACCGCCTTCATCAGGTCGCGCTGCGGCGCCGGACGGCCGGACCGGTCGTAGGCGAAGCTCTTCCTGCGCGAGAACGTCTCGCAGAGTTCGTCCTCGTCGTCCCAGCGGCCGGACTCGACGAGATGGTTGACGTTGGCGCCGTAGGCCCCCTCGGCATTGGAGAAGACGCGCAGCGCCGCCGTCTCGAAGTCGCAGCCTTGCTCGGCCTGGATCGCCAGCGCGTGCTTGCGCACGAAGTTTTTCTCGATCGGCTCGTCGGCGCTGGCTGCCATGAAGCTCGCTTCCGCGAGCAGCTTGGTCTGCAGGGGCAGAAGATCGCGAAAGATGCCCGAGAGCGTGACCACCGCATCGATGCGCGGGCGGCCGAGCCTTTCGAGCGGGATCAGCTCGGCCCCCGCGAGGCGGCCGTAACCGTCGAAGCGGGGCGCCGCGCCGATCAGCGCCAGCGCCTGGGCAATGGGGCCGCCCTCGCTCTTCAGGTTGTCGGTGCCCCACAGGACGAGGGCGACACTTTCCGGCAGGGCCCGGCCTTCCGCGATGTGGCGATCCAGCACCCGCGCCACCTGTTTGGCGCCGTCCGCCAGCGCGAAGGCCGTGGGCAGGCGGTAGGGGTCGAAGCCGTGCAGGTTGCGCCCCGTGGGCAGGATGCCGGGATTGCGCAGAAGATCGCCGCCCGCGACCGGGGCGACGAAGCGCCCGTCGAGGGCCCGCATCAGCGCGGGCAACTCGCTGTCACGGGCGAGGTCGGCATCGATCCGGGCGAGGTCGGCGAAGGCGCCCCGGTGGGTCTCGTCGGCCGGCAAACCGGCCGCGGCCAGCGACTCGCTGAGGGACGCGCCCGCGATCAGATGCTCGATCCCGGCGCGGGCCGGCTTGAGCCCGTGCGAGGCTTCCGCCAGGGCGAGCAGCAGATCGACGCGTTCCTCGCCGGCCATCCCCTGGCCGATCACGTGCAGGCCGTGCGGGATCAGCGTCTGTTCGAGTTCGAACAAAGCGGCGGCGAGCGCGGTGACATGCGGGGCGGGATTGCCCTCCCAGGCGGGATCGGCCGGCACGAGATCAACGGCTGCGCCCTGCGCCTGGATGATCGCGGCGAGCGCCGAGCGTTCGGCCGTGGCTTCCGGCTCAAGGCCGCGCCAGCGCTCGACCGAGGCCTTAAGGTCGCACAGGCCGCGGTAGAGCCCGGCGGCGGCGAGACTCGGCGTGAGATAGCTTACCAGTGTCGCGGCGGAGCGGCGCTTGGCGATCGTGCCCTCGGACGGGTTGTTGGCGGCGTAGAGGTAGACGTTCGGCAACGCCCCGATCAGCCGCTCGGGCCAGCACGCCTCCGACAAGCCGGCCTGCTTGCCCGGCATGAATTCGAGCGCGCCGTGGGTGCCGAAATGCAGCACGGCGTCGGCCGAGAAATCCTCGCGCAGCCAGCGGTAGAAGGCGCTGAAGGCGTGGGTCGGCGCGAAGCCCTGCTCGAACAGCAGCCGCATCGGGTCGCCCTCGTAGCCGAAGGCGGGCTGCACCCCGACGAAGACGTTGCCGAACTGCGCACCGAGCACGAGGATGTCGGCGCCGTTGCTCTGGTGGCGGCCGGGCGCCGGGCCCCACTGCGCCTCGATCTCGGGCAGGTAGGTTTCGCGGCGGACGTGATCCTCGGCCGAGACGCGGGCGTGGACGTTGGCCGGCGTGCCGTAGCGGCTGGCGTTGCCGCCGAGAATTTTTTCGCGAAGCGTATCGACGCTGTCGGGCACTTCCACCGTGTACCCGTCGGCCTTCAGGCCGCGCAGGGTGTTCAGCAGCGAGGCGTAGACCGAGAGGAAGGCGGCCGAGCCGGTGGCGCCGGCATTGGGCGGAAAATTGAACAGGATCACGGCCAGACGCCGTTCGCGCTTCGGCCGCCGCCGCAGGGACACGAGCCGATCGATCCGGGCCGCGAGCCGCTCGGCGCGCTCGGGATGCACGCGCATGTCGCGGGCATTGCCGGGGCCGGAGGCCGAGGAGCGGCCGCCGAACACCATCGGCGCGGTGGCGCCGTCGAGTTCGGGGATCGCGACCATCATGGTCGCCTCGACCGGCGACAGGCCGCGCGAGCCCGCCTCCCACTGCTCGATCGTCTGGAACTCCAGGGCGTGGGCGGCGAGATAGGGCACGTCGAGCCGTGCCAGGGTCGCCTCCGCCGCCGCCGCGTCGTTGTAGGCCGGGCCGCCGACCAGCGAGAACCCGGTGAGCGAGACAAGCGCGTCGATGGCCGGCCGGCCGTTGACCGTGAAGTAGGCGTCCACCGCCGGGCGGTTGTCGAGGCCGGCGGCGAAGGCCGGCACCACCGAGAGGCCCTTGGCCTCCAGGGCGGCGATGACGCCGTCGTAATGCGCCGTGTTGCCGGCCAGCACGTAGGAACGCATCAGCAGCAGGCCGACGCGACCGCGGGCGCCCGGCACGGTCGGCAGGGCGGACAGGCTCTCGCCGACGCGGCCCGCCATGCGCGGATGATAGAGACCGGTCTCGGGATAATGCTGGGGCGCCGGGGCGGCCGCGATCTCGCGCCACACGGTTCGGGGGCCGGCGGCGTAGCGCTGCACGAGGAAGCGCACGAGGCTCGCCACGTTCTCGTCAGAGCCCGCGAGCCAGTATTGCAGGGTGAGGAAATAGGCGCGCACGTCCTGCGCCGAGCCGGGGATGAAGCGCAGGATCTTCGGCAGCTTGCGCACCAGCGCCATCTGGCGGGCGGCATTGCCCTCCGCGCCCGGCTTGCCGCGCAGCCGCTTCAGGAAATCGAGGGCCGAGCGCTTGTTCCCGCTCATGTCGAAGCGGTTGAGCTTGGTCGTGCGCACGATCTCGGAGGCCGAGAGGCAGCCGATCATCGCATCGCAGCTCTCGCGGCGGGCCAGGATCGCCGGCAGGATCGCCCGGACATGCTCATCGAGGAACAGCATCGCCGAGACGACGATGTCGGCCCGCGCGATCTCCGCCTCGCAGGCGCGGAGCGCGGCCTTGTCGGTCTCCCATTCCGCGGCGGCGTGGAAGCTCAAGCTCAGCCCCGGCATCTCGGCCGCGAGCCGCAGGCGCGCCCGTTCCACCGCGCTCGCCAAGTGATTGTCGAGCGTGACGATGGCGACGCGGATGGTGGGCCTATCGGCCGAAATGCGCCTTGGCATCGTAGAGGGTCTCGAGAGTGATGAGCGGGAGCTGCCGCTCTCGGGCGAAGCGCTCGGTGTTGGCGCGGGCCTTTCCGCGCACGAAGAACGGGATCTTCTTCAGCTCCTTCTCGGCATCGGGCGCCCACGGCGCGGTGCGAACCGCGTCGGCACCCTGGATCTGGATGGGGGATGGAACGGGCGCCGACGCGAGGGGGGGAGTCTTCGGCGCCCGTTCCACGGCGTCCGCCGTCCCGTTCGGCCCGCGGCCGAGATGAGACGGGGCGGCGCCATCGTGGAATTCGGGATCTTCGCGGAACATCCCGAGGAGATGTTCCTCCAGCCCCATCATCAGGGGGTGCACGAGGGTGTCGAACAGGACGTTGGCGCCCTCGAAACCCATCTGCGGCGAGTGGCGGGCGGGAAAGTCCTGCACGTGGATCGGTGCCGAGATCACCGCGCAGGGGATGCCGATCCGCTTAGCGATGTGGCGCTCCATCTGCGTGCCGAGCACGAGTTCGGGCGCCGCCGCCTGGATCGCCGCCTCGACGTCGAGGTAGTCGTCGGTGATCGTCGCCTCGATGCCGTGGAGGGCCGCTTCCGCCCGGACCTCGCGGGCAAATTCGCGGGTGTAGGTGCCGAGCCCGACGAGCTTGAAGCCGAGTTCGTGCGCGGCGACGCGGGCCAGGGCCAGCGCGTGTGTGGCGTCTCCGAACACGAAGACGCGTTTGCCCGTCAGATAGGTCGAATCGACCGACCGGCTGTACCAGGGCAGGCGCGAAGGCGCGTCGGCGAGGACGGGGGCGGGATCGACCCCGGCCAGGGCGGCGACCGCTTCCACGAAGCGCGTCGTCGCGCCGACGCCGATCGGCACCACATCGACGAAGGGCTGCTGGAACGTCTTTTCAAGGTACTGCGCGGCGCTGCGCGCCACCTCGGGATAGAGCACGACGTTGAAGTCGGCTTCGCCCAGCCGAACGAGATCCGCGGGCGTCGCGCCGAGCGGCGCAACCACGTTCACCGCGATCCCGAGGCCTTCGAGGAGGCGCCGGACCTCGATCAGGTCGTCGCGGTGACGGAAGCCGAGGGCCGTGGGGCCGAGGATGTTGCAGGCTGGGCGCCGCCCTTCGCGCGGGGCGCGCTCGCTCGGAGCGCCGGCCAGGGCGCGCACGAGGCGGTAGAAGGTCTCGGAGGCGCCCCAGTTCTCCTTCTTCTGGTAGGCCGGCAACTCCAGCGGGATCACCGGGATCGGCAGGGCGAGCGCCTTGGCGAGACCGCCCGGATCGTCCTGGATCAACTCGGCGGTGCAGGAGGCGCCGACGATCATCGCCTGGGGCTGGAACCGCGCGTAGGCGGCGGCGACCGCGTCCTTGAAGATCGCGGCGGTGTCGCGGCCGAGATCCTGAGCCTGGAAGGTGGTGTAGGTCACCGGCGGGCGTTTGGCGCGCCGCTCGATCATCGTGAAGAGCAGGTCGGCATAGGTGTCGCCTTGGGGGGCGTGCAGCACGTAGTGCAGCCTCTCCATCGCGGTGGCGACCCGCATGGCGCCGATATGCGGCGGTCCCTCATAGGTCCAGACGGTGAGCTGCATGGCCGCTACACCTCCAGCCTGGCGCGCCGGTCGAGCGGGCGCGCGAACAATTCGGCGAGGTCGCCCGCCTGCTCGTAGCCCTGGATCGGCGTGAACAGCAGTTCGATCGACCATTTCGTGGTCAGCCCCTCCGCTTCGAGCGGGTTGGCGAGGCCGAGGCCGCACACGGTCAGGTCCGGCCGCGCCGCGCGGCACCGGTCGAGCCCGTCGTCGAGGCTCTGGCCCTCCACCACGGCGGTGCCGTCGGGGAGCCAGTCGAGTTCGGCGGCGAGGTGGCCCCGATGCAGATAGGGCGTGCCGACCTCGATCAGCTCGGCACCCATCTCCCTAGACAGGAAGCGGGCGAGCGGCACTTCGAGCTGCGAATCGGGGAAGAAGAACACCCGCTTGCCGGCAAGCTTCTCGGCATAGGCGGCGAGCGCCTGATGCGAGCGGCGCAGGCCCGGCGCCGTCACCGCCTCGAACCGGGCGGCATCGACACCGAAGGCGTCGGCCGCCGCGCGCAGCCACTCCGTCGTGCCCTCCGCACCCAGGGGGAACGGGGCGGCGATTCGCCGGGCTCCGCGCTCTTCCAGGGCCCGCGCGGTGTCGGCCAGGAAGGGTTGCGCCAGGAGAAAGCGCGTGCCGCGCCCGACCGGGGGCATCTGGCCGGCGCGTCGCGCCGGGAGGAAGCGCGCATCGATGCCGAGATCGGAGAACAGCCGGGCGAACTGATCCTCGACGACGTCGGCGAGTGCGCCGACGACGAGGAGTTCGTCCGTCGCCGTCGTCTCCGGCAGTTCCGGCACCAGGGAGGCGAGGCAGGCATCCTCGCCCTGCGTGAAGGTCGTCTCGATGCCGGAGCCCGAATAGTTCAGCACCCGCACCTCCGGGGCGAGCCGCCGCGACAGCCGCAGGGCCGCCCGCGACAGGTCGAGCTTGATCACTTCCGAGGGGCAGGAGCCGACGAGGAACAGCAGCCGGATGTCGGGCCGCCGCTCGATCAGCCGCGTCACCACCCGCTCGAGTTCCTCGTTCATGTCGGCGAGGCCCGCGAGATCGCGCTCGTCGATGATGGCGGTGGCAAAGCGCGGCTCGGCGAAGATCATCACGCCCGCCGCCGACTGGATCAGGTGGGCGCAGGTGCGCGAGCCGACGACGAGAAAGAACGCGTCCTGGATCTTCCGGTGGAGCCAGACGATGCCGGTGAGGCCGCAGAACACCGCCCGCTGGCCGTGCTCGGCGCGGACCGCGACGCCGCATTCGGTGGAAGGAAGGGGCGCGTGGGCGTTCACCGGGCCACCTCACCTGCGAAAGAGAGGGGCGCCGGCGCTTCGAGCCGCGCCGCCCGGAGCTTCAGGAGGAACTGGCCGGCATTGATGAGGTAGGTGGCGTAGGCGGCGAGCGCGAGGACGAGCAATCCCTGCGTATCGAGCAGGTTTAAGCCGAGCGCCGCGAGATAGGCCGTGTGCAGCGCAAGCACGAGCATGCTGAACACGTCCTCCCAGAAGAAGGCCGGCGCGAACAGGTAGCGGCCGAACACGACCTTCTCCCAGATCGAGCCCGTGACCATGATCGCGTAGAGACAGAGGGTCTTGGCGACGACGGAGGCATTGGCGATGTCCGCCCCTTCCCCTGTGGCGAGCGTGCGCAGGACGAGGCCGAGACTCACGGCGAAGACGAGAAACTGCAGCGGAGCCAGAATCCCCTGCACCAGCGTCCAGGGCGACGCGTCGCGCCGCTGACGTTGTGCGCTCGTGTAGAGCGGTTGTTGCCGGCCTTGGTGCTGACGCATGGCGTCCGCCCTCGCTCGCCCTTCGGCCTCGTCTTCGGAGACCTCGATAGGCTGAGCCTAGGCCCGGCCACCCAAAAGTGTCAATCCAAGTTGACGGTTGTTGCGGATTACATTTCTTCCGAGCTGGACGGGGTCGGGGATTGCCAATCGTGGGCGGAAGCGTATCGTTGGCCTACACGCGTCCGTTGCCTCGGCACCGATCAGCGCATTAAATTGCACGCTGCATCCACCGAGCCGCATCCTCAGGGAGACGCCCATGGGCGACTGGAGGCATCTCGGCGAGCGTCTCGAATTTCCCGCTGTGGCACCGGAATGCCGGGTCGTGGCCGAGCCGCTTGTCCCCTCTGCGTTTGAGCAGCAGCCCGACGGACTCGGGATGCGCCGGCAGCTGGCCAGCGTGGTCGAGGCCGAGATTTTGCCCCGGCTGATGCTGGCGCACCGTGACCGGGCGACGCCCCGGCCCGCGGCCTCCGGGCGCCGGCCGACGCCCGACGAAGTTCAGCGCCTCAGCGATCTCCTGCTCGCCCGAACGGACACCGATCTCGCCCCCCACCTCCTTCGCGTCCTCGACGAGGGGCTGACCCTCGAAGGCGTGCTGGTCGATCTGCTGGCGCCGGTGGCACGGTATCTCGGGCAACTCTGGGAGGAGGATGCCTGTGATTTCGTAGATGTAACCGTGGCCCTCGGGCGCCTTCAGGCGGCGACGCGCGACTTGTGCGCGAGGCTTGAGAACGATGCCGTCGATCCCTCGGGGCGCAGCATCCTGCTGCTGCCTTGCCCGGGCGAGACGCATATTTTCTGCCTGTCGCTGATCGCGACCATCTTCCGCGAATCGGGGTGGGACGTGACCACTACCGGTGCCCAATCGAACCTCGACGCGGCGGATCTCGTCCGCATGGAATGGTTCGACGTCCTCGGGCTGACGCTGTCCTGCGACGTGTTCATGCCCGCACTTGCGGAGCGGATTCGTGCCCTGCGCGGTGCTTCGTGCAACCCGCGGATCAAGGTGTTGGTCGGCGGCCCCTATTTCGCCCGGAATCCTGATCACGTCCGCCTCGTCGGCGCGGACGGCACGGCGGAAGATGGGCGTCTTGCACCGCTCATTGCGGAAAGCTTGCTTGAAATGCGGACGCGAGCCTGTTGATAAGGGCGCTTTCTGCGCCATCACAAAGTGTTGACCTTGAGCAGCTTGGCGAGCCCTTCTCCTCGGCGCCCCTCTTCGGCGCTGCAACAGGCGGCCGGTCTTCTCGATGGAGAAGCGGCCGGGCTGCTGATTGCCGCGACCTCCGATCTCTCTCTCGTCGTCGATCACCACGGCATCATTCGCGATACCACGGCCGGCCGGGGTGATCTCGAGGGACAGGGCATCGAGGCTTGGCTCGGCAAGCCTTGGATCGACACCGTGACCGTCGAGAGCCGGCCGAAGATCGATGCGCTGCTGCGCGACGCGGCGCCCGGCACGATGACCCGCTGGCGGCAGGTCAATCATCCCTCTCCCTCCGGCACGGACCTGCCGATTCGCTATGCTACGCTCCGTCCGCGCAAGGACGGGCCGATCATCGTCGTCGGGCAGGATTTGCGGACGATCGCGGCGCTCCAGCGGCGTCTGGCCGAGACCCAGCAGGCGCTGGAGCGGGATTACGACCGCCTGCGCACCGCCGAGACCCGCTACAAGCTCCTGTTCCAGCTTTCCGGCGAGCCGGTCTTGGTCGTCGATGCCGGCACGCGGCGGGTGACGGAAATCAACCCGGCGGCGATGCGGCTGCTCGGCCGCCCGCAGAAGCGCGTGATCGGTCAGGATGCCGCCGATCTGTTCGACGCGGGCAGCCTACGGGAACTGCAAAACCTGTTCGCCGGACTGCGCGTCACCGGACAGGCGACGGATCTCGTCGCGCCTCTGGCTGGTGGCCGGGGTGACGTCCGGGTTTCCGCCTCCCTGTTCCGCGGCGAGGGCACGACCTCGGTGCTGTTGCGCCTGGCCACCCTCGTTCCGGCAGCGCCTGAACGCATCGAGTTCGGCCGTGGCGTGCTCGACGTCATCCAGCGGATGCCGGAGGGCTTCGTCGTCACCGACGCTGGGCGCCGTATCCTCACCGCCAACACCGCCTTCCTCGATCTCACCCAGCACGCCACCGAGGAGCAGGTCCGCGGCCAGACCCTCGACAGTTGGCTCGGCCGCGAGGAAACGGACGCGCTCGCGCTGTTCACGATGCTGCGCGACCATGGCTCGGTGCGCCATTTCTCGACCGTGATGCGCGGTCAGTACGGTTCCGTGGAGGAGGTGGAGGTCGCCGCCGTCTCCACCTCTCACGCCGATCAGCCGTGTTTCGGCTTCACCGTCCGCGCGACGCCGCGGCGAGCGGCTCCGGTCCACGCCGGCGGCGGGCACGACCTGCCCCGCTCGGTCGAGCAGATGACCGAACTCGTGGGCCGCGTGTCCATGAAGGCCCTGGTGCGGGAGACGACCGACCTCATCGAGAAGCTGTGCATCGAGGCGGCCTTGCGAATCACGCGCGACAACCGCGCCTCGGCGGCGGAGATGCTCGGCCTCAGCCGTCAGGGTCTCTATGCGAAGATGCGTCGCTACGGCATCGGCGACCTCGACGGGAACGACCCTGAGTTGACGTCTTAGGCATTTTCCAAAAAATCGGCTCTATAATGCACAGGTGCGTCGGAGTTGACATCTCCGCCTTATTTTGAGGTGTGTGTAAAGCTTGCTTGACACATGCGGCGCCCCGCCGGTAGCTTTCCGCCATGGCAACGCCCGCGCCGAGCGCCATCGTCGAGCTTCTCAAGCCCATCACGTGGTTCGCACCGATGTGGGCGTTCGGCTGCGGGGTGATCTCCTCCGGTCAGACGCCGTCCGGGCAGTGGCTGGTCATCGCCGCGGGCGTCCTTCTCGCCGGGCCGCTGGTCTGCGCGACGAGCCAGGCCGCCAACGACTGGTTCGATCGCCACGTCGATGCCATCAACGAACCCGACCGGCCGATCCCCTCCGGGCGCATTCCCGGCCGGTGGGGCCTTTATCTCGCCGCCGGCTGGACGGTTCTGTCGCTGGTCGTCGCCGCGCTGCTCGGGCCCTGGATCCTCGGTGCCGCCCTGTTCGGCCTCGTGCTCGCTTGGATCTACTCGGCGCCTCCGTTCCGGCTGAAGCAGAACGGCTGGTGGGGCAATTCGGCGGTGGCGCTCTGCTACGAGGGCCTGCCCTGGTTCACCGGCGCCGCGGTGATGGCCGCCTCGATGCCCGACCGGCGGGTGCTCCTCGTCGCCCTGCTCTACTCGGTCGGCGCGCACGGCATCATGACCCTCAACGATTTCAAGTCGGTGGAGGGGGACCGGGCCATGGGCCTGCGCTCGCTGCCGGTGCAACTCGGCTCCGATCGCGCGGCGCGCTTCGCCTGCCTCGTCATGGCCGTGCCCCAAGTGGTGGTGGTCGCGCTCCTCCTCCATTGGGAACGGCCCTGGCATGCCGCGTTGATTGGTGCCCTGCTCGCGGGTCAGCTCGTGCTGATGACGCATTTCCTGAAGGCGCCCCGCGCGCGCGCCGCCTGGTACAACGGCACCGGCACGACGCTCTACGTTGTCGGCATGCTGGCCGCGGCTTTCGCCCTGCGCCCGCTCGTGCAAGGGCTGGCGCCATGACCCGCACGCCCGCCGCCGTCTCTCGATCTTTCTCCTGGCTCCAGATCGTCCGGCTCGGGCTCGTCCAGACCGCGCTCGGGGCGGTCGTGGTGCTGATGACATCGACCATCAACCGGGTGATGGTGGTGGAACTGGCGCTCCCCGCGATCGTGCCCGGCGCCCTCGTCGCTCTGCACTACGCCACGCAGGTGCTGCGTCCGCGATGGGGCTACGGCTCCGATGTCGGGGGGCGGCGCACGCCGTGGATCGTCGGCGGCATGGCCGCGCTCTGCCTCGGCGGTTTCGGCGCCGCTGCGGCGACGGCGCTCGCGGCGAGCCACCTCGCCGCCGGCCTCGCGCTTGCCGTCTTCTCCTTCCTGCTCGTCGGCATGGGTGCGGGCGCGGCGGGCACTTCGCTTCTCGTCCTGCTCGCGACCGGGGTCGAAGCCGAGCGCCGGGGCGCGGCGGCGACCATCGTCTGGGTGATGATGATCGCCGGCTTCGCCGTGACCGCGCCGCTGGCCGGCCACTTCCTCGATCCGTTCTCGGGTGCGCGGCTCGTCGCCGTCTCGGGCACCGTCTCCCTCGTCGCCTTCGCCGTGGCTTGCCTGGCGGTGGCCGGCATCGAGCCGCGCCGCCGCGCGAATGCCGCCGGCCGGGCCGAGACGAAGCCGCCCTTCCGGGCGGTGCTGGCGCAGGTGCTGGCCGAGCCCGCGGCCCGGCGCTTCACCCTGTTCATCTTCGTCTCGATGCTCGCCTACAGCGCGCAGGAACTGATTCTCGAACCCTATGCCGGTCTCGTCTTCGCGATGACGCCGGGGGCGACGACTAAGCTGGCCGGGCTTCAGCACGGCGGCGTGCTCGCCGGCATGCTGTTCGTGGCCGGCGTCACCGTGTTCGTCGGCGGGCCGGTGCTGGGATCGCTGAAGCTTTGGACGGCCATCGGCTGCGGGCTCTCGGCGCTGGCGCTCGGGACCATCGCCGCCGGTGGACCGATCGGACCTGACTTCCCCTTACGCGCGGCGGTGGCGGGCCTCGGCTTCGGCAACGGCGTCTACGCCGTGGCGGCGATCGGTTCGATGATGGCGCTGGCCGGGCGCGGCGGCGAGGCCGAGCGCGGCACCCGCATGGGCGTCTGGGGCGCGGCCCAGGGCGTGGCCTTCGGTGCCGGCGGCCTCATCGGTACGCTCGCGGTCGATCTCGCCCGCCTCGTCACCTCCGAACCCGTCACCGCCTATGCCGCGGTGTTCGCGGCGGAGGGCGTCCTGTTCCTCGTCGCCCTGCTCATCGGCCTGCGCGTCGAGCACGTCACCGTCGGCCGGCGGCGCAACCCGCTGACCGAGACGGCCTCCTTCCAGCTCAACCCCGGCTTCGAGGCGCGGTAACCCCATGGCAGACCACGACGCTTCCGAAACCTTCGACGTCGTGGTGGTGGGCGGCGGCCCCGCGGGGTCGATCGCGGCCGCCGACCTCGCCGCCTCCGGGCGGCGGGTGCTGCTCCTCGACAAGGCCGGGCGGATCAAGCCCTGCGGCGGAGCGATTCCACCGCGGCTGATCCGCGACTTCGCGATCCCCGACGCGCAACTCGTCGCCCGCATCCGCTGCGCCCGGATGGTGGCGCCGAGCGAGCGCGCGGTCGACATGCCGGTCGGCGACGGCTTCGTCGGCATGGTCGATCGCGAGCATTTCGATCCGTACCTGCGCGAGCGGGCGGCGCTCGCGGGGGCGGATCTGCGCGACGGCCTGTTCGAACGCATCTCCCGCGACGGCCCAGGTCTCACCACGGTGCATTACCGCTTCGGCAAGGGCGGCGAAGAACATCGGGCGCAGGCCCGTCTCGTCATCGGCGCCGACGGTGCGACCTCTACGGTCGGACGCGCCGAGATTCCGGGGCATGCCCGGATGCGCCAGGTCTTCGCCTATCACGAGATCGTCCGGCGCCCTGCGGATGCCGGACACGACGGCGCGCGCTGCGACGTCTACTATCAGGGCCGCCTCTCGCCGGATTTCTATGCCTGGATCTTCCCGCATGGCGACACCGTCAGCGTCGGCACCGGCAGCGCCCGCAAGGGCTTCTCCCTGCGCGGCGCGATCCGCGATCTGCGCGCCAGCACCGGCCTCGATTCCTGCGAGACGATCCGTCGGGAGGGTGCACCGCTTCCGCTCAAGCCGCTGCGGCGGTGGGACAACGGACGCGACGTGCTGCTCGCGGGCGATGCGGCGGGCGTCGTCGCGCCGGCCTCCGGCGAAGGCATCTACTACGCGATGCTCGGCGGTCGCCTCGCCGCGGAGGCCGCGGGGGCCTTCCTCGCGACCGGCGATGCCCGCGCCCTCGCGCAGGCGCGGAAGCAGTTCATGCGGCTGCACGGACGCGTCTTCTGGATCCTCGGGATGATGCAGTGGGTCTGGTATCGCAGCGACACCCTGCGGGAGCGCTTCGTCTCGATCTGCAAGGACAAGGACGTCCAGCAGCTTACCTGGGACGCCTACATGAACAAGGAACTTGTGCGCGCAAAACCCGCCGCGCATGCGCGGATCTTCTTCAAGGACCTCGCGCACCTGTTCCGCTGGGTCTCGCCGTGACCGGCCTGCTGGCCGGGGGGTGGGGGCCGCCCGTCGTCGCCGCCCTCGTGGCGCTCGCCGTCGCGGTGGCAGGCGGGATCGCGACCCGGACGGACGCTTGGTATCGACGCCTGCGCGTTCCCGGCTGGAAGCCGCCGGACTGGGCGTTCGGGCCGGTCTGGTCCGTCATCTTCGTCCTCACCACCGCCTCCGCGATCATCGCCTGGAACGCCGACCCGGACCCGGCGGCGCGAGCCCGGCTCGTTGCGGTCTTCGCCGTCAACGGCGTGCTCAACATCGCGTGGAGCGTCGTCTTCTTTCGGCTGCGACGGCCCGATTGGGCCTTCGCCGAGGTGCTGCTGCTGTGGCTCTCCATCCTCGCCGTGATGGTCACCGTCGCCCAAGCCTCGCTGCCCGCAGCCCTGCTCAACCTTCCCTACCTCGCCTGGGTCAGCATCGCCGCTTGCCTGAACCTCACCATCGTCCGGCTCAATCCGCGCTTCGGGCGGCGCTTGAGGAGTGCGTGAGCGGTGGACGGGTTTTTCGCCACACTCTTCGCCTCCGGGCGGATCGTCGATGCCATCCTCGTGCTGGTGGCCTTGGAGGCGCTCGTTCTGCTCGGCGTTCGCGCCCGCTGGGGGCGCGGCCCGGCACCGGGGGCGCTCCTGAGCAACCTCGCCTCCGGCGCGGCGCTGATGCTGGCCGTTAGGGCGGCGCTCACCGGCACGGCGTGGCCCGGTGTCGCGGGTTGGCTGGCCGCGGCACTCGTAGCGCATATCGCTGAGATGGTGATCCGTTTTCGCCGCGCCGGAGCGACGGCTTCGTCGGACTGTGACAAGGCGACATGGAACAACCGAAAGTGGCGAACGTTCGGTGCGCGTCCACCGGTGACTTAGAACTATTCTTTACCGAGGCCTTCGACATCTGGAGATCGGGTTCATGACACGCCTCACTGCCCTCGGCTCCGGTTGGTTCGCCCTCGCCGCCCTCCTCTCGGTCGGTGCGGCCCAAGCGCAGGAGGCTGACGCCGATCTGATCAAGCGCGGCGAATATCTGGCGACGGCGGGCGACTGCACCGCCTGCCACACCAAGGCCGGCGGCAAGTTCATGGCCGGCAACTTCAATCTCGATACGCCGATCGGGGCGATCAAGACCCCCAATCTCACGCCGGACGACGAGACCGGCATCGGCAAGTGGAGCTACGAGACCTTCGAGAAGGCGTTCCGTCACGGCATCGGCGACGAGGGGGAGTATCTCTACCCGGCCTTCCCGTTCTCCTGGTACACCAAGGTTTCGGACGACGACACGAAAGCGATCTTCGCCTACCTCAAATCTCTCACCCCGGTGAAGGAGAAGCGGGAGGACAACGAGATCCCCTTCCCGTTCAACGTCCGCACTGCTCTGATCACGTGGCGCACCGCCTTCTTCACTGAGGGGCGTTTCGAGCCCGATCCCAAGGCCAGCGCGGAGGTCAATCGCGGCGGGTACTTGGTCGAAGGCCTCGGCCATTGCGGTATGTGCCACAACGAGCGCAAGCTCGTCGGCAATTCGAGCCTTGCCGGCCGGTTCGGTGGCGGCGTCATCGACGGCTGGTACGCGCCCAACATCACCCCGGACGGGCATCAGGGCATCGGCGCGTGGAGCGACGAGGAGGTCGTGAGCTACCTCAAGACGGGCACCGCCCCCGGCAACCGGCCGGGCGTGGCCGCCGGCCCGATGCGCCAGACCATCGAAGAATCGCTCTCCAAGATGACCGACGCCGACCTAAAGGCGATGGTTGCCTATCTGCGCACGATCCCGGCCAAGCAGACCTACAAGGAGAAGGATCTCCAGGCGTTCAACGGGCCGGGCGCGCCGGGGGCGGACACTTACCTCACCTACTGCTCCTCCTGTCACCGGCCGGACGGCAAGGGTGTCGAGGGAGCGATTCCGGCTCTCGCCGGCAACACCTCGATCCAGTCCGGCGGTCCCGAGAGCATCATCAACGTGATCGTTGGCGGCCTATCCGCCCAGAGCGGCTACGCACCGATGCCGGCCATCGGCCAGGAGATGTCCGACCAGCAGATCAAGGACGTTACCGACTACATCCGCAACTCGTGGGGCAACAAGGCTCCGGTCGTGTCGGAAGTCGGTGTCGTCGCGACCGCGCGGGAAAAAATCAAAACGATGATGGCCGGTAATGCGCCCTGCTCGACCATCGAGAACGAAGGGCTGAAAGGCAGCATCGAGGAGGCCACCGGCGGCGACGCGCTGAAGGGGCTGAAACCGAACGATTTCGTTCCGGTCCTCGCCCGCGTTGCGCCGAAGGTGAAGGCTGCCGTGCCCGAGGCCGGCGACGACACTGTGGTCAACGGGCTGCTCTCGGCCTTCTGCAAGGCGAATCGCAGTGACAAGGATGCGGAGCCTCTGCCCTGGTCGACGACCATCGGCTCGTTCGGCAACGTTGCCTACAGCCAGGTCAAGAACCCGGAGAAGCGCGTGGAGGCCACGCCGGGCCAGCCGCCGGCCTCGGGGGCAACATCGCCGAAGCCTTGATTCCGGTTTTTTCGCACTACCATTGCCGGGTGCGGTCGCAGTTCCGTAACGCGTGGACGGTGGACCGCGAGGGATCGCACGACGGATCCCGACAGCCCTCGATGGGGAGTGTGAGCGGATGCAACTCGGCATGATCGGCCTCGGCCGGATGGGCGGCAACATCGTCCGCCGCCTGCTGCGCGATGGCCACACGGCCGTGGTCTACGACCGTGATCCGAAGGCGGTGGAGGCGCTGGCCGCCGAGGGTGCGACGCCTGCCTCCAGCCTGGAGGATCTTGCTGCCAAGCTCGAGGCGCCGCGCACGGCTTGGGTCATGCTGCCGGCCGGCCAGATCACCGAGGAGACGGTGACCGCGCTCGGCGGCCTCCTGAGTGCCGACGACTGCATCATCGATGGCGGCAACTCGTTCTATCAGGACGATGTGCGCCGGGCTCGAGACCTCGATGCCAAGGGTATCCACTACATCGATGTCGGCACCTCTGGCGGGGTGTGGGGTCTGGAGCGCGGCTACTGCATGATGATCGGCGGCCACAAGGCGGCCGTCGATCGGCTCGACCCGATCTTCCGCACGCTGGCACCGGGCCTCGGCGAGATCCCGCGTACACACGGGCGTGAGGATCGCGATCCGCGTGCCGAGCAGGGCTACATCCATGCGGGCCCGAGCGGCGCCGGTCATTTCGTGAAGATGGTCCATAACGGCATCGAGTACGGCCTGATGCAGGCCTATGCCGAGGGCTTCGACATCCTTCGCCACGCCAGCGCCCCCAACATTCCCGAGGAGCGCCGCTTCGACCTCAATCTCGGCGACATCGCCGAGGTGTGGCGGCGAGGCAGCGTGGTCTCCTCCTGGCTCCTCGATCTCACCGCGTCCGCGCTCGCGGGCGACGAGCGCCTCGAAGGATATTCCGGTTACGTCGAGGATTCCGGTGAGGGCCGCTGGACCATCAATGCAGCGGTCGAGGAAGCCGTACCGGCCACCGTCCTCTCCAGCGCCCTCTACCGCCGCTTCCGCTCCCGCGAGGATGAGAGCTACGCCGACAAGCTGCTCTCGGCCATGCGCCAGGGCTTTGGCGGCCACAAGGAGCCGCCGCGCCGGGGGCCCGCGCCATGATCCCGCTTCCCTCGAACACCGAGCTGATGGCGGATGCCGAGGCGACGGCCCGCGCGGCGGCCGAGCACCTGCTGGCGATGGCCGAGAGCGCGGAGGGCGAGCGCATCGCGATCTGTCTCTCCGGCGGCTCGACCCCAAAGCGGCTCTACGCGCTGCTGGCCTCCCCCGGCTACGTCGAGCGGGTGCCATGGGCGCGCATTCACTGGTTCTTCGGCGATGACCGCGTGGTGCCATGGGACGATGCGCTGAGCAACGTCCGCATGGTCCGAGAGGCGTTCGGCCATGCCGCCCCGGTGCCGGCGACGCATCTGTACTTCATGCCCTCCGATCACGGAGCGGAAGCAGGCGCGCGCGCCTACGAGAAGACGCTTCGCGACTTCTACGGGGCTGAACAGTTCGACCCGGCACGACCGCTGTTCGATCTCGTGCTGCTCGGCCTCGGTAGCGATGGCCATACCGCCTCGCTGTTTCCGGGCAAACCGGCTGTCGCCGAACGCACGGCCTGGGTGGCGCCGGTCCCGGAAGCGGGAATGGAGCCGTTCGTGCCGCGCATCACCCTGACCTTTCCGGTGCTGGCCTCCTCGCGCTCGGTGCTGTTTCTCGTCAACGGCGCAAGCAAGCGCGAGCCGCTGCAACGGATCGCCGACGGCGAGGATCTACCAGCGCGACACGTCGAGAGTGCCGGGCGCGTGACGTGGTATGTCGATCGTGACGCGGCCGCAGCCTGAGCCTCGGCGGACCGGTTCGACCATCGATCGGCCGCGAGACACCCTCGGCGGACGGCGCAAACGCCTCATTTCCGACGTCGATCTTACCGGTGTATGAACGGCCATCCTTGATCAACCGGAGTACTCCGATGGTAGGAGCCGAACACGCCACCGTGCGGGATTTCTGGCCACAGCTCCGTCAGCCACGCCCCGTCCTGCGGCGTGGCCGTATCCTGCCGGGGCCGCTGAAGTCGCTCGAACGGCGCAGCCGCCGTCCGGTCTGGGCTGTCGGCGTCGGCGTGGTGGGCCTTTCGCTCGTCGCGACCTGGGCAATCGCATCGCAGATCCGATCGAGCCCCGCCGAGGCGTCTCACATCGCCGCTGCGCCGGTCGCAGAGCCGCTTCCGGACGTTTCGCAGCCAGTCCGCATCGTCGGCGCCGCGCTGTCACCGCAGATGGCGCCTGCACCCGAACGCCCGGTCGCGGTTGATATGGCTTCCCCGGTGCCGCCCGCTATCGAGGCCCCCGAGGAACGGCCGCGGGCCGCCGCTATGGCGGCTGCACCGGTTCCGGCTCCGAAATCCGTCGCCGCGCTTCCGGCAGAACTCGGCGCCCTTCCGGTTCTGGAGCTCGACGAGACGACGTTCGACGCGATGCCGCCTCCGGCTCTGGAGAGCCCCTCCCGTGCCGTCACGCGGACTTCGGCGAGACCGTAAAACCCGAGTCTGATCCGGTCCCCGTTTGATCCAAGCGGGGACCGGATCAGCAAGCCCGTGCGGCGCTTGAGCGAAGCCCAGATCCGCCATCCCGACGGGATCAGCCGGATTTGGTATGAAACAAGAACGCCCCCGGTCGCGATGCGAGCGGGGGCGAATATGTGTGGGATGCCTCAGGTCCGGCGCTTCGATCGCGCCGGACTTGTCGTTTCTGTGAGGCTCGCTTCAGGCGGCCATCGGCATGTCGTCCTCGGCCTCGGCGGCCATGAACTGAGCCCGGGCGAGCGTCGCGAAGCGCTGGTTGAGGGCGACGAGTTCGTCGAAACCGCCGGCCTCGACGATCTTGCCGTCCTCGAACACGAGGATGCGGTCGGCGTTGCGGATCGTGGCGAGGCGATGGGCGATCACGAAGGTGGTACGCCCCTCCATCACCGTCTCCAGTGCCTGCTGCAGCTTGCGCTCGGTCGCGGCGTCCAGGGCGCTGGTGGCCTCGTCGAGGATCAGCATCGGCGGGTTCTTCAGCAGTGCCCGCGCGATCGAGAGGCGCTGTCGCTCGCCACCCGACAAGGAGCGGCCACGTTCGCCGATGAGCGTGTCGAGCCCGTCGGGCTGGCGTGCCATGAATTCGCTGGCCTGAGCACGTTCGAGGGCGTCGAGCATCTCGGCATCGCTCGCGTCGGGGCGACCAACCTGCAGGTTCTCGCGGATCGAGCGGTTGAACAGCATCGGCTCCTGGAAGACGACGCCGATGTTGTGGCGCAGGCTCGACAGGCCGATGTCGCGGATGTCGATCCCGTCGATGCGGATGGCACCGGCATCCGGATCAAAGGTGCGGTGCAGCAGGCCCAGCGTGGTGGACTTGCCCGAACCCGTCGTACCGACGAGCGCCACGGTCTGGCCGGGGCGGGCCGTGAAGGAGACACTGTCCAGCGCGCTGCGGCGGCCGTCATAGGAGAAGGCCACGTCGTCGAAGATCACCTCGCCCTCGAACCGGGCGACCTGCCTGGCATGCGGCCGGTCGCGGACGGTCGGCACGGTGTCGAACACCTCGAAGAACTCGCGCATCTTCGGGGCCTGCATGAACACGCCGTTCACGAAGGTCACGACGTGATCGAGCTTGGTCACGAGCATGGTGGCGAGGCTCATGAAGGCGACGATCTCGCCGACCGTAGCCGCACCCTTCTGGTGCAGGGCGATGCCGGTGATGAAGATCGCGGTCATGGTCAGCGTGCCGGAGGCGCGGGTGGCGACGTTGGCCAGCGCCCACCACGACAGGACCGGGATCTGCACGCGGAGCAGATCGTGGATGATGGTGCGCATCGCCTCCTTCTCGGCGCGCGCCCGGGTGAAGGACTGGATCACCGCGACGTTGCCGAGGGCATCGGAGGCGTGGGCCGCCAGTCCCGACTGGAACTGCTCGACCTCGCCCTGAAGCGTCTCGGTCCGGCGCATGACGTAGCTCGCCAGCGCCGTGAAGACGAGGACCAGCACGACGAGGATCGCGCCGAGACGCCAGTTCACGAACAGCGTCAGCGGCAGGAGCACACCGACGGAGAGCAGCGCGGAGAAGTGCTCGCGGAAGAAGTTGAGCCAGACCCAGGCCATGGCGTTCGTGCCTTCCAGCATCGCCTTCAGCACGCGGCCGGAATGGTTGGACGAATGGAAGGCGATCGGCAGTTCGAGCACGTGCTCGAAGAAGTTCGCCATAGTCGAGAGGCGGTTGCGATGGGCGAGCCGGTCGGAATGCAGAGCGATCGCGACCCCCGCACCGATGGTGAACAGGCCGAACACGACCCATGCGACGATCCAGGGCGCCAGCGCGGTCGCGGGCGCGTCCTTGGAGAGGTGGGTCAGGCCGTCGATGATGCGGCCCATGATGAGCGGTTCGGCGAAGGCCGCGACCGCGAGCGCGACGTTGGCCGCGATCAGGCCACCGACCAGACGCTTTTCCGCTGCCAATAGGCCGAGCACCCGCGCATAGAGGCGAATCATCGACATCGTGTTTTCGCTCCCCGCCCCGTCCGGCCGCAGCCGTGGGGATCTTGCCGTTGGGAACCGGGTGGACCCGGCGCCGGCCGACCGGGGGGCTGCGGTTCTCCGCGCAGACACCCCCGGCCAATCGGCATGGGAAGATATGGCTCTTCCCCCCTGAACGGCACATGACGGCGAACGGCCCGTTCGTCCAAGCCCTTTACCGTTCCTTCAGCCTGTTTTTTTAGAAGTTGGGGACGGCCTGCGTGATTGGCCGGGCTTCGGGCATCGGCGTCATGGATCTCGCAACCGGTATCGGGCTGCTCGGCGGCGTCGGCGTCGTGTTCACCCTCATCATGATCGACGGGGGCAACTTCGCCGCCTACTTCGACAAGCACGCGGTGATCGTCATCTTTGGCGGCGCCATCGCCGCGACGATGATCCGCTTTCCGTTCTCGACCATGCTGCACGGCCTGCCGATGGGGCTGCGCTACGCCTTCACCATGCGCTCGGTGAAGCCGCACGAACTGATCGAGGAGATCACCAAGATCGCCGACGTGGTGCGCAAGTCGGGCCCGATCGCGCTGGAAAGCATGGAGATCTCCGATCCGTTCCTGGCTCAGGGCTCGCGCTACATCGCCGATGGTTACGACCGCGACTTCATCCGCGATACGATGGAGCGTGACCGCGACAACTTCCTGATGCACCTCGACGAAGGCTCGAAGATCTACCGTGCCTTCGGCGACTGTGCGCCGGCCTGGGGCATGATCGGCACCATCCTCGGCATGGTGACGATGTTCGCCAACATGTCCGACCCGTCGAAGCTCGGCCCCGCCATGGCGACCGCCCTGCTGGCCACCCTCTACGGCGCGCTGATCGCCAACATGGTCGCCATTCCGATCGCCGACAAGCTTCACGTCAAGCTCGAGGAGGAGGACGTGTCGCGCTCCCTCATCATCGACGGCATCCTGCTGATCCGCGACCAGAAAAGCCCCTCGCTGGTGCGCGAGATGCTCATCGCCTACCTGCCCGCCAACCACCGCGAAGAACTCGCCGCGGAAGCGGCCTGACGAGGGCTTGAGCGGTGGCCAAGAAGAAGCGCGGCGGCGCGCACGGCGGTCACGGCTGGTTCGTGACCTTCGCCGACCTGATGGCGCTCCTGATGAGCTTCTTCGTCATGATCGCCGCCTACTCGACGCAGGACCAGAAGAAGCTTCAGGTCGTCGCCGGCTCGATGCGCGACGCCTTCGGCGTGAACAAGGAATCGAAGTTCGCCGGCATCTTGGAGAGCGAAGGGATTCCGACGGCCGACAAGTTCAAGCACCTGCGAGACGTACCCCCTGAGCGGGCCACCGACCGCACGACGCCGCCGCAGATCGACAGCGGCCTCGACGACGGCATTCCCGACCGCGGCTATCCCGACGCGTTCGGGCAGGCCGCCGCCTCCCTGCGGCAGGCGATGCAGGACATGCCGGAGGTGGCGGAGCTGTCGAAGAACGTCATCATCGCGCCGACCCGGAAGGGGCTCGACGTCTCCATCGTCGATCAGGACGGCCGCTCGATGTTCCCCGAAGGATCGAGCCGCCCCAACGACCGCACCCGCCGGCTGCTCGAACGCTTGGCACCGACGCTGATGAAGTTGCCGAACCGCATCGCCGTGACCGGCTTCACGGCGACCGCCCGCCCCGGCACCCGTGACACCGCCCCGCCCTGGGAGCTTTCGGCCAACCGTGCGCTAAGTGTGCGCGACGTCCTCGCCGGCGCCGGCCTGCCGGACGACCGCTTCGCCTCCGTGACGGGCAAGGCGGACACCGAGCCGATGTTTCCCGACAATCCCTATCTCGCGGCGAACCGCCGGGTCACGGTCACGCTTCTCTCCGAAGCGCCGCCGACGCCGAACGGCAAGGTTGTGCCCTGAGGGCGTCTACTTGGCGACCAGCAGCGCCCAGTAAACCTTGTATTTCGAGCCCGGCGCGTAGGCGGTGGCGATGCCCATGCGGGTCGCCTCGGGCGACAGCATGACGGCCCGGTGCGGAGGGCTGTCGCGCCAGCCCGAGAACGCTTCCGCGAGGGTGTGGTAGCCCGCCGAGAGGTTGGCATCCGCGCCATCATAGCCGAGCCGGGTCACGGCAGCCCGTACCGTCTGGCTCTTGCTCGGCCGGTCGGAGGCGGCCATGGCGGCGGCCTCGGTCTCGGCGAGCCGCTGCAACTCGGGGTCAATGACGAGCGGGGCGGCGCCATTGTTGCGGCGATACGCCGAGATCATGTCCCGGGCTTCCGCCGTGTCCACCGCGGTGCTGCCGGTGGTCAGCGGCAGGTACATGCTCGGTAGCCCGGTGGTGTCGGGCGTCATCTTTCCCGCGCAACCCTGGAGCAGGGCGACGAGCGCGAGCGCCGCAGGTGCGGCGATGAAAGTCTTGCGTCCGAGGGTCTGACGTCCGAGCACGACAACGGTTTTCCGGTGAGCAGAGGGAGGAAGTGGGCCCTGCCCCCGTTAAACTCAAGTGTATCCGTGCGGCCGGCCCCGATATCCTCAGGGCCGGCGCCGTTTTCTCTCCGAAGGACGCCCACCGCTATCCGTGGCGTCGGCGGCTTACATCCTGCGATTCGTTCGCTGGGCTATGGGCCGAGGCTTCCTCCGGCGCAGAGCTTTTCTTGGCATCGTCCGCTCCGGATACCGGAGGGGCAATCACCTGCGTGGCCGAGTTGCCGACGGCGTGGGCGATCTGTCCGAGCGCGTCGCGGACCGGTTCCAGGCCCTGCACGGTGATGAAGCTCGAAGCCGGGCCCATCGGCGGGATGAACTCGGCATCGGCCAGCGTCTTGAACACCGAGAAATTGAGGTCGCTCTGCACCTTCTGACCGAGGTTGACGTCGATCACCATGGCGACCAGCTCGAACTCTAGGAAGGGATCGCCGATCTTCTTGAACACCACCCGCGGCGGCGGCTCCTTGAGCACGTCCGGATGCGCCTTGGCGCAGGCGACCATCATCTCGGCGGCCTGCACCGGATCCTTGCTGCGCAGAACGCTGACCGACAGGATCACTCGGCCGGTGCGGTCGCCGCGCACCCGGTTCTTCACGATACCCGAGATCAGGTTCGAGTTCGGTACGATCACGGCCGAGCGGTCGAAGGTCTGGATCTCGGTGGAGCGCACCGAGATGCGCTTTACGATGCCCTCGCTATCGCCGATCAGCACCTGATCGCCGACCCGGATCGGACGCTCCCAAAGAAGCAGAAGGCCCGAGACGAAGTTGTTGACGATCGACTGAAGGCCGAAACCGATACCGACCGAAAGCGCGCCGGCGACGATGGTCAGCTTCTCGAGGCTGAGGCCGAGATACGAGAAGGCCAGCGCCAGGGCGAGCAGGAAGCCGACATAGCCCGCCACGGTCGAGATCGAGTTGCGCAGGCCGGCATCGAGGTCGGTCGCCGGCAGATAGGTGTTCTCGAGCCAGCGCTGCACGCCACGGGTGATGAACACGCCGAGCCCGAGGATGCCGATGCCGTAGGCGATGGACGAGAGGGAGATCGTGACGTCGCCGACCTTGAAGCCGAAGAAGGCCGTGCGGATCGAGGAGAATACGTCCGTCGAGTCGAGCCCCCAGGGCGCGAGCGCCAGGAGCGCGGCGAGGGCGATCAGCAGGACCCGGCCGAAGCCGGTCACCAGCACCGCGATCTGGTTGAGCGAGCGTTTGCGCAGCCCGGTATTGGCCTGGAGCGTGGTGGCGAGGCGCGTCTCCTCGCACAGCGACCCGCCGATCAGCACATCGACGCTCATGATGAGCAGCCAGAGCAGGACGAGGATGCTCGCGCTCCAGATCAACTGATCGACGAGGAAGGCCGAGAGGGCGACGTATCCCACGAAAGGCGCCACCGCGATCACCGCGACCGCGACCCATCCGAGCAGCCGCAGCGGCCCGCCGATGTTCGACGACGTGTCGGTGCCGACATAGGGGCCGAAGCACTCCTCCTCCTTCTCCGCCGTATCGGCGAAGCGGTGGAGGCCGATGGCGAGCAGCAGTGCGGCCGTGACGGCACCGATGCCGCGAGTCGCGATCGAGATCGGCAGCGCGGCGTAGATCGCCGAGTTCAGCGCCTCCGTCGATTTTGACACCGTGATGACCACGGCGATGCTGACGGCGAGCGCGTTGATCCGCCATGCGGCGGCGTCCGAGACGGGTGCCGGACGCCACGCCGGCTTGTTGACGGCGAGCAATGCGTCGGCCGTCGCCTCGACGAAGGCGATGAAGGCGATGCCGCCGAGAATGGTGCTGGCGACCGGGAGGAACCGGGCCGGCAGCAACTCGGTGACGTCGAGGGCGTAATAGACCGCGTAGCTGCCTGCCAGAGCCGGCAGCGTGCCGAGCAGGAGCACGCGCCACGCGCCCAGGAGCTTGGCCCGCTTCGACGGCGAAGTGACGTTGATGTCCCGGCGGCCGAGCGCCGGGGCGATGTTGCGGCGTCCGAAATACAGGGCGAAGGACAGGCCGAAGGCGAGGCCGAGAACCAGCAGGTTCCACAGGGTGCCGTTGCGGCGGAACAGGGAGATCGTGTCGTCGAGGCCGCTGCTCAGCGAGCTGACGTCCCGAGGAATGTCGGCGGCGACCCGCATCCACAGGTCGGGGCTCAGCAGCGAGGAGCTGCGCTCGAACAGGCCGCGGGTGAAGGCGGCGCGACGGCGGTTCGAGATTTGATCGACAATCTGGTCGCTTTGCACCAGCAGGGACTTGGCCAGCCGCTGGGTGCCGTCGATATCGTTGACGGCCTGTTCGCGCTCGGCCCGCTCACGGGCGACCTCCTCGCCCTCTTCGCCCTCCTTCGGCTTGGGGCCGATTTGCGTCAGCCGCTCACGCGCCGCGTCCAACCGCGGCCCGAGCAGCTCGATCGCCGAGCGCAGCCGGTCGGCGAGCGGGTCGAGCCCGTCGCGGGCGCGGGTCAGGTCGCCTGCGCCGACATTCTGGCCGGAGATCGCCTTCTCCCGCGCTTCGAGATCCGCCTTGATGGTGTCGAGGCGGTCGCGGAGCGTTTGCAGCGCTTCCGAGACGGGCACCTTGGGCGCGGCCGGCTTGGGGCCCGGCGCGGCCTGCCCCTCGGCCGCTTGCCCGTTCGCTGGCGGCGGCGCCGCGTGCGGCTTCGGAGCCGGGGCCGGGGCCGTCTGAGCGGCCGGTGCCTGTGCCGCGGGCGGACTCCCCTGCCCCACCGCCGCATTCGGCAGGAGAGCCGCCGCGGTCAGCGCCGCGATCAGGGCCTTGCTGCGAACCATGTGGCGAATGCGGGTGAGCAGGGATTGTCGTTGCATCGTCGTCCTTCGCGGGGGGAACGGGGTCGCGTCGGGTTAATCGGCGCCAGGCCAGCCTGGCCGGCCGCTTCGCGGATGGTGTCGAGACCGCAGCCTTGGGCGCGGCGCTCGACGGATTCGGCATCCCGCGCCGCCCCTGAGCTAGGGCCATGGCGCGACTTTCCGAGAGGCGAGCCGCGAAACTGTTTGCAACGCACAAGGGCGCTCTGGCCGGGGCTGTCTGCCCGCGTAATGGGGCAAAACCATGCGGACGGGGCGGTGGACACTCTATTCCAGGGAAAATCATCGGCCGCGACGTCACGGACGGTCGGTCCGCCTTCACAAGCTTGTCACGCTGATATTACACTAAGCCGCGATGGACTTGGCCATATCCTCACGCAGCGAGGAGGCGGCGCTGATCGTCCGCCCCGCCACGCTTCGGTTCGACCCGGCAGGATTCGCCGGTCGGGGAAGCTGTTGGCGTCAAGATCCCTCTCGACCTTTCAATTCCCGTCGACCCAACCAAGCGCGAAGCGCTGAGGACTCGGGTTCGGCGCGAGCGTGCGCGACCGCCTGCGGACCCGCAGCCGTGCCGGGGCATCATGCCCTCCGGCACGGTTCCGAGGCACCCCCTGGGCTCCGGTTGTCGCGGGTACGGCATGGCCCTTCGGACCTTTGGCGTCCGAGGCCGAGGCGCCCGAGGGGCGCCGTCACGAGCAGTGAGTGGCGTCGATGATCGATCTGCAAACCCTGGTGCTCAACGCGGATTACAGGCCGCTTTCCTACAATCCGCTCTCGTTGTGGTCCTGGAAGGACGCATTCACGGCATTGTTCCTCGATCGCGTCACCCTGGTCGCGAACTACGATATCGAGGCACACAGTCCGAGCCGGTCCCTCAAGGTGCCGAGCGTGGTCGCCCTCAAGAGCTACGTGGCGCTGGCCCGCAGCCCGGCCTTCACCCGCTACAACATCTACCTGCGCGACACTTTCTCGTGCCAGTATTGCGGGCTGCGTCTTCCCTCGGGCGGCCTGACCTTCGACCACGTCGTGCCCCGCTCCCGCGGCGGCCTCTCCACTTGGGAGAACGTCGTGGCAGCTTGCTCGCCCTGTAATCTGCGCAAGGCGAACCGCACGCCGGCGGAGGCTGAAATGCCGCTTCTCAACGAGCCGCATCGGCCGACGCGGCACGAGTTGCATCGCCGCCAGCCGGAATTCGACCACCGCCAGTATCACCACACGTGGCTCGACTATCTCTACTGGGACAGCGAGCTCGACAGCTGATCGCGCGTCAGCGCAACGGCTGCGGCGGTTCGTTGAACATGGGCTGGTTGGTTGGCCGCGGCACGTAGGCCCGGACGGTGAACCGCTCGACCGGCGGCGGCCCGCGGAAGCGCGGACGCGGATCGCGGTAGGGCATCTCAGGCGGGAGTGCCGTGACGGCAGGACGTGTCATGAGATGCCGGCTACGGCTCTCGGCTTGAGCGTGCCCGACGGATAAGCCAGCGAGCGTCGCGGCCGTGAGCAGAAGCAGGTGGCGCATGGCGGCTCTCCGGACTCGGTCGCGCGTCAGAACTTGATGGCCGCGCCGCCACGCACGGTGTTCAACTCGGCCTTATGACCCTGGAAGTCGTTGAACAGGACATATTGATACTCGCCGCGCAGCAGGAAGTTCGGCGTGATGGCGTATTCGAGGCCGCCACCGACCGCGAGACCGACAACGGTGACCTTCTTCGTCGTTCCGTGAACCGTACCGGGTGCCGGAATGCTACCAGGTGGGAAGTCTTGATAGAAAACCGAATAACCGTAGTTATTGACGAACGACTTGGTGGTCCCCGTCTGATTTGAATTGTAAGTGCTATTGTTATAGCCGTAGTTCTGAACGGTCACCGTGTCAGTCACAGTGGCGCGGCCAACAGCCGCGCCGCCGGTGATGAAGGGGAGAAGATTTCCGAACGCGTAGCCGAGCCTGCCTCTGACCGTCCCGTAATCTTGGATCTTTGTGCTTGAATATCCATCTAGATTAACGGTGGTAAGAAACTCGTCCTTGGTGATCATCGTGCGAGCGATGCGATCGAAAGTGTTCCCGCTCTGCCCGAAGTAAGTGTAATCGGCTTCGAGGCCGACGACGACGTCTTCGAATTGGTAGTTGATGCCCGCAAAGACACCATAGCTGGCATTGCCGGAATGAGTGGCGCGTGCGGCGAGAAGATGAGATGCGCTCATCTCGGCTTCCGCGACGGTGTTGCGGAGCGCGTTCGCAACGATCGGCTGGAAGGCGTTGCTGAAGCCCAAGGCCGCCGACGAGTATCCGCCATGGCCGCCGACATAAAATCCGCTCCAATCGATGAGCGGAGCCGGTGCCGGGTAATCATCGTCGTAGCCGCGCAGCACCCCGTAATCGAGATCGGCGGCGAGAGTGGGTGAGGCCAGAATGGTCGTCAGAAGAGCCAGGGTCGCGATACGCATCGTCGTCGTCCTCACGCACCGAGCCGTTGCGGCACCGGGCTGACCCTTCCGTCCTAATTCAGTAACCTTAATTTTTCGTACCGGACCAACATTGGATGGCGTCCCGAGATCGCCGGTAAATGCTCGCGCACATCGGTTCCGGCACATGACCCGAGCCTTCGGTGCATCGAGCGACGGCCCGAACGAAAACGGCGCCCGAGGACAAGCCTGGACGCCGTGCGTTCCTGAGGAACGATCTTGATGGACTCATGCCAAATCCGGTTGATCCCTTCGGGACAGTGGATTTGGGCTTCGGCGGGTACTCATTGCGCTGGCGCAATGGGTACCCTCCTCAGGCGCCGCGCGGGCTTGTCGATACGGTCCCCGCTTGGATCAAGCGGAAGCCGGATCAGTTGCCGAAGCTCCGAACGGGAGAGGCGAGCAGGCCGTCGGCGAAGCGGTAGCGCAGGCCGACCCGGAATTCGCTGGCCGCCAGATCCTTCACACGGGTGAGGCCGCCGAACTCGTCCAATCCGCTGCGGATCTTACCGAGATCGATGTAGCGGTAGGCCGCGTCCACACTGAAGCCTGCGCCGATATCGTAGGACAGACCGGCAGTCAGAGCCCAGGCGAAGGTCATGACCGAGTGGTTGGCGCGGAAGGCGGCATTGCGCGGTCCCGTACCCTCGGACCCGTCGCAGCCGTCGATCAGGCAGGTGGTCTGGGTGTAGTTGCGGCTCATGCGCTTGTCGGCGAAGCCGACGCCTGCGCCGACGTAAGGCGTGAAGCCGTACCACGTTCCGATATCGGCGTAGACGTTGACGAGGCCGGTCAGCACATCGACCTTGCCGGCTTCGAGATTGTAGCCGGTCTCGAACACCGAGCGCGAGGAGTAGCCGCGGAAGGACGAGGTGGCCCTCTGGTCGATGGTGGCATCGACGCGTAGCCATGGATTGATCTGATAGCCCACGCCGCCGCCGTAACCGGCCTCGGAACTCAGGCGCAGCCCGACGAGCGGCGGCATGCCGGGATCGTTCGGATCGAGAATGGCGTCGTCGCGCGGGTGGTCGTACCAGCTTTTCGTGAAGTCGCCGCGCAGATACCAGCCGCTGCCGATCGCCACCGGTTCGACTTGGACGGGCGGCGGAGGGGGCGGCGGAAGCAGATCGGCCGCGGCGGCAGGGGACGCGAGGGAGCCGGTCAGAACCCCGAGGAGGGTACCGGTCGCGAGCGTGGCCGCCAGCGCCAGACGATGCGATGCGATCATGGGAAGCCTCGTCGGAGGCGGCGGCAGGAGGGGCCCGCGCCTCGATTGACCAACAGTTTTCCCGATAAAGGTTATGAACGGCTTAACCTTAACCGGCCGGGTACGGAGATTCAGGAATCTGAAAACGAAGACGGCGCGAAAAGTGTTCGCGCCGTCGAGATACAATCAAAAGTTAGGGACGATCAGTACTTGCGCACCAGCGGAGGCGGCGGCGCGTAGTCGACCGCCGCGACGGCGACCGGGGCGCCGAACAGGTAGCGTAGGCCGACCTTGACGTCGTGGGCTTCGAGTTCCTTCACCCGATAGACGGTCTTCGGGCAGTCCGGGGCGCAGGTGACGACGCCGGTCGCGGCCTCGCCCATGTTGAGGTAGCGGTAGGCCGCCTCGAACCTGATGTTCTGCGTCACGGCGTAGCCGAGGCCGGCATGGAGCGCCCAGGCGAAGTTCGTCCGCTCGTTGTGGCGGCCGATGCCGTAGCCCCCCTCGTAGGCGCCGTAGCCCTTGTCGGTCACGCCGCCGAAGCTGTGGTGGGCCACACCGACGCCGGCGCCGACGAACGGCGTCACGCCGTACCACGTGCCGAGATCGACGTAGCCGTTGGCGAGGCCGACTATGGAGTCGAACTTACCGCTGGTGACGTTGTAGCCGCCGGTATCGCCGAAGGTCTTGTCCTCGGCCACGAACGTCCACTTGCTGCGAAAGCGATATTCACCGGTGGCATCGACACGCAGCCACGGATTGATCTGATAGCCGACGCCGCCGCCGACGAAGTACTGGTTGGAGACCTTGTCCTGCACGACGGCGTAATCGTACGGCTTGGGCGGATGCGAAACGTCCTCGGCAATGCTCTTGCGCAGGTCGAGCGATCCGTAGCCGCCATCGACCCGAAGATACCACCCGCCGGCGAACACTTCCGGCTCGGGCAGCGGCTCGGGCATGGGCGGCGGGGGCGGCAGCAGGTCGGCGGCTTGTGCGAGGCAGGGCACCCCGACGCTCGCCAGGAGCGTGAGGGAGCGCGCCAATGCGAGAATGTTGGTGCGGCGGCGCATTACGATTTCCTTGACCCATCGAGCGCGCCGAGAATTGAAGGCCGGCCCGAGATGCGAATGCAAGGATGATCGATGAAGGTTAAGTCGGCCTTAACGTAAAAAGTTAGCCTTGCCGATCCGTTGCCGTGATTGGCAAAGACTCTGGAAAATCAGTACCATCGCTGCTTGTGCTTTCCGCCCCCGGCTGCACCGGCAGCGGTTCGGTCCCGCTCTCTGCGTTGCCGAATCGTTCGCCACTTCGTCGCAAAGCTCTCTCGCGAGTGGCACGGTCCGGCTGTCTCGGCGATCCGGGGGATCGGCGACCGGCGGCCTTCAGGCCGCTGCGCGCGTGACGGCATCCACGACCTCATCCACCACCTCGGCGACGAGATCACGGTCGTCCCCCTCAGCCATCACCCGGATGACGGGCTCTGTGCCGGAGGGGCGGATCACGAGGCGACCCGACTGGCCGAGCCGGTCTTTGGCATGGGCGATGGCGGTGACGACCGAATCCGCGCGCAAGGGCTCACCGGAGCGGAAGCGGACGTTCTTGAGGATCTGAGGCAGCGGCTCGAAGCAGTGGCAAACCTCGCTCACCGGCAGGTTGCGGCGCTTGACGACGCTGAGGAGCTGAAGCGCGGCCACCAGCCCGTCGCCCGTGGTCGCGTAATCCGACATGATGATATGGCCGGATTGCTCGCCGCCGAGATTGTAGCCGTGCTGGCGCATATGTTCGAGCACGTAGCGATCGCCGACGGCCGTGCGGGCGAGCGTGAGACCGATACTGTTGATGTATCGCTCGAGGCCGAGATTCGACATGATCGTCGCAACCAGACCCGGCTGGGTCAGGCGCTCGTCTTCGTGCCACGAGCGGGCAACGGCCGCCATCAGTTGGTCGCCATCGACCTTCTGGCCCTTCTCGTCGACGATCAGCACGCGGTCGGCGTCGCCATCGAGCGCGATCCCGACATCGGCGCGCAGCTCCCGCACCTTCTGCACGAGGGTTTCGGGCGCGGTCGAGCCGACATCCTGATTGATGTTGAACCCGTCCGGCTCGACGCCGATCGAGATTACTTCGGCGCCCAATTCCCAGAGGGTTTCCGGCGCGACGCGGTAGGCCGCGCCGTTGGCGCAATCGACGACAACCCGCAGGCCGTCCAGAGTCACGTGGCGCGGAAGGGTGCGCTTGGCGAACTCGATGTAGCGGGCGTGCACGCTCTCGATCCGCTTGGCACGGCCGAGGTCGCGCGAAGCCGAGAGGCGGTTGCGCATGTCGCCGTCGATCAGGCTTTCGATCTCGAGTTCGAGTTCGTCGTTTAGCTTGAAACCGTCGGGCCCGAACAGCTTGATGCCGTTATCCTCGAACGGGTTGTGCGAGGCCGAGATCATCACGCCGATATCGGCGCGCATCGAGCGGGTCAGCATGGCGACGGCGGGCGTCGGCATCGGGCCGAGCAGCAGCACGTCCATGCCGACGGAGGTAAAGCCGGCCACGAGGGCGGTCTCGATCATGTATCCCGAGAGCCGGGTATCCTTGCCGATCACGACGCGGTGGCGGTGGTCGCCGCGCTGGAAGATCACGCCCGCGGCCTGCCCGACCTTGAGAGCTAGCTCCGGTGTGATGACGCCGTTGGCCCGTCCGCGGATGCCGTCGGTACCGAAGTGTTTACGCAACGTCGCTTCTCCGCGCTCGGCGTGGTTCGCAGCCGACCACACTATCAGAATGGCGCCCGACCAGCAGCACGGGCCTCGTGAATTGGTTGCTCCGCGACAAAGGCGGTCGAAATGGGGCGAGCCAGCCGGTTTGCCCGGCGGCGCGTGCATCATTCCGCATGTGGGATTCAGGAGGGGGCACGAGCCTCTTGTCTTCGCGTCATCGTGTTCTTGAGGGCCGAAGGCTGCTCTATCGAAGAATTTGCGGCAGGCCCGAGAGGAGCAGGGCAATGCCCGACACAGTCAGAAGGCCGAGGACAAGGCGGCGGAAGCCGGTCTCGCTCAAGCCGACATAGGCCCGCGTGCCGACGATTGTGGGGAGCAGCATGGCCGGCAGCACCACGAGGATCATCGGCAGCATGCCTCGCGTGACGATCCCGGACGCGACGTAGACCGTCATCGTGACGGCGAGCATCGACAGGTTGAAATTCTGGATGACGGCGCGCTGAACGTCGCGCTCGTAGCCGCGGAGCGTGCACCACAGCGTCGGCAGAGTGCCCGTAAACCCGCCGAGGCCCCCGAGAATGCCGCCGCCAAGGCCGACGGCTGCGTCGGCGATACGGCCGCCGACGGTGATGCGTGGCAGATCCTTCGACAGGAGTATCACGGGGCACCAGACCACAAGAAGGGTTCCGAGGATCGTCTTGAACCAGTGCATGTCGAGATGCGGCAGCAGGAACGCTCCGAGTGGGACACCGGCAAGGCCGCCGAGCACGAACGGGGTCAGGACGTGGATGTCGAAGCCTCGGCGCACAGTCACCGCAGCGATGATCTGCCCCGTGAGGGCTCCGGTGACGGCAAGTGCCGCTGCCAGCTGCGGATCGATGACCCAGGCCCAGACCGACATGGCGACGAGGCCGAACGCGAAGCCCGACAGCCCTTGCACGAAGCCGGCGATGGCCGCGCCGAAGGCGACAATGAGATAGACCGAACTCGACATGTGCCGGGTCTTTTCACTCCCGTCTCGTGGGAAGGCTCACCGGTGCAACGACGCGACGGCCATGAAAAAGGGGCGCCTCACGGCGCCCCTTGTCGAAGCTTGGTCGGCCTGTTCAGCCCTGCGGCTGCGGGCTCGGCTCCAACCCGCCGTCGCTGCCGCGCGGGCGGCCACGGCCGGTCGACGGCACCGGTGAGCCGCGGGCCGGGGTTGGTGGGACGTCGCCCGAGTCGCGCACCGGCGGCTCGCCCTGGAGCAGCTTGCGGATCTCGTCGCCGGACAGGGTCTCGTATTCGAGCAGGCCCTGGGCCAGCGCTTCGAGGTCGTCCTTGCGCTCCGCGAGAATGCGGCGCGCCTCCTCCAGGCCTGCCTCGACGAGACGGCGCACTTCCGCATCGATCTTCTGGGCAGTTGCCTCCGAGACCGTCTGCTGACGGCCCATCGACATGCCGAGGAAGACTTCGTCGTTGTTGTCGCCGTAGGCCACGGTGCCGAGTTCCGGCGAGAAGCCCCAACGGGTGACCATCATCTTGGCCAGCCGCGTCGCCTGCTCGATGTCGGACTGGGCGCCCGACGTCACCTTGTCCTTGCCGAAGATCATCTCCTCGGCGATGCGGCCGCCCATCATGATCGCCAGCCGCGAGGTCATCTGCTCGAACGACATCGACAGTTTGTCGCGCTCGGGCAACTGCATGACCATGCCGAGCGCCCGGCCGCGGGGGATGATCGTCGCCTTGTGAACGGGATCGGTGGCCGGGACATTGAAGGCGACGATGGCATGGCCGCCCTCGTGGTAGGCGGTGAGCCGCTTCTCATCCTCGGTCATGACGAGGGTGCGCCGCTCGGCGCCCATCATCACCTTGTCCTTGGCGTCCTCGAACTCGTGCATCGTGACGATGCGTTTTCCGCGACGCGCGGCGAGCAGAGCGGATTCGTTGACGAGGTTCATCAGGTCGGCACCCGAAAAGCCGGGCGTGCCGCGGGCGATGACCTTGAGATCGACGTCCGGCGCCAGCGGCACCTTGCGGACGTGAACGCGCAGGATGCGCTCGCGGCCGGTCACGTCCGGGTTCGGCACCATGATCTGGCGGTCGAAGCGGCCGGGACGCAGCAGCGCCGGGTCGAGCACATCGGGGCGGTTAGTCGCCGCGATGATGATGACACCCTCGTTGGCCTCGAACCCGTCCATCTCCACGAGGAGCTGGTTGAGGGTCTGCTCACGCTCGTCGTTGCCGCCTCCGAGGCCGGCGCCGCGGTGACGGCCGACGGCGTCGATCTCGTCGATGAAGATGATGCAGGGCGCGTTCTTCTTCGCCTGCTCGAACATGTCGCGCACGCGGGACGCGCCGACACCGACGAACATCTCGACGAAGTCCGAACCAGAGATCGTGAAGAAGGGCACGTTGGCTTCACCCGCGACCGCGCGAGCGATCAGGGTCTTACCGGTGCCGGGCGGGCCGACGAGCAGCACGCCGCGCGGGATGCGGCCGCCGAGGCGCTGGAACTTCTGGGGATCGCGCAGGAATTCGACGATCTCCTGGAGGTCCTCCTTGGCCTCCTCGACGCCGGCCACGTCATCGAAGGAGACGCGTCCATGCGCCTCGTTCAGGAGCTTGGCCTTCGACTTGCCGAAGCCCATGGCGCGACCCGCCCCGGACTGCATCTGGCGCGACAGGAAGATCCAGGCGCCGATGAACACGAGGATCGGCAGCCAGCTCACGAGAAGCTGGATGAACCAGGGTGTGTTGTCGGAGGGCGGACGCGCCGTGATCTGCACGCCCTTGCCCTGGAGCTTCGAGACGAGGCCTGGGTCGTTCGGCGCGTAGCTCGAGAAGTTGCCGCCGCCCACATAGGTGCCGCTCACGTCCTGGCCGGAGATCGTGACGGACTGAATCTTGCCGGCGTCGGCATCGTTCAGGAGCTGGCTGTAGGCGATCTCGCTGCCGCCGCCACGGTGACCTGGGTTCTGAAACAGGGTCACGAGGGCGAGCACCAGCAGGAAGATGACGACCCACAGGGCGAAATTGCGGAAATTCGGGTTCATCGATCGGTCCTGGGAGGCGTGCGAGCGTCGTCCCGCAATGTCGCGGCATACCCCACGCACTCCGGGCCAATGTAGGCGGCGCCCCACCGGTTGCCAAGTAAATCGGCGGCCCCTGCGTCGAGGGCGACCGCGTAGCGTTAGCGGCTCCCCTCCGATGCCCTGCGTGGCGGCGCGGCGGCGAGGCGGATCGTCCCCTCCCCGTCCGTCTCGATCAAGACCCCGCGGAGGGTGCGGCGCAGCGCCCTCCCCTCGGCCAGAGCCGGCAGCAGCGCGTCGAGAACGAGGGTTTCGAGTCGTTCCAGACGTTTCGGAACGGGCGCTTCGTGAGGCGGCGCGATTCTGTCGAGGGTCATGTCGAGGACGCGCAAGACGATGGCGCAAGGTTCGCGGCTCAGGCGATGTCCGTCGAGTCGCAAGCCCTCTACGTCGCCTTGCGTGATCTCCGACAGCACGGCCTCGGCACGCTGTCTCAACGCCGCATCGTCCCGTCCGGCACGGACGGCGAGGCGGGCAAGTCGCGCCGCATTCAGGCCCTCCTCGGCCAGCAGCGGTAGCAGGCGGCGCAACCGCGCCCGGGTGAAGCGTTCGTCCGTGTTGGAGGGATCGCGCAGGAACGGGAGGCGGTGCCTCTCGCAATAGGCCACGAGGTCGGCCTTCGAGATGCTCAGGAACGGCCGCACCAGTCGGATGCCCGGTGCCAGGGGACGCTCGTCGCGCATCCCGGCAAGGCCGGAGGGGCCGCTTCCGGCGATCAGGCGCATCAGCACGGTCTCGGCTTGGTCATCGAGCGTGTGAGCGGTCAGAACGAGGCGGGCGCCGATCCGGGCCGCGTGGTCGGCGAGCAGCCTGTAGCGAGCGCCGCGCGCCGCTGCTTGGATACGGCTGCCGTGTCGCGGCGCATCCCAGGTCAGTATCGTGTGGACAAGGCCGAGTTCGGCGGCGAGGCGCCTAACCTCTACCGCCTCGTCGGCCGAACCCGGCCGGAGGGCATGGTCCACCGTGGCGACGCGGAACCGATCCTGTCCCAATCGGGCTGCCGCGTGCATCAACGCCGTGGAATCGGGTCCGCCCGAAACGGCGAGCAGTGCCGGACGAGCGGGTTCTGCCAGGAATGGTGCGAGGGCGCGGGCGAGGCGTTCGTCGAGGGACGCCGCGCTCAAGCGGCGCAGCGGGCGCGCTTCTGCTCGCGCTCGACGCCCTGGCGTACAGTGGCACCCGCGCTCGGAAACTTGCGCTCGACCTCGGCCAGCGTGGCGCAGGCTTGGGCCTTGGCCCCGAGCGCGTGCAGGGAGGTGCCGAGCTTCAGCATCGCTTCGGGTGCGACGGGCGAATTCGCGTAGTCGGTCGAGACCTTCAGGAACTGCTCGGCGGCCTCGCGGGAGCGGCTGCGCTGAAGGTAGCTCTCACCGAGCCAGTAGGTTGCCTTCGGCACCAGCCGGTCGCGCGGATGCGATTGGATGAACTGACGCAGGCTCATCTCGGCCTGCTCGTACTGGCGCTCGCGAATGAGGGCGTAGGCGGCCTCGAAATCCGCCTGCGCGTCGCCGCTGCCGGTGGCAGCGATGCTGGCGCTCCCGACGGGTGCTTCGACCGGCGCAATCGAACCGGTGCGCGCGGACGGAGGCGAGAGGTCCACCGGAGCGCCGAAGCCGGGCGGCGGCAGATCCCCGTCCTCGGACGCGTCGGTATCCGCCTCCACGACCGTCGGGGGGACGGAGCGGCGCAGGGGCGCCTCGGCTTCGGCGATGGCGGCGGTCGGCAAAGGCAGCGAGGGCTGCGTCGTCCCGAGTGGCTTCGGAGCGCCCGGCGCATTCGGATTCTGCTCGGGATCGAAGGCATCGCTGCGCTTGCCCGGCCGCCCCTCACCCGGATTGGTGCCGTAGGGTGCGGCCGAGGGCGGTGCCGCAGCGGGTGCCGGGGCCTTGCGGGCGGGTGCAGCGGCGCTCCCCTTCCCTTCCTGGAAGCGGAACTCGACATCTTCCTGGAACTTCCGGAGCTGTTCCTTCAGCTGCCGATTCTCGTACTGAAGCGTCTCGATCTGTCCCGAGAGCTGCCGGGACACGTTCTCGAGGCGGTTGAGACGCACCACGAGTTCCGACGCATCCTGCGCCTGCGCGCCACAGAGAGCCGCTGGCGCGATCGCGAAACCGAGTCCGAGGGTCAGGAGGAGGCGGCGGAACATGGCGGCTGGCACCGATCGGTCTTCTGGTTCGCGGCCGACGTCGTGTCCTCCCCGAAACCTTCGCTGCGCCGTCGCGGCCTGAGCGGCGACGGCGCAGCGAAGCTTCGATAAGGCACGCTTACCCGATAGCAGATGGCCCGGTCGGCCGCAAAACCGGGCCCGCACCCGGTTCAGGAGCCGGCGCCGCCGTCCAGAACGCTGACGGAGCGGCGGTTCTGCGACCAGCAGGAGATGTCGTTGCACACCGCCACCGGGCGCTCCTTGCCGTAGGAGACCGTCCGCATCCGCGAGGCGGAGATGCCGCGGGAGGCGAGGTAATCCTGCACGGTTTGTGCGCGGCGGGCGCCGAGAGAGTAGTTGTACTCCCGCGTGCCGCGCTCGTCGGCATGGCCCTCGATGAGGAAGCTGTAGCGCGAGTAGCGCTGGAGCCACGATGCCTGCTTGTCGAGGGTGGCGGTCGCGGTCGGGGTGAGATCGGTCGAATCGGACTCGAAGAACACCCGGTCGCCGATGTTCACCACGAAATCCTGGGCGCTGCCGGGCCGGGCCGCGCCTCCGGGGCCACCCGCACCGAAGCCGGACGCATCGGCAAGATCGCTATCCTTGCTGCAGGCGCCGAGGCCCAGTGCGGCGCAGAGCACCAGCGTCAGGGAAAGCCCACGGAAACGCGCGGGTGTCGACATCGTCTCTCTCCTCACGGCCGAGCCGTGCCGGTTGTCCTGCCGGTGCCTGCCCCAATCGTCTGGCGATCAAGGCCGGCCCCGAGTCTCAGTCTGAAACGCTCCCGATCACCGGTCGCAGATCCGTGCCGGCGCAGAGCGTTTTCGTCCTGAACGGTGTAGCCGCGGATGGTCAAGTGTCTCTCACGCCAGCACCCGGAACGCTGTCTGTTCGTGAGACGGTGGGCCGCGCTGCCGCGACCGCACTACCCCATGACCAATCCAAGCTCGACCGCAGCGATATTCAGTGTTCTGTCCAAGATTGCGGCGCGCCGTGGACGCGAGCGGAACCAGCACCGCTTTGCCTATCGATGTTGCGATGCGGCAACACGAGCGGAATCACACGCCGCGCAATGTCGCGATCGCGTCCCGTGCCTGGCGCGCGGCGTGAACGGCGGTGCCCAGCGGCGTCGCGATCTCCGTGCCGCTCAGACAGGCCCGCTCCAGCGCTGCGCAAGCCCCCGATAGGTCGTGGAAGGAGAGCGCTCCGCTCGACGAGACGAGAATGTGGGCGTCGCCGGCGAGGCGCGACGTGTCGCTGGCGGGCGGATCGAGGCGGATGGCAATCTCGTGGTCCAGGACTTCGAGCAGCTCCATGAGGCGGGGGCGGCCGAACAGATCCTCCAACTCCGCCAGGGCCTCGGCGTCGAAGGCGGGGGCCTGGGCGGGACGATGCGCGGCAGGCTCATTCATTCCATTGCTCAGCTTTGCGAAAACTTGCTATGCGACCGTGCAGTTAATGATGCATTAACTGTTCCGCCATGTGATGGGCGCGCTGCAAACTGGACAAGGGCCATGCCTTCCGCCCCGACCGTGCTCATCGTCGAGGACAATTACCTGCTACTCGAGATGCTGACGCGGCTGTGCGAGCGTGAGGGCATGCGCGTGCTTGCTGCCTCCAGCGGCGAGGCCGCGCTGACGACGTTGCGGGACGGGGGCGAGGCCATCGATTGGCTGCTCACCGACATTCTCCTCCCCGGTCTGATCGACGGCTGGACCGTGGCTGCTGCCTATCGCGAGCGTCATCCGAAGCGGCCGGTGGTCTACACCTCGACCGCGGCGCAGATCGAAAGCCGCACGGTTCCCGGGAGCCTCTATATCCGTAAGCCGTTCCAAGCCCGAGAGATCGTGGAACTGGCAAGCGTGATGGCCGCGTCGCACGGCCTCGGAGACGGCCGCCGCGTCGCCGGCTGACGGGCGTCCGACGAGACCCCTCGCTTTGCTATCGTGCCGAGAGCGGAAGCGTTCGGGCGCCTCGGGCGGCACGCTGACGCCGCCCGCGCCGAATCCGATCTATGCCGCACCGAAGAGCGCGCCGATCTCCGGATCCTTCTCCCAGGCCTCGACCCGCGCATTGACGAGGTCTTGTGATCGCTGCCGGGCATAGAGAGCGAAGCTTTCGGCCACGAAATCCGGCAGATCGAGCAGGCGCGGCGCGGCGCGGCGGCCGTCGCCCTTGAACAAGGTCGAGCCCGCCACGCCGTAGCGTTCGGCGATTCCCGGCAGGACCGGCCAGACCGGTTCGGAGGTCAGCGCATCGGGGGCGTAGGTCTGGATCGGGACGTTGAGCGGGTCGCAGCCGGTCTCGCGGGCGAGACGCCGGGCGATGTCGCCCAGCACATGCAGGTGCGGGTGGTTGACGACGTGCATGAACACGCCGCCGCGGCTCCATAGGGCGAATTCCCGCTCCAGGCCGAACCCGACGTCGCGCGCCGTGCGCAGCAGGTAGTCGGCGCTCGCCTGCCACAGGTCGAAATAGCCGAGCCGTTCGAAAGCAGCACCGGTATAGAGCCGTAGGGTGGCCTCTACGCTCAGCCCCTGACGGAAGCCATGGAGCGCGATTGCCGAGTGGTACGGCCCGATCGGCGAGGCGACGAGGCGGGACAGCCTCAGACTCGCTTCGTCGCCGACATGGATGAGATCGGGATGGAAGCCGGAAAACAGGATCGTCGGAAACAACCGCAAACCGGGCACGCGCTCAGAGAGCCCATGAACGTTGCCGCCCGCGACGAAGCCTTCGGGAAAGAAATGCGAGAAGACATGATCGGCGCCCCTTAGATGGCGTGCCAGCCGGTCGAGATGCCCGAACCGTCGGCCGAGCCCGGCGACGAGAAGCGTCTCCACCTCGGCGCCCGGCAGGAACAGCCGTAGGGCCTCCGCAACGCCGGCGGACTGACAATTGCCGATCACCGCAATCCGCGGGCGGCCAGCCGGCCGCCGCCACGGTCTCGCCCAGGATCGCGGGGAGAACGGTTGCGCCGCGAGGGCCTGGAAGGCCGGGGCGAGCGGTTTGAAAAGGGCGGGGAGCGGGGCCAAGCGGCGCGCGGCCTCTCGCGGGCATGCGTGCAGGATCGGATCAGGCGATGAACCCTTACCGCGATCTACCGGCCGAGCGCTTCTGGCGCAAGGCGGTGGCGGGCGTGCCGCCCTTCGCCCTCGATCCGGGACCGCGCGGCACCTTTGGCATCGCCCGCACCGATCGCGTCGCCACGGCCGGCTCCTGCTTCGCGCAACGCGTCTCGCAAGCGCTGGCCCGCGGCGGATTCAACTACCATGTCACGGAAACCGCGCCCCAGGGGCTGAGCGAATCCGAGGCGACCGCGCGTCAGTTCGGCACCTTCTCGGCGCGCTACGGCAATCTCTACGGTCCGCGACAGTTCGTGCAACTGTTCGACCGGGCCTTCGGCGCCTTCGATCCGCAACTCAAGGCGTGGCAGCGAGAGGACGGACGCCTTGTCGATCCGTTCCGCCCGACCATCGAACCAGATGGCTTCGCCGACGAGGCGGCGGTGATCGAGGCCCGGCAAACCCATCTCGCGCGGGTGCGCGATCTCTTTGAAAGCCTCGACGTGCTGGTCGTGACGCTCGGCCTCACCGAGGGCTGGCGTTGCCGCGCCGATGGGGCGGCGCTCTCCCTCGCGCCGGGCGTCGCGGGTGGGCAATTCGATCCGCAGGAGGTCGCTTTCGTCAATGCGGGCACGGCCGAGGTGATCGCCGACGTCAACGGCTTCCTCGATCGGCTCTGGAGCGTGAATGCGAGCGCGCGGGTCATCCTCACCGTCTCGCCGGTGCCGCTGATCGCGACCTATCGCGACCAGCACGTGCTCGTCGCGAACGCACACTCGAAAGCGGTGCTGCGGGCGGCTGCCGGAGAAGTCTGCGAACGCTGCGATCCGCGGCTCGTCTACTTCCCGTCCTACGAGATCATCACGAGCCACACCAATGGTGGGCGCTACTACGAGGAAGATCAGCGTGGAATCGCCGAGGCTGGCGTCGCCCACGTGATGCGCGCCTTCATGGCGAGCTTCGCGCCCGGTTCAGCCGAGAAATCGGAGCCGCAGCCCGCCCACGACAGCGAAGCGGAGTTCGCCGGCACCGCAGGCGTCATCTGCGACGAGGAGACGATCGAGCGCAGTCTCGCCTGATCGGCGTACCGCTCTATTTGAGCGGCACGCATAACGCTCAGCCCGTGCCGGCGCTTCAGCATGCGACCCGCCATGCCAGCACGGCGGGATCATACCGGAACTCAAGTCCGGGTTCCCGAAGAGATAAACCGGATTTAGGACGAGACTAAGTTACTTGAGGTGAGCGAAGTAGACGTCGCCCGCCGCCCGCTTCAGCTCGGCGCCCGCATCGCGGCCGATCGCGTCCGCGTCCGCGGCCCGTCCCTCGCGATGGACCGCCCAGTGGCGGCTGCCGTCGGGCAGGAACAGCAACCCGTCGAGGCTGATGCGATCGCCCCTCACCTGCGCGAGTGCCGCGATGGGTGTGCGGCACGAGCCGTCGAGTTCGGCAAGGAGCCCGCGCTCCGCATCGAGCGCCGTCGTCGTGGTGGCGCAGGCGACGGGCGCCAGCAGCGCCCGGATGGTGTCGTCACCGGCCCGGCACTCGATGCCGAGTGCGCCTTGCGCCACGGCCGGGAGCATCTCGTCCACCGAGAGCACGCTGCGGGCGACATCCGCCATCCCGAGGCGCTGCAGGCCGGCGAGCGCCAGCAGCGTGGCATCGCACTCCCCCGCCTCCAGCTTGCGCATCCGGGTGTTGGCGTTGCCGCGCAGGGGCACGATGGTGAGATCGGGCCGGTGCATCAGCACCTGTGCTCCACGCCTGAGCGAAGAGGTGCCGACCCGTGCACCGGTGGGCAGGTCAGCCAAGCCGTTGGCCCCATTCGCGCTGAGGAAGGCGTCGCGCGGGTCGTCGCGTTCCAGGATGCAGGCGATGGCGAGCCCGTCGGGCAGCCACGTCTCCACGTCCTTCATCGAGTGAACGGCGACATCAATCTCGTCGGCAAACAGGGCCTGTTCCAGTTCCTTCGTGAACAAGCCCTTTCCGCCAATCGCCGAAAGCGGCCGATCGAGCACGCGATCGGCCACGGTCGAGACGACGACGATCTCCGTCTCCAATCCCGGATTGGCAGCGACGATCCGATCGCGGACCATGCCAGTCTGGGCCAGCGCCATCGGGCTGCCGCGGGTTCCGATTCGCAGGGCGCGTGAAAGGCTCATCGTTGCGCTTTACCCGAGACGACGGCGCCCGTCACGCGCCAGCGCGCATGTGGGGCCGCACGGGACGCGAGGTCCCCGCAAACGCTTTGTCGGAAAACTTTTCGAAGGGGGCTGGACAGGCCGTCCGCCCGTTGCTAATCCGCCGCCACCGAACGGGATTGGTGGCCCGGCGGTGCAGCCTCTCCCCCGAGGCTTCGGGCGCATAGCTCAGTTGGTAGAGCAGCTGACTCTTAATCAGCGGGTCCTAGGTTCGAACCCTAGTGCGCCCACCAAACATCTCCCTGAAAATACAGAACTTTCTCTGAATGGCTCTAGACCGGTTTGACACAGTCGGGAGTTTGGTCGGGAATTTTCGTTCTCGCTTCGAGCTTCTGGATCGCGGCCAAGGCGAGGGCTGGATCGCGGTTCAGGTAGTGGGAATCGAGGATCGCACCGACATCTCGGAGCGAGTGCCCGGTGAGCGTCGCGATCTCGGGAGCAGAGCAGCCGGCGAGTGCTAGGCGGCTGACGGCGGTCCCGCGCAAATCATGGAAGGTAAGGCCGGTGATGCCGGCCGCAGCGCATGCCTTGCCCCATGAGGTGCGAAAGCCGTCACTGGTCCAAGGTCGGCCTTCCGAGTTCAGCAGGATGATCGGGCTTCGCCTCGTCGTCGCAGCTAGCGCCGCGCGCAGCGGGCCGCTCACGGGGATGACGACCCGTGCTTCCGTCTTGGCCTGCGTGAGGCGGATAGTCTGCCCATCATAGGCCGACCACGGCAGGCGCAGCAGGTCGCCCTGTCGCTGGCCGGTCCAGAGCGCCAGGATCAGCGGCAGATGCAGGTGCGCGGGCGCGTGGGCGAGGAACGCAGCCTCGTCGACGTCCGTCCATACCTTGTCGGTACGACGCGCCCGATAGAGCCGCCCTCCCCGCTCGCACGGGTTCGCGAGGATCAGCCCGCGGTCGAGCGCCCACGACAGGATCCGAGCGAGCACGGTCCAGGCATAGTCGGCCTGCCGGCGCGAGCGCACGGCCAGCCGATCGCGCCAAGCCATGAATTCACCGCGAGTGCGCCGATCGGACAGCGCGCCGAGCGGGAAATCGCCGAACTCGGCCTCGATCGCTTTAATGTACCGCACGTAATCGCGACGGGTCGAGGCAGCCAAAGAAGAGAAAGCCGCGCTGGCCTGATAGCCCTGCATGACGGAGAGCAGGACGCCGGCGGCGGGCCGGGCTCGCTCAGAGACGGCCAGATTGTAGCTCGCCATGAACTCGGGGGTGCCCGGCTCGCCATCAATGCGAGGCCCGCCCTTCCATGCATACCAGTAGGTTCGCCACGTCCCGTCGGCGAGCTGCTTCCGACGTGAGTTCAGGCCCTTAAGACGCACGCGCATTGCGCTTGTCCCTCCATGCGTCGAGCTCTGTCGCCGGTGTCACCGGGCCCGGCTCAGAGGAATGGATGATGATCCGATCGCCCTCGACCTCGACGCGGCCGACCTTGAGACCGGCGGCCTGAGCGCCCTTTACGGCGCGGGCGATAGCGGCTTGGGTTGCGGATGGGCGGCGAGGCATGACTAAGCCGCCGCCGTGCCGGCGGAGCCCTCTTCCGGGCAAACTGCGTCAAGGATCGCGCGAAACGCCCACTCCTTTAGAGCGACATGCTCACTCCAGGCGGCGCTCAAGGCGTGCACCCACGCTTCGTCCTGTTCTGCTTTCCAATACTTGAACATGACGGTCTCATACTGATTGGCCCTGCCAGTGCTATCTATTGTCTTCGTATTCTCGACGCTGATCGTCAGATCCAGCATGCGACGGTCCATTGTGACCGTCATGGTGAAGTCCGGCGATCTCCCTAGAAGTGACATGCACCTCGCCAGCATCTCTGCCGGATCATCACTCTCAACAAAATCATGCTTCAGAAGGTAATTCGCAGAGGAGGTTTGACCTTTCACAGTCTTTAGTCTTGAAATACGCTCCATAGCATCGTCGCAGCGCGTCGGGTTGCTTGTCGCCATGCCCGCGATAATGAGCTTGGCCGCATCTCTAAGCGTCGCTTGTTGTGCGCCTCTGCCGCGCTTCGAGCGGGGAAGATGTCCGCTGTCGCGTAGTTGGCGTGCGAACACCTCCCAGGTGGCACGTTCGTAGCCGCCAAAGGTGGCCAGCAGATCTAGCAGAGCGGGTAAGCGAACCATGTCGTCAGACTCCTTATCCGCGTTTTGCACGGAAAAAAGGGTAAGCGCAAGTTATTCCGCGTATTGCGCGGAAAACCTGCTCGCAGGTAGTTCCTCCGGTGACAGTCGTGAGGCCCGGCCGAGCTGATCGACTTTGCACGAGCGGCGTGCAAATGGGCCGCCGCAGCGGCCGGGCCGGGGCGTCAGCGACCGTTGAGCCGCGCGCGGCGGGCGAGATCCTCGGCGAGCGCCATCCGCGAGCAAGCCCGCATCAGCGCTTCGTCAGCCTGCCGGGCGAGCATGGTGGAACGCTCGCGGTCGAAGGCGGACAGCCGGATCTGCGCCAGGGAAAGGAAGCAGAGGATCAGGCGCATGGGCGCCCCCACAGACGGTCGAGATCATCGAGAGCGCACTCGCGAAACCCGTCTAGTGCCATCCCGAAGCGATGCCGCAAGCGGATGCCTTCGAAGCTGGTGAGCGGTGTGTCGATGAAGGGCTCGTACAACGCCATCAAGCGCTGCTCGACAGCGTCTGCGGGCTCTCGCCCTGCGATGTATGCCCGCCACTCGGACGTGGCCTCACGCGCCGGCCAGCGGAGGCCAGAACAGGCTTGCTCCGCTGCTTCGTAGAGCGCTCGGCATGGGGCCCATAGCCTCTCGTGCTCCTCAAGCAATGGCACGAGCACCGGACCGAGCGCGAGGAAAGCCGCCTCCGCAGATGAGACTGTTGCCGCCGTCGCGGGAGGCAGGCTGGCAAGCGGGTAGGCGGCTAGACCGGCGACGAGCCCGCGACGGGAGAGAGCAGGCGCCTTCATCGTCCGCCCTCTCGCCAGTCGCAGCCAACGGATGCCATGACCAGTGCGGCGCGGGTCGCAGGCCCCTCGTTGCGATCCAGCATCCGCATGTGCCATTCCCATGCCGGCGTGTAGCAGGTCGCGATTGAGCCCCGTGCGTCTCCACGAGCTGCGCGAGCCGTCGCCAGAAGCTCCTGCTGCAACCACGTCTCGTAGTTTGTCAGCAAGTTGACGGTCACGGGCTCGGCGACTGCGGAAGGGGCACCGATGAGGGCCACGCCGCCGCCGATGAGCGGAAGCGTGGTGAGGCCGCGGAGGAAGCCGCGGCGGGATGCGGGGGCGCTCATGCCGCAACCAGTTCGTCGCGCAGGCGCTGCTCATGCCAGCCGTCGTCGTCGGCGAGGCCGTTGTCGTCGGTGCCGCCCTCGGCGTCGTGTCCGTCTTCGAGGTCGCAGTCAGGCGTCAGCGCGTCGAGCAAGGCGATATCCGCCTCGATCCGATCGGCGATGGCCCGGCGCAGCTCGCGGATGCGGACATGGTCGGTGGCCGGCTCGTCGGCGCGCATGGCGCGGATCGCAGCCGACACAGGTCCGCCCAGCGCAACGATGCGCGGCGGCCTCACGGGGATATGGATGGTCATCTCGGTCTCACAGGTTCGGACCGGCTTCTCAGGGCCGGGGCCTCAAGCCTTCTCAGGGGCTTTCGGCCATGCCAGCGAACGGCACTGGCGCCGGGAGGCTGAGAACACGCCTGTGAGAACGTGCGCGGCGATCTTTACCCCGAAGGGCTGTTGTATCGCGGCCGAGCGTTTCCGCTTGACCGTATCGCCGCACTCCCGGCATAGTGAGCCGGTCGCGCTCACCGGGAGGTGAGCACGCTCATTACGGGGCCGATCACCCGGCAAGGTGTTAGGCTTCCGTCACAGACTGAACCGCCAACCCCTGGCAGGGTCCGGTTCGGGAGTTCTCAGGCTCCATTGACAGCATGACACGAACACCCCGCGCCCGGCAAGGCGGCGGGGGTTTCGTGCTGCGCGCTTGCGACAATCGCGGCACATGCCCACTTGCGGAATTGCCAACTCAGAGTAGCCTATCTCGCATGTCCGTCGAGTTCGCATATCGGTTCCAGAACGTGCCGCCGTCGCCCCTCAGGGATCTCGACGACGTGACGCTGACGGCCGCCGTGCTCAGCGATGACGGCGACACGATCCCGGCCGGCGCCGAGGGCACGATCGTCAGCGTGATCGGCGCCGATGACCTCTATGTGGTCGAGTTTGCCGAGCCGGAGGGTGCGCTGGCGACAGTCGCAGGCCATGGCCTCGCCCTGGTGAAGCGGGCTGCGGCTTGAGCCGTACTGTCGAAGTCGCTTGGGTCATCGAGCATCCGAAGATCCTCGAGTACCTGCTCAACCTTGACCACCCGCGCGGCGGCTCCAAGGCGAAATACCTGCTGCGCTTCGGCTTTTCTCTAGATGCGCCGGGCGTGCTGGCGAATGCGCTTGTCGATCACGCTATGGCGAACCTGCCGGGCATCATCAAGCAGGCGCAGCAGGGGCCGCACCGCATCGTGTTTGAAGGGACGGTGCGCGCGCCGGATGGGCGGGACATGCCACTGCGGACAGTCTGGATGGCTCGCGAGTATCCGCCTGAGATGCGCTTCGTCACTGCCTACCCGCTGAAGCGCTAGGGCTTCCCGGTCGCCTTCTGGACGCAGCGGGCGTTTTTCGGGCAGTCTTCTGCCGCCCCACGTTAGGCTATGCTCTCAATGCCCTCAACTCGGCAACCTGGGTGGGGCTTCGTGCTACGCGCTGTCGATGCAATTGCAATCGGCGGGCAGCGCGTCGCCGGGCTGCGAGCGAGACTTCGAGGCGGATCAAAAATGCTTGGAAAGCCCTCGACAACTTGAGAGCGAGCCGCAATATCTCTCCGCATTGAGTCGCAAGGGCTCAAGTTGCGCAATTAACAAATGCTATGAGGAAGCGCCTTCATGCCGGGCGAAGAGAAGTACATTCCAATTATTTCATTATTCAACCATAAGGGCGGGGTAAGCAAAACAACTACTGCATTCAATCTTGGCTGGGCACTCGCGGATCGCGGCAAGAAAATACTGATTGTCGATGGCGACCCTCAGTGCAATCTCACAGGAACCGTTCTAGGCTTTGATGGCGTCGACGATTTCACTGAATTTTATAAAGATAACGTCAACGCAAACATAAGTGACGCTTTGGCGCCTGTTTTTGCGGGCGCCGGTGCACCCCTACAGCCAGCCATTATCACAGCAACTACTCATGAAAACCTTTTTTTGCTGGCAGGCAATATCAGTCTCTCCGAACATGAAACTCAGATTGCTGTGGCGCTTGCTACCGCTCAGGCCATGCCGGCCCTACAAAACATTCCAGGCTCTCTATGCGCGCTATTGCGCATGACAGCGCAGGCGAACGACATCGACGCCATCATTCTTGATATGAGCCCTAGCGTCGGCGCACTCAACGAGTGCTTTCTTATGGGAAGTGACTTCTTTATTGTTCCAACGTCACCCGATTATTATTGCAATCAAGCGATATATTCTCTATCGCGTGTGCTCCCTCGCTGGAACATGGCTGTAGCCGGATTTAGATCCAAAGCCCTCCTGTACCCATTTCCTGCTCAGCCGCCTCGCTTCTGTGGCATCATCTCGCAGAGATATCGGCCGCGCAAGGGTAGCCCTGTGAAGTCTTTCCAAAAATGGATCGACATTATCAAGGTCACTGTAACTGATGTGCTGCATCCAGCTCTTTCGCACCAACATATGACGGTATCGCACGCTGATTTCACGGCCGCTGCGCCTGGAGATACCCCTTTTAACCTTGTAAATATCTCCGACTTTAACTCGCTAATAGCTCAATCTCAAGAGCACAATACACCTGTCTTCGCGCTCTCCGACGAGCAAATCGGTCAAATCGGGAAGGTGCTAGACACTATGAAAGAAAGTCGAGACGTGTTCAGGGCATCGTTTGATGGTCTGGCAAATAGCGTTGAGATTTTGACGGGGATCTGACGGCTGCAGCGTGGCTGTGACAGCGTTCGCAGCCACGTCTCGGCTTCTCAGTTGCCATTTTGGGCGCAGCGAACTACGGCGGCGCAGCGACAGCATTCATTGCGCCAAGACACCAGACGCCGCGTAGTCAACGCGCTTCGTTAAGGAGCTTCTTCCCCGCCTCTATCAGGCGAGCGAACTCCTCCAGTTGCGCAAGGCTAACGAAGGCCGAGGCTCGCGAATAAGTCGAGCCTGCGCTTATGTTTGCGCTGACATCTCCGGTTCTGCTGTTCCAGACGACGACCTGTAAATTGTCTTTTGTCGCATAAGACGACTCGAAGAAATCGAGGGGTGTTATTCCTTTTTGACTTTTGGCTACGTACTTGATGCCGTCGAGCAGTTCCGCAATTTCGTCATAGTCAACGAATGACCTCTTGCTATCTCCGTAACTATTGCCCGCTTCCTTTACGTTGATTGCGAGCCCCGTATGGGTTTCGTTGCCATTCGGGTTGCGAAACGTCATCGCCTGGACGTCAACACCAGCACTTCCGGAAAGGCTGCCAACATTGGTGTAGCCTTTGATCATCACGGTGCCCGTGGTGCCCGTGAACGCCTCGATCTTGGTCTTGGGCGCAGGTGGCTGGGCGGGCGGCTGCGCTGACTGCGCAGCGGCCGTAGAAGCGGCGGTGAAGGTGATTAGGGCGGTAAGGAATGGGCGCATTCGGGCAACCTGCACGGCGGACGTGGCCCAATCAACACGCTTTTCTGCCTCTATGGAGCGGGCCACCGCTCCACAATGCGGGTGCGGATGCCCTCGGCGGTGATGACGGTGTGCTGCGCGAAGGCGCCGACCGTGGAGAACCGGGCACCATCAGGCAGGATATCAGCGACCGCGCGCTGATGGTTCAGCAATTCCAGCAGGCGCCGCTTGTCCTGGCGCTCGTCGGTGAGGTCCCAGCCGTGCGCTTCGAGGCGGGCTATCAGCGCGGGGTTGTCGCCCGGCATGATGAAGCCCTCGCCCTGCGGCTCGAGGCGCCATACCTCAGCGGATGTGTCGAGCGTGTAGATCTCGCCTCGCCCACGATCGCGCGACCAGCCGGCCACCACCACGTCGGCGCGGCGGAGATCCAGGCGGGCGTTCGCCTCCGCCACCACCTCCGGATCGAAGGCCGCGAGGCTGTCGAGCGTGTGTAGGACGGCCGGGATCAGCTTCGACAGGAGGTCGTCGAAGCCCGTCAGGTTTGAACCGTTGAGGCAGCCGTAGAGCGTCGGCCCGATGTAGCTCGGCCCTCGGTAGGCCATCACCGCGTCGGCATGCGCGAGGATGTAGACCTTCTGCATCGACCCCACGACGGCGCCGTCAGGCTGATAGACCGCGCCATCGGTGACGACATGCACGCGATCGCGGCGGACGAGGGCGTTGATCGCGGTCATGCTGCGGAGTTCCAGAAGCGGCAGGACACGGCCAGGACGGCGCGCAGGCTGTCGCGGGCGGTGCGGATGGCTCGACGCCACAGCGGCACAGCCGGACGCGTCCAGAGCGCAACAGGGGCTGCGGCGGCGCCGACAATGGCCGCGCTCGCAAGCGCGCCACCGACGCTGCCGAACGTGGTCGCGAGAGCGGACCCGATGAAGCCCGCGGGGCCGGCAACTGCGGTGAGCGCTACCAATGCCAGGACGGAGGCGATGCTTTTGACGGTCGAGCCGCCGCCCGAGCTGTTGCCGAGCGGGCGGCTGATGAACTCGACTCGATCGTTTGCGGCGAAGGCTTGTACTTCCCATTCTGCCCGGCCGTAGAACTCGCCGTTGATCGTCAGGACCGTGGGGAGATCAAACCGCCATACGACGCGGCTGAGGTAGGCCTTGACCGTCTCGCCCATGACAGCGTGCGCCTCGGCGATGGGTAGGATGAGCGCGGCGTCCTCCGCCTGCGATGTGTCAGCCGAGTCATAGAGCTGCAGGCTGTGCTTCACGGCGACTTGCATGGCCCTGCGCCTCTGCGAGATCGGAAGGGGTGCCCCGGCCGCCGGTACATCCGCGGTCGGCCGGGACGTGAGAAAGGATGCCGGCCACGCAGCTCACGGAGTTTTTGCTGCTGCCGGCTCTCGGTGTTGTTGCGGGCACCGCCGAGTGGCCCGCCGCCGTCATGCCCGACCGGCGGCTTGGGTGCGCGTGCGGAACGCGTGTCGGCGGCGGCGGAAGTCGTCCCGCGCCTGCGCCTCATCCTCGTAGCCGGAGGAGCGCGCGGGCGCCGCCGCGGCCTGTCCGCCGCCGAGCCGGCGCAGGGTGTCCTGCATCGTGGCGACGCGATCGGCCATTCCGAGCCGCACCGCCTCCCGCGCGCCGACCGTCCGGCCCTTGCCGAACTCGGCCCGCACCCGCGCCGGCGTCGTGCCGCGGCCCTTCGCGACATCGGACACGAAGTCGGTATAGGTCTCGTTGACCCGCTTCTGCCGATAGTCGCGGGCTTCCGCGGTGAGGGGGCCGAGCGGGTTGCCCTCGACCTTGAACTCGCCGGCCGAGATGTAGGACTTGCTGATGCCGGCCTTGTCGAGCATCCCCGACAAGTCGTCGTGCACCGAATAGACGCCGATCGATCCCACCTCAGCGCCCGGCGTCACCACCACCTCGCTCGCGGCGGTCGTGATCCAGTAAGCGGCTGAGGCGGCGAGGCTGTTCACCTGCGCCACGATCGGCTTGCGCCCGCGGGCGGCGCGGATCTCGTCGGCCAGCTCGCGCACGCCGAACACGCCGCCGCCGGGACTGTCCACCTCGAGCACGATCGCCTTCACGTTCGGGTCGGCCAGCGCCCGGCGGAACATGGCGCCGACACGCTCGGTCGAGGTGCCGCCGCCGCCGCTGATCTCGCCCAGCATGGTCGCGCGCTGCGACATGAACCCGATGACCGGGATGACGGCGACGGCGCCCGGCGCGGCGGCGGGCTGGCCCGTCCGGCCGGCACCAATGCGTGCCTCGATCTCGGCGGGCGTGAACCGGACGCCATCGGCCCGCAGCGCGAGGAAAGCCCGGATCTCGGCCAGCTTCTCCGGCATCACCGCCCAGGGCTGCGAGGCCGCGGCGGCGAGGATGTGGTCGATCCCGCTCATGCGTCAGCTACCTTCACGAGAACGGTGTTGTCCGGCAGGGCCTCGACGATCTTCACCAGCCGCTCACGAATGTCGGCTTGGTTCGGGTCGGCCTTGAGATCGTCGGTCTCGTTGATCGCAGCCAGGATCGCGATGCGGCGCGCGGCGATGGAGGGCAGGTTGCTCCACTCCTCCACGTCGTAGGCTTGCCGGCGCATGTCGAACTGCTTCTGGCGCAAGTCCCGCTCGATCGGCGTCAGGCGGTTGGCTTCCAGCAACCGGTGAAGATCCTGCCGGAACTCCTCGATGACCGGATCGGCCGCGGCCGTGATGCGCCGGACGGCAAGCTCGCGAGCATAGGCGAAATCGTGCGCCCGGCGGCTATGCACCGCCTGCGCTCGGTCGAAGTCCGCGACTGCCTGCTGGTAGCCGGGCGTCACCGCATCCAGCCGCTTGCGGGCCTTCACCTCGGCGGCGGCGAGGCCCGGCAGCGTGGCGTTACGGTCGGCCTCGATCTGGTCCAACTCCGCGGCGGCCTCGCGGCGCTGGCGGTCGCGGCGCGCGGCGGCCTCCTCCGGCGTCTCCGGCGGGGTCGGCATTCCGAGGAAGCCTTTGAGGCGCGCGATGACGCCGGAGGGCGTGGCCCTCGCCGAATCGGCAAGATCGTAGGGGCGGGCGTGCGCTGGCAGGTACATGGCGCAGAGGCTGAAGCGGTTCGTGGGGCATGAATAGGGGGTGTTTCATGAACCACCCTCGGCGCCGCGCAAGACGCGCCGGATGTGCTCCACGCTCGGTACCGCCTCGCGGGCCCGCATCAGATCGAACATCACCTCGCGCGCCGTCCCGATGTGCTCGCCTGGAACGGCGCTCGCCGTGCGGTCGATGCGCCATTGCCCGGAGGCGTAGGCCGAGAGTGCGCGCCGGATCTCCCGCGCCTGCGTCCGTTGCGGCAGGCCGGCAAAGTGCCGGGACGCCAGCATGCGCAGGGCGGCGTCGCGCGCCTCGATCGCCTGCGCCTGCCACCAGTGCAGTCGCCCGGCGGCCGGCGCCAGCCCAAAGGCCGCATCGAGGCTGGCGCCGCGCGGGGCCGCCGCGAGGTAGGCGCGAACCCGCTCGGCGAGAACTGCACGGTCGGTCGGCGTCTCGGCCCCGTCCGCAATCCGCCGGAGTAGGGCGAGGTCAGTGGACCGGGACACTCTCGGCCATGCCCTCGCGGTAGCCGCGTTCGGCCTCGACCGCCCAAGCCTCGGCCGCACGCACCGACAAGCCACCCTGCTTCATCGCCATGAGCTTCGCCGCCAGGGCTTTGGTCGCGGGCGCCTCGCATTGAAGCTGGATCGCGGCGGCGAGGGCTTGGGGGTCGGCATGCGTCGCCCGGAGCTGCGCGGCTCGCTCACGAGCAAAGCCGGCGATGTCTCGGCCAAACCGATAGGCTTCGTCTGTCGCGTCCATTGGATCGCTCCTGATGTGCAAAGGGCAGCATCCCGCAACGGTGCGCGAGTGCGGAGTTCGTGCGGACCGTGTGCGGAGTTTTGACCGGTGCGGAGCAGCGACCTTGTGCGGCCTTAGCAACGGCGGCGACCGCTAAGCCGTTGATCCGTCACGCGCCGCCATTCTGAAAATCGCGTTTCGAGCTAATAATTCTTAGGCTCCGCACCGCCCACGATTGCCTCGGCAGCAAAAAAACCTGCGGATGGGTCCCCTTGCGGTAGCGACCCCCTTACCGCCCCGACTTTTGACCCCGCCCCGGGGGGGGGCAATCGCTCGGGTCGCCGCCTGCCGCGCCCCTCCCGCCGAGCCGTCACGACCGTCACGTCACGCGTCACAACCCGTCACGTCACGTCACAGGTGTGACAGCTGCTCCACCTCGACAGGGTTGAGCGGAGCAAGGTGGAGCGGTTGAGCGTCGGGCGCTGCTCTGCTCCACTGCTCCACTTGCTCCACCCCCTTTAGGGGGGAGCAAGGTGGAGCGGAGCGGAGCGCCTATACCGTGAGAGCTCCCAGAGCAGGCGACGGAGGTGAGCTTGAGGCGGCGCTATGCAATTCGGATGTACGCACCGACCGACTGGGATCTCGACTACCATCTCGACGGTCTGACGGAGATCCAGAAGGAGCGCGGGCTGCCAGAGCCGGTGACGATACGACACGTCAGCGGTGGTGGGTTCATCACTGTCTTCGACGACGAGCAAAGCGGCGGCGATGCCCGCGCCTACCAGCACATCTCAAACCACAGCCTCGCAATCTGCTACGATCGTTGGGACGGGTTCTTCTATTAGTCGGATGCCGCCTCGCCGACCTCGATGAACGAACGTGGGCGGCGCTGCGCATCGAGCCCCTCGACCACCACGAACATCCCGGTCGCCAGCCACGACCGCAGCATGTTCTTCACCCGCGTGCGCCCAGACTTGTCGAGCTCGATCCCCAGTGCCGCCGCGATCGGTACGCCGGCCCAATCCTTCGCCTGCGCGTTCTCCCGCCACCGGCCGTCGCCTAGCGCCCGCTGCGCCTTGCGCAGGTCCTCGACCGTGACGCCGGCCAGCAGGTCCGGCCACTGCCAGGGCTCGACCACTGCGACGTGATCCCCGCCCTCGACGCCGTTGCCGAGGGGCTGAGACGCGAGTCGGAACCACGATGAACGGTCGGGCGGCGGCGCGAGGTTGGCCTTGCCGTTGTCGGCGCGGAAGTAGCCGCGCGGGCTGTCGATGCCGGCCTTCTCGGCCTGCTCCTTCGTCATCGGGTTAAGTACCCGGGCCGAGCGCGTCGCCGCCAGCAGCGCGCCCGCACCGCGGCCATCCTCGACGGTGAACTCGCCGTTGCCGCTCTGCCCCTTGCGGACGTGGTGCACCAGCTCGATCGCGCAACGACCGGTCTCTGCGACGCGGTTCCACGCCTTCGCCACAAGATCGATCGCAGCGTTGTCGTTCTCGGTGACACGGTGAGACGAGACGAAGGGATCGACCATTGCGACGTCGATCCGGTTCTCGGCGATGGTGGCGACGAGGCCCTCGACTACGGGCTCGGCGATCTTGGCTCCGTCCTTCGCCGTGGTGGCGATGACGATCTCGGATGACCGGCCGGAATCGAGGAACAGCCGGCCCTCGATCTCTTGGCGCTCGATGCCGTAGTGCAGGCAGATCGCCGCGACGCGCCGCTCGGTCTCCTCCAGCGGATCCTCGAGGTTGACGTACCAGACCCGCAGGCAGCGGGGCGGCGTCACGCCGAGCAGGGGCCGGCCGGTTACCATGGCGATGGCCTCGACGAGCACGAGCGACGACTTGCCGACGGCGCCCGGCGCGACGGTGGTCGAGAGGAACCGTCGGATCAGGTGACGGCCGTAGAGCCATTCCCGCGGCGGGATCGTCTTCGGATCGCGCCATCGGAACGGCGTGGCGCGGATCCGCGGCGCCTCGCCCTCGGGCAAGAAGCGGGACGTCTCGACGAGGGCATCGGGATCTTGGTGAGGCTGCGCCATTAGGTTCGGGCCTCGCGGATCGCGTCGTTCATGTCGCCGCCGATCCGCGGGCGAGCGAGGATCACCTCCCGCCCGGCAGCGTGCCAGCGCGCGCCGCACTCGCGGGCCGCCTCCTCGCTGGCGCCGCCGTCGCCGGTCTCGCAGAGGATCGTCAGCGACTCGATGCCGGGCAGCACGGGGAAGACGCGGATCGCGCCGACCGAGCCGAGCGCCCAGGTGGGGCGGAAGCCGAGCATGCGCGCGGCAAGACAGGTCTCGATGCCTTCGCCGATCGCGAGACCGCGGCCGACCTCGGCGTCCGCGTCGAGCTTCACGGCGCAGCCGGCGGCAGGGCCCAGCATCTTGCGCCCGACCTTGGCGCCGACGGCCGTCAGCGCGGTTCGGTGCACGGCGTGGATGCGGTCGGTGCGGATGCAGCGCAGCGCCGCGACCATGACCGGCAGGCGCTCGTCGCCGAACGGACAGACGGCATGGAAGCGGATGGCCGCGCCGGCCACCTCGTCGGGCAGCGGCAAGCCGCGCGAGGCAAGGTAGGCGGCCACGAGGGTGCCGCGCGGGTCACCGGCGGCGCTCCACAGGCGCTCAGCCCGCCGGCGGCGGTCGAGATCGTCGTCGGATGGCGGCGCGGGCAGCGGTTCAGCACGGCGAGTAGCGGGCGACGGCAGGCGTTCCTGCCGACCGCCGCGGTCGGGCGTGACTCCCAGCAGCGCGAGCACGTGATCCTTCGCGTCCTGCCAGGACGTGCGACCGTGGCTCCAGACGAGCACGCCGTCCGGCGAGCCCGGCGAGAGGCGCACCGCGATGCTGCGGTCCTTCCGCGAATGGCCAGGGCCAGGGCAAAGCACCTGGTCGCCCGCCACCTCGCCGCCGAGGGTTCGCGCCATGCTCGCGAGCGTCAGCACGGGAGCCCCGCCGGCTTCACGGTGCCGAGCGCGAGCGCGATGTCGGGCGGCGCCACCTCGCGCAGCAGCGTCAGCCACTCGGCCTCGCGCTCCGGTCTCGTCTCGATGATGACGACGTTCTCCCGCTTCTCCTGCGCCCAGGCGCAGACCTCGCCGTAGAGCGAAGGCAGCGGCTCGCACGCCACCACAATGGCGGCGCGGCAGGTCACGAGATAGCGGCGCATGGCGCGGGCATGAAAGCCGCCGGGCCCAAGCGCCGCCGCGAGATCGTCACCGACGAGCAGGATGTGCGGACGCCCGGCCGGGACCGTGAATCGCTCGCGGCTCTGGGCGACCAGTATAAGACCGCAGCCCCGATCCCGAACCGCCAGAAAGAGCGGCCGCAGATGCAGTGGCGCGCGCGAGAGCGCGGCGTCGAGCGCATCGCGCCCGGCCCCGGTGAAGGTGACGTGCATCCGAATCGGCCTCTAGAGTTGTCGAGCGGCGCGCTGAGACGCCGACGAGCGAGGAAGCGATGCCCAAGTTTTTGGTGTGCTACGATCTTGAGAAGACCCGCCCAGACCCGCATGGCGAGTTCTTGGAGCAGGTGGAAGCAGCAGGCTGGTCAGTTTGGAAGTACGCACCGAGCGGGATCTACTACCATCTTCCGAACACAACTCTAACTGGGGTATTTCGAGATCTGGATACCGCAAACCGCGCCTTTAAATCGGCATGGACCAAAACGAGAGCCAAAAACTACAAAGTAAATGTCGAGAAGTGGATCATCGTCGAGTACACGGCGTCGGTATTCAACTCGGACGATAAGGAAGCTTGAACGTCCTCAGGTAATCATGCGGTTCAAGCCCGCATAGCTCGCCAGCACCCGCCGCCGGTCGATCGGCTCCAACGCCATCACGGCGGCGCAGGCGGCAGGGTCCGCGTCAGGGCGAGCCTCGGCAGCGAGGAGCGCCGCCGCAGCCGCCGCTCCGCGCAGCCCGCACAGCAGCCGCACGATGGCCCGCAGCGCCCGCAGGCGGGCCAAACGCTCCCCCGGCTCCAGATCGGCGGCGAACGGCCCCCAGGCGTCCCCTGGCGCAATCATCGGGCCCTCCGGGTGAATGGATGCGACCGCCCCAGGCTTGACCACCGTCCGATGCGACGAGGCGTGGAGCCCGGGTTTCCGTTATCGGACGGGTCGCGGCGCCCTCTCAGGATGCCCCGTCGCAACTCAGGCCCTTGCGGGCATCTCGGTCAGGCCGGCGTCAGCAGCCCTTCTGCGTCGGCCGCGCGCACGGCCTCGGCGAGCGCCTCGTGCAGCTCGGGCAACAGATCGACGCGGAAGTTCAGCCCGTCCTTGCCCGGCCGCATCGTCCCGTCCTCGGCCTTGAACCAGACCCGCAGGCTGGCGATCTGCCGGCCCTCGTATTCCTGAAGGCCGATGCGGATTTCCTGCCGCGCGTTCTTGCGGACACTCGCGACGGTGCGCTGCTAGGGCATGATGACCTCCGAACGGGGGATGATTCGACGATGTTTGCGAAGCCGACAGGCCGGCGGAAGCTGACACTGAGCGAGTGGGTAAACTTGCTCTCAGCGACAGGGACGATGTTGTCAGCAATTTTTGCTCTACTTGCAGTTCTTGCGGCAAATCGTCAGGTAACGACCGCATTGGATGCTGTAAATAGGGCCGAGAAACTCAAAGCATTATCTGAATATGGCGCTTTTGCACGCGATGCATGTGGAACAATAATCCCGCCAAAGCTGAGCAAGATGCTAACATTGCACACGCCGCCTGAAAACTATTCATTGCCCCCGCCCGGCGAAATGTATTATTTTGATCAAATTGCTAAATACAACGACGATGAGTTGCGAGACATGCTATTTCGAAATGCAACTCTTCGGTTGGAAAAATTTGACAGCCTGGTCGTGAAAGGTAAAGCGGTGGCGGTCTGGCTGAATGATGAGCAAAGGAAAGATTTTGACAAGTTCAACTATTACCTTCATCAGGAGTCTCGCCGGGAGGCAACTGCGGATGGCAAATCCATACTCTCTATTATTTCTGGAACCTTTGGCATTTGCCAAAACCGTATTGACAGCAAAATCGCAGAACTAGCGCGTTGATCCATCTACACTTCTGGCGGTCGATGCTGTGCGGCCAGGGCGGCGGCCTCGCGCTCGGCGAGCCATGCGTTGAGGGTTGAGCGGCGGGCGCAGCACTTCCCGCCGACATTGAAAATCGGCATCTCGCCCCGCGAAGCGAGATGCCGCACTGTCCGTGCTTTCCAGCCAAGGAAGTTGCCGATCGCAGCATAGCCGGTCAGCAGATCACATCTCTCGCAATTGGACATAGAAAGCTCCGCCGCTCCCAAAACGATCTCAGCGGTCGCTCTGGAGACAAGGGTCGGTGGATTCAGGACATAGCTACATCAAAGAGGCGATCAGAGCTTTCCGTCGCCAGGATCGGAGGGGAGCACCCGCAAGGGAGCGCACACACACGCATCCGGTCGTCCCTAATCGCTGCATCAAAGATGCAGCACAACGCCCCAAATCTCGAAGTCAGACACAAGCCGCCATTTTTGGCGCCTGAGTAGTCTCAGGGCCAGGGCCACCTGCTCGTCCTTCGACCCGTCGCCGGGGAGTTCAAGGGGCGTCGTCCGAAGACAAATTTATGCGATGCCGCGTGCCAGTCAACGTCAGGAGGGGTGGTTCATCAACAGATAACGCCAGATGGCGTCAGATCGCGGCGGGGCAGTCTTCCCGCCGAATGCCCACGCCCATTATGAGCATCTGTGCGACCGCAGCCGAGAGGTCAGCCATGGAAGTTGGCCTCCTCCCTAACCTCGTCAGCCGGCATCTTCGGTGCGGTGAGGCGCGCCAGGAATGCCTCTGCTGCTCGGCGGTCTTCGAGCGCCTTGGCCACTGTCCGCTTTCGCTCGCGGTATCGAGTCAGTGTCTCTCGGCAGACCGCGAGCACCTCGCTGATCTCCGGCAGGAACACGCTCTCCCGGCGGATCCGCTGGCACGCCGCAGCAACCACGGCCGGCGGGAAACCCTCGTCCTTGAGGTCGTAGATCAGGGCCTCGAGGTAGACCGGCAGGTTGTGAGGCAGCTTCACCCGGGTATCGATCAAGGCGGCCAAGCAAGCTTCGATTACACCCTCATTCGGCGCTGCAGTCGTGGCGTCCCTGAGAGCCTTGTCGATCATCCCGAGTTCGTGCTGCGTCGCTGAGCGAGCCAGCATATTCTTCAGGGCTTCGCGGTGCCCCTGCTCCTGCTGAGCAATGGCATCCGGTGAAGCGTGATCGTCGATCGCTCGCAGCGCCGGGAAGCAGGTTCTAGCGATCGCGTAATCGTACCGGCTCAGCAGCCGCTCGGGCTCTAGCAGCCCCTGCAGGTCGGTCCGCCCGACCGTGCCGGGTGCCACCGGGGCGATTTCCTGGCCGCAATTCTTCAGGTCAGCCATGGCCTAGTCTCCGTGCTTGGCGCGCCATGAGGTAGGCCGTTGCGCTTGGCCTGCCGGCGTCAGGCCGGCCAGTCGGATTGTGGGCAGCTTGGTGCTTCGGCGGGGGCTCGTCGGCCCAATGGCCACCGTTCAGCCATGTCGTCGGCAGCTTGGTGAACTTGGGATCCTGGCCGGCACGGGTGTCGGCATAGCGCTTCGAGCCCGCCATCAGCTCATCGTGCGAGCTGAGGCCCTGCTTGATCGTTCGATCGTAGGCCTTCCGGGCGGCGATCTTTCCATCACGCCGAGGATACGTCTCCCACCATTCGTCGAAGCGAGAGGGGGTAGGGGGAGATTCCCGGTTTCCTTTCCCGGTTTCTAGTTTCCTGTGTTTGGGTGACTCACCAGACACTCCGGGGGGTGACTGGTTAGACACCCCGCGGGTGTCTGGCGAGTCACTCGGGGGAGTGTCTGATGAGGCACCGGGGGAGTGTCTGGCTGGACACTCGGGGGGAGTGTCTGATGCGGCACCGGGGGGGCGACTCGATCGGCCCGCGAAAAGTCGATGACGAACGAGTTCGTGACGAAGCCCTTGGCCGCGTCGGAAGCTCCGCCGCTGACCCGTTGAACCCGCAGCCAGCCCGCCCCCTCAAGCTCTTTCACCGCCCTGATCGCGGAGCGCCGCTCCAATCCAGCACCCCGTGCGAGCGTCTCGTAAGCCGGCGAGCATTGCCCCGTTTGGTTGTTGTGGTGGTCGAGCAGTCGCGATGCGATCACCTTCGCTACGAGCGAGAGAGCGGGATCGGCGGTGATCGCCTGCAACAGCTCCCACTTCTTGAGCAGTGTCGTACCATTGCTCATCGAGTGACCTCGTACAGGTAATCAGCGAGTTCGATCTCGATGCAGATGCGAAGGGCGCGGACAGCCTCCTCGCGCGAGCAGTGCGGCCACGTCCTCAGAACCCACGCTAGCCGATGCATCGGCGGCATCTGCCGCGGCGGATGCTCGAGCAACACCCCTGCGATGATCGGCGCGAGATCCGGATAGAAGTTTGAGGAGGGCCACCACATGGGCTTGGCTCGGCGGTTCTGGATCAGATCCAGCCGCTGCAGCCGGAATCGGCCAGCGCAGCCCCCTGCCCTGCCCCCACTAGGTGAAGGCGATAGGCCCCGATGTGAGTCTCAAAGACGGTCGGAAAACCGACTGTAAGCCATTGATGCATCATGGCAGCTTTTCTCCTCAGTCGGGAAAAAATCGCTGCAATTTCAGGGGCGAGCGTAGGTCTCTTAATCAGCGGGTCCTAGGTTCGAACCCTAGTGCGCCCACCAAATTTTTAAAATTTTAGATCAAGTGTGCACCCCAGCCCTAACCGCTTGGGCTGCACTGGCGTCAGGACGGCAACCCCTCCCCTTAAATCGTGGCCTGTCGGTGGATGCCGACAAATCGACCGATCGATTTCCGTGGCGCTTCAGCCTTGGCTGGCCCCGTCCCCCCACTCGCTGCGATGGAAGTGTGAAACATGCATGCCGCGGTTGCCCTGGGGATCGCGATCATCTTTGCCGCGCAACCGGCATAGCGCAGCCGAGGCCAGGGGCGGGCGCGGTGGAGGCGGCTACGGAGGCCGGTCCAGTCGTTTCGGTTCGCGGCCACGTGACCAAAAGCGACACCTACTTGGCGCTCCACTGCCGCGCTAAGGCAGACAGCATCCTCAGCAGCAACCTGACCTATCGAGGCTGCGCTAGGGTCGAGACTCAATCAGCACCAGAAGACGATCACGGCGGCGAAGGCTACGGCTAGGGCTGAGGCATAGTTCCGGGCAAGCTTTCGTAGCGGGTGCCGATGCGGCGGACGTTCTTGAGGCGGCGGAAGGTGGTCTCGACGCGCCAGCGTTCACGGTAGCGGCGTTTGTCGTGGCGGATCTTGCGCTTGCTTGCGCGCGTGCCGGGGATGATCGGCGTGACGCTTCCTTCTCGCAGATCGGCGCGCAGCCCGTCGGTATCGTAGCCCTTGTCGGCATGCAGATTGTCGGGGCGCCGACGTGGCTGGCCGCGCCGGCCCGTGCTCAGCGGCAGGAGGCATTGAGGGTCGGCGCCAGCAATGGGCTGTCGTGCCGGTGGGTGCTCATCAGTCTCATGCCGAGTGGCGTGCCGCGGGCGTCGGTGACGAGGTGGCGCTTCCAGCCCGGCTTGCCTCGGTCCGTCGGGTTCGGGCTGGTGGCAGGCCCCCTTCTTTGGCCGGCATGGAGGCACTGTCCGAGCTTAACCGCCGCCACTCGATCTCGGCGGTCGCGTGCAGGCGCTTCAATAGAACCTGATACAACCACGCCCGCCGCCTGCCAGTCGCGAAGGCGGCGCCAGCAACTCATGCCGCAGCTGCAGCCCATCTCCGCCGGCAGCATCTCCCTGGGCAACCCCGAACGCAGCAAGAACAGGATCCCAGTGAGCACGACGCGGCTCTCGATCGGAGGCCGTCCGCCCTTCGGGCGCGGATTGGGTGGCGGCAGAATCGGGGCGATCTCGGTCCAGAGATCGTCGGGAAGCAGAGGTCGAGCCATACCCGACCAATGCCTCTCCGATCGCATTGTGCCGTTCTGTTAGGCGCTCTGAGCAGAGACGACTTAACCGCTTTTTCTGCCAGTGTGCATAATTCCGGATAGATACGTTGTGATCGCCGTTCGAATAAGATGGTCGCTCATAGCCGAATCATGAATGTATAAAACATTGAACTGATTGAAATATTCGAAATCCCTCGCTACGGCTACGAAACCTAATCCTGTCAGCGCCTCATGGACATCGTCGTACAACCACTGTCCTGCCCAGTGACTGAACTCCTCCACCTCAATCAGCAAACTTTTCGTTTTCTTTAGTGTTTCTTGCGCGCCGTCGAACACTTTTTCAAAAGCGCCCTCGACATCAATCCATAGAGAAAAATCTGCATTGGCAAACTGAGATTTGTCAAAAAAACTGTCTAACCGGACCGACGGAATTTTCTTCGGCTCGTATTCGACCCCTGGGTGGGTTCGCACTAGCAGAGAGTCGTTTCCGCGTAGTGCTGGTGCGTCGTCCCCATCCCATTTGGACTGCACCATCATTTCTGTGAAGCCATTTGAGTCCGAGATGAGGGAATGCCTGTATTCAACTCCAGCCGCTTTGAAATCATGTAGTTTGGAGAAATGATTATAAATATTTGGATTTCCTTCGAATGCAAAAGATTGCGAATTGGGAAACATAGATTTGATATTTCTTGAAAATAACGCCTCGTAAGCGCCAAATTCGACGAATATTTTTGGCCTCAAGCAAGACTGAATATGATGAAATAGGTCAGACAGTGCGTCCGACGACCGCTTGCGTTCCTCGGCTTTAGTGAGATCGAAGGCTATAGCCGATGCCGCGAGGCGAAGTTGGTCTTGGATGATATTATATTTCGACATGCAGCTTCTCATGTGAGTATTGCGAGGCTTGTGCGTGCTTATTGGGAGGCAACCTCGCACCACTTCGCCCTACGCTGCTGGGGTACAAGAGCCAGCACACCGGGGCAATCCTGAGGCAGTTGCTGCGCCTCGCCCGAGTGCATTGACGCAGACAGAGGACTCACGGGGGTGAGGTCGTGTACAGGTCTGGGCGGAGGGCCCGGACTGTCAGCGCTCTGCTTGATGACGTCGCCATGGCGCGGTAGACCGCCCATGTCACCGACCGTTCGCGTCCGGTCAAGCATATCCTGCACGGCTTGACCCGGTCGCCGGGCAGGCGCCGCTACCCATCGGCACGGTCGCTCAGGTGCTGGCCCTGACCTCTCCGAGGCGCCTGTTGACGTCGCTCACTGGACCGGGCGTGCGTTGAGCCCTCGGTGATACTGCGCGCGTCAATGCATCAGACATCCTCAGGCACACCGGTTGCCCTGTCGTAGTTGCGCCAGATGCCGCGGATGTGCCGCGGCCAAGGCCGGCCGATATTCCTCAGACGATGATGGGCCTGATACGGGGCGTGTTCGCAACATCCGCGAGTACGGCCAACGCCGTCGGCATGGCCGGCAGGTCGTGCTCGGCCTGTTGCGACGGCAGAACGGTGCGTGCTCACCTAACAGCGGCAGGTGCCGTAAATAGAGGGATCGGCGGCCGAGTAAAAGGCTTGTGAAGCGCTCGGCCGCTCTTTTGGGAGCTATGGCACCAAAGCTTGCGTCCTGACGGATGAGGGCACACTATTGGCTTCCGACTTGCGTCTGGACAAGTACACCAACGCCCGACGCTATTCTCTTGGCGGGTCTGCGCCGAGTTGCGCCACCCGTCTGTCCTATGCCCGCCCGCCAGCGGTACCGGTACCATTGACTTGCCCCGCCCAGCGCAGCCGCGGCGGGGCTTTGTCTCGCGTCTCTCAGAGCATGAATAAGTACTGTTACTTTATTTTGAACCAGAAAGACCCACCATGCCGGTATTGGATACGATCAGGAACGCAGATTTTTCGAGCCGCATTGTATGCGTTCGCGGCGATGATCTCGACACGCGCATTATCATGGAGATAGGCCGCGAGCACTTGCTGCTCGGTGAGAACGCATCTCCAGTTGATGATCCACTGTTCTGGATAATTGAAGGGCAGGAAGATGTCATGAACGTGAACGATGACGCCGCTCTTTAGTGCCGGCAAAATCATCATGAACTCAAGCTCAACATCCCCATAGTTCTTCAGGACGTGACTCGAGTCGATAAAAAGTATATCCCCTTCATTGAGGGATTCGTATAAATCGATATCGGTTTCAGTGATGTCCTGGTCGAAGAAGCTAACCCCAATTTGATTTAGAACATCTTTCGTAGACGGTGCGGCGTATTTATCGACGCATACAATCGAAGGAGGCACGGCGTTCCGGCTTCCGGCATCGACGAGCACGCGCGTCGACATGCCTGAACCGAGTTCGATAATCTTCATCGGCTGATAATGGCGGACCAGACAGTACAGTACGAATGCGTCGTATTCGGGGTATGACAGATTTATCGTTGGATTCTTGCAGAAGTGTCGTCCGTCGTCGTCCGTTCGGGGGTCCCACTCGGGTTCGTATTTATTGATGATCTCTTTAAGATTTTCAATATTTTCGTCGTATGGAATGCGAAGCCGTCCGTACAAATCGCGGGCGCGGGCCTTTTCACTGATCAGGTCGTAATCAGGCCAAGGCGATTCATACTCCCAATATTTTTTGCAGTCGGCGATCGCTTGCTCCCGCTGATGGGACTTGCCCGTTTCGTCCGGGAGATATGGCCAGGGCATCGACGCCTCTCGTATCGTAAAAAAGATGCCGACTTCGTGCTCGTCAGCCTCTCTCTGCTCGGTCGGGTTACCACCCATCTGTTGCGAGATCCAGCACGGCGACCGGGCATGCGGCGCATGTACGCCAGCCAAGCCCATATTCTCTGTCAACCTCAAGAGAGGGGGAGAACTTCACCTCGTTTACTTGCCGTTGCACGTGCTCGCGAGCATCCACCTTGGCCCACCGGCCGATTGCTCGTTTCAGGCTCCGGTCTCGCCTTTTGTGCAGGAATGGGCGTCGTTCCCAGTCCTGGCGGCGATGAAGGGCGCCCACCGGTCGGCGAGACGACATCGAGGCGATTGACCTCCCGGTGGTCTCGTACAAAATCCGGTTTTTCCTTTCGGGATGAAGGATTTGGGCTTCGGCGGGATCCCATCGCGCTGGCGCGATGGGTACCATCCTCAGTCGCCGCGCGGGCTTGCTGATACGGCTTCCGCTTGGATTAAGCGGAAGCCGTATCAGAGACCGAGGGCCAAGCCGTCACTGCGCGGATCGTGAGCGCCGACGAAAAGGCCGTCATCGTCGATCCGGATCGCGCCCGGATGACCGGCCAGGGGGCTCTGAGCGGGGATGGGGCTGATCTCGTGCCCTCGCGCCTTCAGCTCTTCAAACACCGCCTGACCCGCATCGAGTTCGAGCTTGAGGCTGTCGCGGCTGTCCGAGAACGTCTTGCCCAGAAGGAACCGAGGACGTGCGAGGGCGGTGAGCGGATCCATGTCGTAATCGATCAGACGCGTCAGCACCGCCGACAGGGTCTGTGGCTGCCCATCCGCGCCCTGCGTTCCGTACAAAAGTTTGGGGCGGCCGCTCTTGAAGTACATGCCGGGATTGAGCGTGTGGAACGGACGCTTTCCGGGGCGCAGCACGTTGATGCTATGGGCGTCCACGCTGAAGGACGCACCCCGATTGTGCCAGAGGATGCCGGTATCGCCCGCGACGATGCCGCTTCCCCAATCGAAATAGATCGTCTGCAGCAGGCTGACACAGTTGCCGTCCCGGTCGACGGCTCCGATGAAGACGGTATCACCGCTCTTGAAGACATGGGGCCAGGGCGCGGCCTTGCGCGGATCGATGCCCCGGGCTTGGCCATCGAGGTACGAGGCCGATAGCAATCGCTCGACGGGCACATCGACGAAATCAGGGTCGGCGATGAAGCGATTGCGGTCGATGAAGGCCAGCTTCACCGCCTCGACGAGGAGGTGGTAGTAGTCGGCGCTGCCCTCGGGAATGGAAGCCACGTCGAAGCGGTCGAGAACGCCCATGATCCCGAGGGTGGTGAGGCCCTGTGTCGGCGGGCGTAGGCTGACGAGCTCCCCGCCCCTGTAGGGAACGCGTAGCGCGCTCTCGTTGCGCGCGCGGCAGCGGGCGAGATCATCCGCGGTCAGGGGCGAGCCTGCCTGTTGCAGGCCACGCGCGATCCGGCGGGCCAGTTCGCCCTCGTAGAAGTCGCGGCCGCCATTTTCCGCGAGCGTCGTGAGGGTACGGGCGAGGTCGGGTTGCCGGACGATCTCTCCAGCATCCGGAATGCGGCCTTCGGCGGTGAACGCGCGCACGACATCGGGCCAGTTGCCGATCTCCTTGGCGCGGAAGTTCGACCAGAAACGTTGCGACGGCGTCAGGGGGAAACCATCCGATGCGTAGGCGATGGCGCGCTGGAACAGCCCTTTCCAGGATTGCCGCCCGCTCCATGCCCTCTGGCTGTAGGTGAAGGCTTGCTCCCAGGTATCGACTGCCGCCGCGGTTGTGATCGCCGAGCCGGGTCCGCGCAGCGGGATCGGTCGGCCGTCCTCCGGCAGCTTCGCCGCCGCCTGGCCGATGCCGGACAGGGTGAAGCTGGCGCCGCTGCGGTCGCTGACAATCATGAACGCGTCACCGCCCAGACCGCAGAAATGCGGATAGGTCACGCAGAGGGTGGCGTTGATGGCGATCGCCGCCTCAATGGCGTTTCCGCCTGCCCGCAGCACCTCCCGCCCGGCTTCGCTGGCGAGTTCGTGCGGGCTCGTCACCACACCCTGGCGGGATTGGGCGAGGGAGCCGCGGGGGACGCTCGCTTCGGCAAAGTGCGGGCTCGGCATGATCGTCGCCCCCAGGGCAGCCGCAGAGGTCAGCAGGAGTGCGCGCCGAGAGGCGGTTGGCGCGGGATGGTGATTGCTTTCTCGACGATCCATGACCGCGTCTCCGGGGGCTTCCATTCGGGCCGAGCGAGAGACCGTCGCTCGGAGATGCCAGAGGCCGGCCGCACGGTGCCGCTACTCCGGCAGTTCGGCGACGTGCGCCGCGATCGCCCCGGCCGTGGTGAGCCAGACCGTGTCGCGGTGCCCGGCGATCCGTTCGAGCGCCTGCCGCAGGGGGCGCAGCCGGTGTGGCTGGCCGACGATGTAGGGGTGGAGCGCGATGCCCATGACTAGCGGCGCGCGGCGCGACTGGTCATGCATCTCCTCGAAGGCGTCGGTGATGGCCTCGGCGAAGGCGCGTCCCGTGTCCTTGCGGGCGACGATCGCCGGGATGTCGTTGAGTTCCTGCGGATAGGGCACCGAGAGGATGCGCCCGCCGTCGCGCGTCGCGAACCACGTCGGCTGGTCGTCGTGGCACCAATCGAGCAGATACCGGTAGCCCGCCTCCGCCAGCAGGTCCGGCGTGACCCGCGACTGCGAGATCCAGGGCCCGAGCCAGCCGGCAGGCGCCTGACCCTCCTCCTGCGTCAGCACCGCGGTCGCCTCGGCGATCAGCGCCCGCTCCTCGGCCTCGGAGAGGGTGCCCTGCCGCTCGGCATTGGCGCGGCCGTGCCCGACGATCTCGTCGCCGCGGGTGCGAAAGGCTTCGATCAGGCCTGGGCAGTCCCGGTAGATCCGGCTGTTGACGAGAATGCTCGCCGGCATCCGAAGGCCATCGAGCATGTCGCGGATGCGCCACGCGCCGACCCGGTTTCCCCAGTCGCGCCACGCGTAATTGAGAACATCCGGCTGCGGCCCACCCGGCGCCAGCTCGGCGCCGAGGCCGTCGCCGAAATCGAAGGTTTCGAGGTTGAGGGCGATGTAGACCGCAAGGCGCTTGCCCTCCGGCCAGTCGTAGACCGGGCGATCCGGCAGGGCGGAATAGGCGTATCGGCCATGGCTGGCAGGGGGTGGCGCCGATGTCGTCACGGGAAGGGTCTCGATCCTGTTGTCGTGGGACGCGCGATGTCACGCCGCCCCGAGATAGGCCGCCTCGAGGGCCGCGTCCGCCTTCAGCTCCGCCGCGGTGCCGGACGCGGCGACGCGCCCCTGCTCCAGGACGTAGCCCCGGTCCGCCACCGTCAGCGCCAGCGCGGCCATCTGATCGACGATGAGGATCGTCGTGCCCTGATCTCGCAGTTCGGCCACGGTGGCGTAGAGGCTGTTGATGATCGCGGGGGCGAGCCCGAGGGAGGGCTCGTCGAGCAGAAGGATGCGCGGATGCGCCATCATCCCGCGTGCGATCGCCAGCATCTGCTGCTCCCCGCCCGAGAGCAGGCCGGCGCGGCTGCCGGCCCTCTCGCGCAGGCGCGGGAACCGGTCGAGCAGCGCCTCGACCTCCGCTGGATCGACCCGGCCGCCGCGGCTCCAGGCGCCGAGGCGGATGTTCTCGACGACGGTGAGCTCGGGAAAGACCTGGCGCCCTTCCGGCACCAAAGCGAGGCCGAGCCGCGCGATCCTGTGCGCCGGCAGCGCGGCAACGGGCGTGTCCGCCAGAACCACCGATCCCTCGACCGGGCGCAGCAGGCCCGCGAGCGCCCGCATCGCCGTCGACTTGCCGGCGCCGTTCGAACCGAGCAGAGCCACTGTCTCGCCCGGCCGCACCGCAAGCGCGAGACGATCGAGGACGGGCGCGGCGCCGTAGCCCGCGGTGAGGTCGTCAGCAGCGAGAACCGCGTCGGCCGGTCCGCTCCACGGCGCCGAGCGCGGCCGGGCCGGGGTTTCGGCGGCGCCAAGATAGGCCCGCAGCACGGCCGGGTCGCGGCGCACTTCGGCGGGGGTGCCGCGGGCGATCGGGCGGCCCGCATCCATGACGAGGATGCGGTCGGACACGCCCATTACCAGGGGCATGTCGTGTTCGACGAGGATCACCGCGATGCCGCAGGCCGCGATCCGGCGCAGTAACAGGCCGAGGCGGTCGGTCTCGGCGCGGGCGAGACCGGCGGCCGGCTCGTCGAGGAGCAGCACGAGCGGGGCTCCGGCCAGCGCGCGGGCGATCTCTACCAGCCGCCGATCGACGTGCGGCAGCTCGGAGGCCGGCCGGTCGAGGGCGCCGCCATAGCCGACGAAGGCGAGCAGGGCCGCCGCCTCTTGCCGGTCCCGCGGCTGCGCCCGGCGCAGCAGACGCCCGGGCGCGCGAGCGAGGATGACGTTCTCGACGACGCTGAGGGAGCCGAACAGCCGGGTCGTCTGGTAGGTGCGGGCGATGCCGGCGCGGGCGATCGCGTGGGCCGGCCTCCCAGCGAGTTCGCGCTCCCCCAGACGAATCGAGCCGGTGCTCGGGCGGTAGAAGCCCGAGATCATGTTGAGGACGGTGGTCTTGCCGGCCCCGTTCGGTCCGATCACGCTGGTGATCGCTCCGGGCCGCGCCTCGAAGGCGACGCCGTCCGCCGCCCGGATGCCGCCGAAGGCGATGCCGAGCTCGTCGATCGCGAGCGGCGCGCTTTCGCTCCGGCGCAGGAAGTCCGGTGCGTCGCCGTGCGCTTCCGGCCGCGCCGCACCGCCCCGCGGCAGCAGCCGTGCCAGGCTGCCGACGAGCCCCGCCGGCACGAGCCAGAGCACGACGAGGGTGGTGAAGCCGAAGAACAGCAGACGGTACTCGGCGAGTCCTGCCAGCGCCTCGGGCAGCAGCACCGTCACCAGCGCGCCGAACAGGGGCCCGAGCACGGTACCGGCCCCGCCGACCACCACGGCGAGGACGAACAGGATCGACTGCGTGAACGGGAACGAACTCGGTGCGATGAACAGCATCAGGGGCGGCAGCACCGCGCCCGCGAGCCCGGTCAGGGCCGCCGAGATCGCGAAGGCGGCGGTCTTCACCCGGACCGGATCGAAGCCGAGCGAGGCGGCGGCGACATCCGCGTCGCGCACCGCCCGCAAAGCCTGGCCGAGGCGGGCATGGCGGAGCCGGTGGAAACCGTAGAGGCTGAGGCCCGCTGCCGTCACCGCGAGCCACGCGAGGTCGCGCTCGCCGAGGGGGAGCCCGAACAGGCTCGGGCCGGTCGCGACCACGAGGCCGTTCTGCCCGCCGGTGAGTTCGCCGCCCTCGATCAGCGCGTGCTCGACGAGGAAGCCGAAGGCGATCGTCACCATGGCGAGGTAGGGCCCGCGCACCCGCATCGCGGGCACGGCGAGCGCCGCGCCGACGAGGGCCGAGAGGCCGGAAGCGGCGGGAAGCGCCAGCCAGAAGCTCATGCCCTTCAGCGTCAGGATCGCGCTCGTATAGGCGCCGATCGCGTAGAACCCGGCATGGCCGAAGGAGATCAACCCGCCGAGCCCGAGCAGGATATTGAGGCCGGTACCGGCCACCACGGTCAGCGCGACGAGGGCGATGACGAAGTGGCTGTAGCCGCTCGTCGTTGCGACGAGGCCGAGGCCCGAAAGCGTGAGGGCCAGTATGGCGAGTGGCATCGCGGCCGGCGCCCGGAGAAGCGAGCGCATGGGTCAGACCTTGTTGACGGTGGCGCGGCCGAGGAGGCCGTTCGGACGGAGCGCCAGCGCGAGGATGATGACCGAGAAGACGACGATTTGGGTGGCCCCGGAGCCGAGGGTGGCGGTGACGCCAGCCTCGACGAGGCCGTAGAGGAGGCCCGCCAGCACCACACCGGTGGCTGAGCCGATCCCGCCGAGGATCGCCACGGCGAAGGCCTTGATCCCGAAAAGCGCGCCCATCTCGGCCGAGACGGAGAAGAGTGGCGCGATCAGTAGCCCCGCCGCGCCCGCGAGCACGGCCGAGAGCGCGAAGGCACAGGCCACGGTGCGGGCGACGTCGATGCCCATCAGCCGCGCCGCTTCCGCATTCTGCGCCACGGCCAGCAGCACGCGACCGAACTCGGTCCCGCGGAACACAGCACGGATCGCCACCGCCGCCGCGATCCCGACCACGGGGATCAGGAGCTGGAGCGGGTAGATGCCCGCGCCCAGAACCTGCACGGGCGCCGCGACCAGGGCGGAGGGCAGGCTGCGCGGCTCCTTGCCGAAGGTGAACAAAAGGACGTTGTCGAGGATGATGCCGCCGGCCACCGTCGCCAGGAGCCACGCATCGGAGCCCCCGGTCACGAAGGGGCGCACCAGCAGGCGCTCGACGACGAGGCCGAGGAGCGCGCAGCCGGCCAGAGCTGCGGCAACCGCCAGCGGCATCGGCCAGCCGAGCTGAACCCCGAAGGTGTAACCCAGTACCGCCCCGAGGGTGACGGCGCTGCCCTGAGCGAAGTTCACGGTGCCGGAGACCGCGAAGGTGATGTGGAAGCCAAGCGCTACCAGCCCGTACATGCTGCCGAGCCCGAGCCCGGTGACGAGGGTGCCGGTCAGCATGGATGCCTTCCTGTGCGTGGGCTTCTAAAGCCGCTCGCTCCGACACCGCTCACTTGGACACCGCGACGATCTCGCCGTTGCGGAAGTTCGCGAAGATGTAGTCGTCCGGCTTCAAGGCGTCGTGCCGGTCCGGGGCGAAGGGCGCTTCGTAGGTCTTGATCAGGCCAGCATAGGCCGGGACCTTGTAGAACCCGTCGCGAACCTTCGGCCCCTCGGTGGCACCCGCCGCCCGGATCGCGAGCGCGATCAGGTGCGTGGCGTCGTAGGCGTTGGCGATGCCGACGGCGGGCGTGACGTCGGCCATGGACTTGATCGCTGGGTACTTCGCCTTCAGGGCATCGAGCACGGCCTTCGCCTTCGGGCTGTCGTTGCCGGCGAAGGTGAAGGTCTGAACGAAGTGCACCCGCGCGGCACCCGGCCCGGCGAGTTCATCGAAGCGCCCGCCCGCTGGGCCCCAGTGCGAAATCACCGGCACGGTCCAGCCCATCCGGTCAAGGGACTTCACCACCTGGGCCGAGGGGCCGACATTGCCGACGAGGAACAGCGCGTCGGCCCCAGCCTCGCGCAGCCGGGAGAGCTGCGGGACCATGTCGATATCGTTGGCCTCGTACTTCTCGATGCCGGCGCTGGGGAGACCCGAGGCCTTCAGCGCCGCGACGATCCCCTGCTGGTTCGACTCGCCCCAGGCGTTGTTGACAAGGATCGCGCCGGGTTTCTTCGCTCCGTAGGTCTTCACCGCGTAGGTGACGAGGGCTTCGTCCACCAGCGCATCGACTGCCGAGACCCGGAACACGTAGTTGTCGGCCGCGCCGTTGCGGGTGATGCCGGTTCCGGCCGCCCAGGGCCCGACGAAGGGCACCTTCATCTGGTTGGCGATGGGCACGATCGCCATCGAGACCGGTGTGTCGAGGCCGCCGATCAGCGCCACGACTCCGGCCCGCTGGATCAGCTCGCGGGCGGCGAGGACGCCCTTCGACGGATTGGCCTCGTCGTCGCGGGCGACCAGTTCGAGCGACCGACCGAGGACGCCGCCGTTGCGGTTGATCTCTTCGATCGCCAGTCCGATCCCGCGGGAGATCGCCTCGCCCGACTTCGCCGACTGGCCGCTGAGCGCGGTGACGAGCCCGATCCGGATCGGCTCAGCGGCCCGGACCGGCGTAAGACTCGCGAACCCCGCCAGCAGGGTGCCGACGGCGACGCGCCGCGTGAGTGAACGGACGGCATTGAAGCGGAGAAGCATGGCGATCCGGTCCCGTATTTGGTCGACTGGCGACCGCAACTGCCGTGCCAGCCGACGGCTACCTGTTTTCTCCTAGGTTTTTCGATTCACCCTCATGCCGACCATAAAGTGTGCACAAGGCCGCAGCAAAGTGCATACACTTTCCGCATGCATGCATGGATCGGCTCCGCCATGCTCAGTCCGCGATTCCGGTCAGGATAGGGCCGGACACCACGGAGATTCCGATATGGACGCGAAGGAAGCAGGGGCCGCGCGCGATGCGGCGGCGGTAACGGCCTATCTCGAAGCCTCGATGGTGCCCGACCCGGAAACCGCGGCGCGCTACATGGCGCCCGGCATTGCCATCGTCTTCACCGGTGGGCGGGTGTTCCGGCATCCGCGCGAAGTGACGGCCTTCAACGCCGGCCGCTACGCCTGGGTCAAGAAGCGGATGGAACGGCTCGACGTGGTGCCGGGCGCGAACGTCACCACCGTCTACAGCCTCGGTACGCTCTACGGCGCATGGCCGGACGGCACTGTGTTCGAGGGCAACCGCTACGTCGACCGGTTCACCGTGCGGGACGGGCTGATCGTCTCCATGGAGGTGTGGAACGACAGCGCCGAGCGGCTCCTCGAACGGCAGGGCGACTCGGCCTGATCCGTCCGACAAAATCCGAATGTTCGCTTCGCGACGCGGATTAGATGCTTCGCTCAAGGCCCACGCGGGCTTGGTGATCCGGTATCCGCCACCATGACGCCGACACCGGATTACCCCTCGACGTAGGGTGCGAGCAGGCGGATGAGGTCGTGCTCGCGCCTGGGCTCCTCGAGGATGCGTGCCCGCTCGGCCACCGCGTCGAGATGGTGATCCATCAGGGCGACCGCGCGTCCGGCATCACCGGAAACGAGGGCCGCCACGATCTCCCGGTGTTCGCTCACCGCGCAGTCCGACGAGTGCGGCCGGCTGTAGAGCGACAGGATCAGCGCGCAGCGATAGCCCAGTTCGGCGACGTAGCGGCGCAGAACCGGACTTCCGGTCATCTCGGCGAGCAGCAGATGAAACTCGGTGGCGAGCCGGATCGAGGCCGCCTCTGGCCCACCGCTCGCCTGCTCCTCACCCGCGATATGTGCTTCGAGCACGGCCTGCTGCTCGGCGCTCAGATGGCCGGCGAGCCGCTGGACCACGAGGCGCTCGAGGCCGATGCGCACGTCGAAGGTGTCGCGCGCCTCCTCCCAACTCGGGCTCGCGACCACGGCGATGCGGTTCCGGCGCAATTCGACCAAGCCCTCGCTTGCGAGTTGGCCGAGCGCCTGTCGCGCGATGGTCCGGCTGACGCTGAACCGCTCGCCGAGCGCGTCCTCCGGCAACCGGTCCCCCGGGGTCAGAGCCCGCTCCACGATCGCCCGCCGCAGGGATCGGCAGATCGTTCCGACACGGTCGGTCGGGGCGTTCGTCTCACCCTGTCTCATCGCGGACGTGCATCAACCTTTTGAGAGAGGGCTAACGGTCTCGACCGCCACGGCGGACCGTTCGACAGCGCGTGTTCCTTCGAGCCGCCTGAAAGCCGGTTCGCGGGAGATGCACAAATGACGCCGAAGCACCTCGGTCTCGTTTGCCCCGGTCATCGAACCGGCGCAACGCGCGGGTGACGTGACCCCGTGGGGTCGGCCCCGGCAGATCGGCCACGTCGTAGAGTTCAACGCGAAGGCAACTCCCACCGGGCACCATCCACCCTGACCGCGGGTACGAAGAGGCGCTTCTTCACACCGTGTTCTACCTTGTCTGAACCAGCGAATGCCCCTGGGTACGCCGGCTCCAATTCAATCTTCGAAGAATAATTTGTAATTGATGGGAGTTTATCAATAATTAAAGAGTGATCGATTTGATAATTTGCGTACTGTTCGCGATGAATTTGATACATTTATTGAGGGAGGCGGTGGTGCGGGGTAATATTAGAGAGATATATCGCATCAGGAGCAGTCGCGATTACAGCAACGCTATGCTTTACCATTGCGCGCGTAGGGATGGGCCGGACAGTCATGGGGGCCGTCGGGGCGCGTCGGAAACGGCTCCTGTCGGTGCCTTTCTCCAATTGCGATCGCTTGGGCGCGATGCAGCTCGGCCGTCCTTTCATCGATGGCGTCACGGCAGGACGGGAGGCCATGCGTGTCAACCGTCGTGCCGAGCATCAAGTGGTCCTGGTCAATGGACATCCGCCACCCGCGGTCTGATCCGTCCCGTGCGGTCATTGCCGCCGCGCACCGGTCGAGGAAATCGAGGCGCATACCATCGTCCGTGGCGGCCGCTTCGAGCGCTGCACAGATCAGCTCGGTCTCTTCGCGTGTGAGCCAGACCGTCGATGTTCCGAAGCCCTGGCGCTCAGCCTCGGCCATCTCTTTCGAAAGGCGGTCTGCCAGCGCCTCGCGCGGTGATCCGGAAACAGAAGCGGTCATGGGCAACCTTCCATGCATCCGTTTCGCCTTTTCTCCCCCCAGCAGACAAGATCTGCATCCTGGCCCTGTCACGAACCGATCCAGGCGCGGACCGTGCCAACACGTGCCTGTCCGTCAACGCGCGGGGCTCACCCAGGATGGCAGATTTCGGAGGATCCGCTCGCATCCTATTGTTGCATCATTTTTCCGCGAAGGCGCCGTCGCTTCGGCGCCTCTTCTCTCATCTGCGTCGCGACCTCCGCCTGCTCATAGGGCTATGATCGATTCCATCTCATTCTTCGAGTGTGGCCTCCGCAAGCCCTTTGGTGAAGTGCTTGCGGTCCTATGCCGGCCAGGCGTCGCCTTCGAGGTGGCCCGAAGGTCTCGACGGTCGTCGACGGATCGCTGCTTGAAGACAATCTCGAACGGATCGATACGGCCGGCAGAACTCGGCAGGATACGCTCGCCGCTCGAAGGCTTACCGTCCTGGGGTGATCGCCATCGATCGGGCCGGCAATCCGAGTATCCAGAGCGCTCGAAGCAGCACGCCCGTCCCGTCGGATGCGGAGATTCTCTTGATCCAGCCGTCAATACGAGGCCGCGTCAAAACACCCGACTATCCAACCGCGATCGTCTTTACGCGTTTGGACACAGATGCACCGTGAGAATGGTGGGCCGACAACGATGAAGGTGTCGACCCACCAGCCGCTGGCCTGACATGATCAGCGCAGCGACGGAGATTCAGGTCATGCCGTCACCTATTGTCAAGCTGTGTCGGCATGCGCTGTCTGTTTCGTGATTTCAGGCCGATTGCTTTTATCCGACGACGCCACGGTCATGATGGCGTGCGCCGCGTGGATCTTCGCTCGGCGGCGATGCTCATCACGGGCGACGAATGCCCCTCTTGAAGGAGCGCCTCCTCTCATTTCCATGGGAGGAAGGCATCCGAGCGTCGTCTGCCCCTACCTTGCGACGGGCCTCCGAGTTGAGCGGACCTATGCACGCCCCCTGCGCTCGCTCGAAAGTCGACCCGTCAAATGCGATGGATCGCGTACACGCCCTCGCAACGGCGGCATTCTAAAACGAAGGCATGGGTTCACCTGCCTCCGAGCTCCGATTCCTGGGCGTGGCCGCCGCTCTCGGCGGCTTGCTGGTTATGATGTTTGCTGGTGAGCCAGCAAGCGCTTCGGTGGGCTGGGGCCTCGTCGGTCTCGGTTTCTTCGGAGCGACCCGGCTTGTCCCGCACCGTAAGCTGGTGCCGGTGATTGCCCCGAATGCGGTGACAGGGGAACCAGTGGACTCGACGGACACCATGCAGGAGAGCGAAGCTGGCCTTCCTGCTCCCGCGGTCCCGGCCGATCTCCATGCCGTGCTCCAGCGCAAGGTGCGCCTGACACGCCCGCCGAACCAAACGCTCGCCGCTTCGGTTCTGCCCCGTTCACGGATTGTGCGGTCGCCGTCGGCACTCTGACGGAGTGGGCCGGATCGGCACTATCACCATGCGATAAGGTGTGATCTCGCCGCTTGCCAGGATGAGGCGAGGCCGCGTGTGGACGACCTTTCGCGTGAGATGGAGTTCTCGACCCTGTTCGCGCCAGCGTGCACGCGCCTCCTTCAGGACGTGATTCAGCTGTTCCTACGGGGAGAGGTGTCAGCGTCTCTCTCTTCCATCCGGCGGCCTGCCACAGCCTCAGCCACGTCGTTCTCCCGCCGGTCCAAGGGCACAGTGCATCATTGCCGATTTGGCGCCGGTCCGACATCCGCGCTCGCGCCCGGATCCCGCGCGATGTCCCGGCCAAGGCGGAGAACCGAGAGCCCTGCCAGAACGAGCACGGCAGCAACCGCCGCCAACGCGTCGTCGAAGCGGCCGGTCGCATCTCGGATCCAGCCCATGAGGGCGGGTCCAGCAAATCCGCCGAGGCTTCCCAGCGCGTTGATCAGAGCGATGCCGCCTGCAGCGGCGCTGCCCGTGAGAATGCGGGTCGGCAATGTCCAGAAGGTCGGCAAAGCTGCGAAAACGCCGAGCGCTGCCGCACTGAGCGCGGTGATGGTCAGGAGCGGTGTGCCGGCTCTGCTCGCTGCGAATAGGGCGAGGCCGGCGGCCACGGTCGGAATCGCAACATGTCGGGTGCGTTCACCGGTGCGGTCGGAATGGCGCGTCCAGACCAGCATGCCCGCAGCGGAGACGATGTAGGGCACGGCGGTGACGAACCCCGTTGCCGTCGTCGTGAAGCCGAAGCCGCTCACGATCTGCGGCAACCATAGGCCGACGGCGTAGAGTCCGGTACTGAGTCCGAAATAGACCAGCCCGAGGCCGAGCACCCGCGGGTCGAGCAGGGCCGCACTTAGATGCGCGGTCGGGTTCGGGCCGAGCCGGCGATCCTCCGCCATCCGTGCGACCAGGCTCGCCCGTTCCTCTGCATTCAGCCAGGAGGCGCGTTCGGGCCGGTCGGTCAGCACGAACAGGGTCGCGATGCCCAGAAGCAGACTGGGGGCGGCCTCCAACAGGTAGAGCCACTGCCAGCCCGCGAGCCCGAGCCAGCCTTGCGTGAAGCTCATGACGAGACCCGATAGCGGCGCACCGATCGCCGCCGAAAGCGGCACCGCCATCATGAAGGTCCCGACGATCCCGGCGCGCTGTCGGGCAGGAAACCAGTAGGTGAGATAGAGGATGATACCCGGGAAGAAGCCGGCTTCGGCCAGCCCGAGCCCGACGCGCACGAGGTAGAACGACCACTCGCCGACGACGAGCGCGGTCGAGGCCGAAACCAGCGACCACGTCACCATGATCCGCGCGATCCAGAGCCGCGCCCCGACCCGCTCGAGGATCAGATTGCTCGGCACCTCGAAGGCGACGTAGCCGAGGAAGAACAAACCCGCCCCAAACCCGTAGGCCGTCGCGGACAGACCGAGATCGCGGTTCATGGTGAGCGCGGCGAAGCCGACATTCACTCGGTCGAGATAGGCGAAGAAATAGCACAGCATCAGGAAGGGCAAGAGGCGCCGCGCCACCTTGCTCGTGAGCGCATCCGCCAATTCCGTGACCCCCGTCCGATCGCTCGGCCGCACGCCGCGCGCGGATCTCGTAACGGACTTGCCGGGGGGCGGATAGAAGCGGCTTCCAGACCCGCTACGGCGGCGACCGTCGATCGCCGCAGGGGCGAGGCCGGGATGGGAAAAGAAAACGATGTTGCCCCAAGCGTGAAGCGGGGCCGTTGGTGAGGTCTGACCCTATGGCCGCGTGGCGGAACCGCTGCGGCGCAGTCGGGCTTCCCTTGTAACGGGGTCTGCTTAGGCAGAATCCCCAAACTGTTACAGGAGGACGCCATGGGTCTGTTCACGAAAGACATCAAATCGCTGGACGATCTCTTCGTGCACACGTTGCAGGATGTCTATTACGCCGAGAACCAGATCACCAAAGCTTTGCCGACGATGATCGGGAAGGCGACGAACGCGCAGCTTCGCCAGGGTTTCGAGACGCATCTGAACGAGACGGAAGGGCAGATCAAACGCCTCGAACAGGTGTTCGAGATGCACGGCCACAAGCCGAAGGCGGTCAACTGCCCCGCCATCGACGGGATCATCAAGGAAGCCAACGAGACCGCCGGCGAGGTCGCCGACAAGGAGGTGCTGGATGCCGCCCTGCTCGCGGCGGCACAGGCGGTCGAGCATTACGAGATCGCCCGCTACGGCACCCTCGTCGCTTGGGCCAAGCGGCTTGGCCGCGATGATTGCGCGGCCCTGCTCCAGCAAACGCTCGACGAGGAGAAGGCGACCGACCAGAAGCTCACAGCTCTGGCCGATAGCCGGGTGAACCAGAGGGCGGCCTGACCACCGACGAAAGGCAGCGCCACGATCCCGTGACCGGTCGGCTCTGATCGGCAACCAAGCCGTCTCGTCGTGCCGGACGTAGCCAGCCCTCGCGACTTCCAGCGCGGGGGCGCTTGCGCCCGGCCGCTCCCTTTGCTCTGTCCGCGTCTCGCACCGAGCCGCTTTCGCACCGGTACTGCCGATGACCGCCCTTTTCCCCTTCGACAACAGCTACGCACGCTTGCCCGACCGCTTCTTCGGGCGGGTTGCGCCGACCGCGGTCGAGGCGCCGCGGCTGGTACGGCTGAACCGGGCGCTTGCCCTGGAACTCGGCCTCGATCCTGACCGTCTCGAAAGCCCGGAGGGCGTCGAGGTCCTGGCCGGACGGCAAGTTCCGGAGGGCGCGGAGCCGCTGGCGGCGGCCTATGCCGGGCATCAGTTCGGGCAATTCGTGCCGCAGCTCGGCGATGGGCGTGCGATCCTGCTGGGCGAGGTCGTCGGCCGAAGCGGGCGCCGCGACATCCAACTCAAAGGATCCGGCCCGACCCCCTTTTCCCGCCGGGGCGACGGACGCGCCGCCCTCGGGCCGGTGCTGCGCGAGTATCTCGTCAGCGAGGCGATGCACGCCCTCGGCATTCCGACCACCCGCGCGCTCGCGGCCGTAACCACCGGCGAGCGGGTGATTCGCGAGACGGTGCTGCCGGGCGCGGTACTGACGCGGGTCGCGTCGAGCCATATCCGGGTCGGGTCGTTCCAATTCTTCGCCGCCCGCGGGGACGTTGAAGGTCTGCGTGCGCTCGCCGACCACGCGATCGCGCGCCACGAGCCCGAGGCGGCGCAGTCCGACAATCCCTACCGCGCCCTGCTCGATGGCGTGATCCGCCGTCAGGCCGAGCTGATCGCGCGTTGGCTCGCCGTCGGCTTCATTCACGGCGTAATGAACACCGACAACATGTCGGTTGCCGGTGAGACCATCGATTATGGTCCCTGCGCTTTTCTCGACACCTACGACCCGGCAACCGCCTTCAGCTCCATCGACCGCCACGGGCGCTACGCCTACGGCAACCAACCGCGCATCGCCCTATGGAACCTCACCCGGCTTGCGGAGGCGCTTCTGCCTCTTCTGTCGGAGGATGAGACGCGGGCCGTTGCCGAGGCCGAAGCCGCGCTGACCGGCTTCGCAAGTCAGTTCGAGGCTGCCTATCACGGCGGATTGAACCGAAAGCTCGGCCTCGCCACGATGCGCGACGGAGATCCCGCACTTGCGGGCGATCTGCTGAAAGCCATGGCCGAGAACGAGGCCGATTTCACCCTCACCTTCCGGCGCCTCGGCGAAGCCGCGCCGGGACCCGATGGCGAACCGGATCCGGCAGCTGTCGAATCGGTTCGGAGCCTCTTCATCGATCCGACCGCCTACGATCGTTGGGCCGAAGGTTGGCGCAGGCGGCTCAAGGACGAAGCTGGCGATCCCGCTGCTCGGCGTCGGATGATGATGGCGGTCAATCCAGCTTTCATTCCACGCAACCACCGTGTCGAAGAGATGATCGAGGCCGCGGTCGAACGGCAAGATTTCGCACCGTTCGAGACGCTGTTGATGGTTCTTATGCGTCCCTACGACGATCAGCCGGATTTTGCGCAATATGCCGAGCCTCCGGAAGGTGGCGGACGTGGATATCGCACCTTTTGTGGAACATGAGGACGAGTGATTTCATCGAATTAACGCGTATATAATAACATATTGTATGTTTTTGCCGAATGCTTTAGATATCGTCCATTAATTTTGATCGAAAAAAATTTTATACAGGGATGCATCTCCAGATCCTACCTCGATATACTATCTCGTGCGGTAAAGCCGAGGGCGCCATCATGGCGCAAACCGTCCGCTCACCCCACGGTTGTTCGACTGTCACCCGCTGCCTGGGTTACTCTGCTCCGCCGCCTGTCCGTACGGATCTCCACCCTTGTGGTCGGCAGCAACCGGCTGCTTGAGACTTGCGCCGTGATGCATGCCCGCGCCGCCGATGCAGCGGCTTTGGGCGAGCGGGGCGCAGCGACGCATGAGATCATGCGCAACGCCGTCCGGGCCACGTCCGGCACCGGCACCGTAAGGTCGAACATCGCTGGCGTGGCTCAGGCATCCGAAGAGACTGGGGCTGCTGCGCCAGTGCCCGCCTCAGCATCCGAACTGTCGCGGCAATCAGAGCCTCTCGCCGGTGAGGTGGCGCATATCCGCGAGACGGTGCAGGCGTCCCGATGCGGTGCGACGGCAAGGTGCTCATTAAATACAAGCTTTGCCGCCGCAATTACGGGAGGTGCGGATTGACGGGAGTGTGCGTATCGCTTACTCCGCGCCCCTCACTTGCAGAATGTCAGTTGCAGGTTACTCGCCGAAAGCCGGCGGGTCAGCGGCGAACGGATCGACGATGCGCACGGTTCTTATCGTAGTGGAAGCGCCACAGACGGGGCGGGCTTGATCTCAAGCCCGACAGGCCCGGTCGGTGGCGCATGCAGGGTCCCTCGGGGCCCTTTTTTATTGCGCGTAATCCAGCGGGCCGGCATGCGGATCGGAACACGAAGAACGGATTGATGGAGGAATCGATGAGCGGCGAGGTCATGACCGGGGCCCAGATGGTCATCCGGGCGTTCCAAGATCAGGGCGTGGATACCCTGTTCGGCTATCCGGGCGGCGCGGTGCTGCCGATCTACGACGCGCTTTTCGACGAGACCAAGATCAAGCACGTGCTGGTGCGCCACGAGCAGGGTGCGGTCCATGCGGCCGAGGGCTATGCGCGCTCGTCGGGCAAGGTCGGCGTCGTCCTCGTCACCTCGGGCCCCGGTGCCACCAACATCGTTACCGGCCTCACCGATGCGATGCTGGACTCGATCCCGCTCGTCGCCGTGACGGGTCAGGTCCCGACGCACCTCATCGGCTCCGACGCGTTCCAGGAATGCGACACGGTCGGCATCACCCGGCACTGCACGAAGCACAATTACCTCGTCAAATCGATCGAGGACTTGCCGCGCATCCTGCACGAGGCGTTCTACGTCGCCAGCCACGGTCGCCCCGGCCCGGTCGTCATCGACCTGCCGAAGGACATCCAGTTCGCGAGCGGCGTCTATTCCCGCCCGGCGCAGGATGGCCACAAGACCTACAACCCGCCGGTGAAGGGCGATCCCGAAAAGATCCGCGCGGCGGTCGAGCTGATGGCGGGCGCGCGTCGCCCGGTCTTCTATACCGGCGGCGGCGTCATCAATTCCGGCCCGGAAGCCTCGCGCCTGCTGCGGGAACTGGTCGCCGAGACCGGCTTCCCCGTCACGTCCACGCTGATGGGCCTCGGCGCCTTTCCGGCCTCCGACGACAAGTTCCTCGGAATGCTGGGCATGCACGGCACCTACGAGGCCAACCTCGCGATGCATGATTGCGACGTGATGATCAACATCGGCGCGCGCTTCGACGACCGCATCACCGGCCGCCTCGATGCGTTCTCGCCATTCTCGAAGAAGATCCACGTCGATGTCGACGCCTCCTCGATCAACAAGGTCGTGAAGGTCGATGTCGGCATCCTCGGCGATTGCGCCGCGGTGCTGGAGGAAATGCTCGCCCAGTGGCGCGCGCTGCCGAAGCAGCCCGATAAGGATCGGATGGAGGACTGGTTCAACAAGATCAGCCGCTGGAAATCGCGCGACTGCCTCGCCTACTGGCCGTCGGGCACGATCATCAAGCCGCAATACGCGGTGCAGCGGCTCTACGAGGCGTGCAAGAATCGCAAGACCTTCGTCACGACTGAGGTCGGCCAGCACCAGATGTGGGCGGCGCAATACTTCAAGTTCGATGAGCCGAACCGTTGGATGACCTCGGGCGGCCTCGGCACCATGGGCTACGGCCTGCCGGCGGCGATCGGCACGCAGCTCGCCAACCCGGACGGCCTCGTCATCGACATCGCGGGCGAAGCCTCGATCCTGATGAACATGCAGGAGATGTCGACGGCGGTGCAGTACCGGCTGCCGGTCAAGATCTTCATCCTGAACAACGAGTATATGGGCATGGTGCGCCAGTGGCAGGAGCTGCTGCACGGCTCCCGCTACTCGCAGAGCTACTCGGAGAGCCTGCCGGACTTCGTGAAGCTGGCCGAGGCCTACGGCGCCAAGGGCATCCGCTGCGAGAAGCCCGGCGAGCTCGACGCGACGATCCAGGAGATGCTGGACTATGACGGTCCGGTGATCTTCGACTGCATCGTCGACAAGAAGGAGAACTGCTTCCCGATGATCCCGTCGGGCAAGGCGCACAACGAGATGCTGCTGTCCGACTATCTCGGTGAGACCGGGGTGGAGATCGGCGACGTCATCTCGGCCGAGGGCAAGATGCTGGTCTGATCGGCCCCGCATCGCGCGAACGCACGGGACCGCCGTGCCCAGCGTCGCCCGTTTCGATCGGTCAGGACCTCCTTCGGCGGAGGCTCCTGACCCATCGGCGTGCTGCCGCGCGGGTTCGCTTCGGCCAACCCGCGGGCGGCGGCAGGGCGTCGTGCCGGCTCGGGTCCAGGCGGGGTACCGTGGCGGCGCGCTCTGCGGCGGTGAGCCCGCTGCGCTTGCGCAGAAGAACGAAGAACTCGGTCTCGCCCGGACAGGTCGGCTCCAAGGCCGCGCATTCGAACGGGAGCAGGTCGAGGGCGAAGAGTTCCGAGAGGGCGCGGGCGAAGCTGTACGGCGTGAACACCGTGCAGTGGACGTCGATGTGGAGCCCGCTCGCGATGGCGGTCGCTGTGGCGTCGAGAGCTGCCGGCGGGCCACCGACGATCGGCTTTTCCGGTGCCGGCTTGCCGCCCCAAGTGGCGAGCACGTCGATCTCGCTTGCTCTCGCGAAATGTTCGTAGACGGCCTCAGGCGGTGGCGTGCGCAGCCGCAGCAGATGGGCTGCGACGAGAGCGCCGACGCTACTCGGCGTGCGGAAATGGTCGAAGGTGAAGCGCTTGTCCGGCACCATCAGGCAGAACACGCCGCCCTCGTTCAAGGCGTCGCCGCATTCCCGCAGCCAGCCGATGCAGTCGGGAACGTGCTCGACGACGTGCGAGGCGACGATGTAATCGACCGGACCGCGCGAACCGAGCGCCCGCGGCAGCCCGCCTTCGCCGAGAACGACATCGACGGGAACGATCCCCTCGATACCGGCGGGGCCGAGGGTCGGGTGGTCGCGGTACTGGTGGCGCAGCCCCTCGGTCGAGAGGTGATCGGCATAGAGGACGTTGCCGTCGCTTTTGAGGAGGATCGGGCGCGAGAGGGGCCCGAGCTCGACGCCGGTTCGGCCCTGCGGCCGGACGAGATTCAAAACACGCTGACGCCGATCCATGGCGCGGCCGGTATCATGCCACCGGCAGGCGGGTCCAGCACTGGAGCGCCGACCTGAGGTGGTGCAGGCGAGATGGTACGAAGTTCAAGTTGAGGGATGCGACGAAATGAATGCGATGAACACCCACTACCCCGAGCCCACGCGGATCGAGACCGTCAACCGCCATACCCTCGCGGTGGTCGTTGACAACGAGCCCGGTGCGCTGGCCCGCATCGCCGGCCTGTTCTCCGGTCGCGGTTACAACATCGAGAGCCTGACGGTCTCCGAGACGGAAGAGGCACGCCACCTCTCGCGCATCACCATCGTCACCACTGGCACTAACGCCGTGATCGACCAGATCAAGGCGCAGCTCGACCGCCTCGTGCCCGTGCACCGCGTCGTCGATCTGACGCTACAGGGGCAAGCGCTGGAGCGTGAGCTGTGCCTCGTGAAGGTGGCCGGCACCGGCGAGCACCGGAGCGAGGCCCTACGCCTCGCCGCCGCCTTCGGCGCCCGCACCCTCGACGCCACGCTGAACTCGTTCGTGTTCGAGCTCACAGGCGCGACGGAGGAAATCGACCGCTTCATCCGCCTGCTCTCGGTGATCGGCCTCGTGGAGATCTCTCGCACCGGCATCGCCGCGATGGGGCGTGGCGCGGAGCCGCTGTAACTGGGCTTTCCTGCGGGCGGCGCTACTCTATGGGGGCGTCGTCCGCAGCGATAAGAAGTCCATGACCGCCCGCACGCTCTATTACGCCCCCGGCGCCTGCTCGCTCGCCTCCCACATCGTGCTGGAGGAGATCGGCGCGCCCTACGAGACCATTCGCCTCGACCTCGCCAAAGGCGACCAGAGGGCGCCGGAATATCTCGCGGTCAACGAGCGCGGACGCGTGCCGGCCCTTTATGAAGAGGGCTGGGTGCTCACCGAGAACGCGGCGATCCTGCGCCACCTCGCCCGCTCCCATCCGGAGGCCGGCTTGCTGCCGGAGGATCTGCGTGGGCAGGCGGCGGCCGACGAGTGGATGGCGTGGCTCTCCACCGGGCATCATATCGCCTACGCCCATGTCCGCCGGCCCGAGCGCTACAGCGCCGACGAGACCGCCTTCCCGGAGATTCGGGCGAAGGGGGCCGACACGTTCGGCGATCTCTGCACCATGACCGAGGTGAGGCTTTCCAACGGCGGCTGGGCGCTCGGCGAGCGATACAGCGTCGTCGATGCCTACCTCATGGTATTCTGGCTGTGGGCCCGCGGCCCGACGATCGGCTTCGATATGCCTTCGCTCTTCCCGGCCTGGACGGCGCATTCCCGCCGCATGGCCGAGCGCCCTGCCGTGGGCACGGTCTTCGCCCGCGAGGAGCTGACGCTACCGGCCTGACACCTCGACACCCCTCCCCTCATTCAATCCCCTCGTTGGCGTGTAAGCGTCGAGGCAGCTGCACGTGGCGCAGGAATCGCTTGGCCGCGGCAGCGGACGCGATCTCACCGTGTCGAATCGAACGAAGGTGAGGGTTTCGCGGGTGGCATGGAACGCGCCGGGCGCGACTCGGTTCTGCCGCTCGGGGTCGAAGACCAAGGACGAGATGAGGGCGGCTGGCGGCGATGTGCGGGATCTGCGGGGAGATCAACTTCGGCGGCGCGGCCGATCCGAACGCCGTGCGGGCGATGATGGAGGTTCTGCGCCCCCGCGGTCCTGACGCCGGTGGGATCCACGGCCAGGGCGGCGTTCTGTTCGGCCATTGCCGTCTGAAGATCATCGACCTCTCGGAAGCCGGCCAGCAGCCGATGGTCGATGCCGAACTGGGGCTCTCCATCGTCTTCAACGGCTGCATCTACAACTACAAAGACCTTCGTGAGGAGCTGATCGCCAAGGGCTACCGCTTCTTCTCGACCAGCGACACCGAGGTGGTGCTCAAGGCGTTTCACGCCTGGGGCCGGGACTGCGTGAAGCGCTTCCTCGGCATGTTCGTCTTCGCCGTCCACGAACGCGATTCGGGCCGCGTCACGTTCGCCCGCGACCGGCTCGGCATCAAACCGCTCTATTATGCAGAGTCCGGCAAGCGCTTCCGTTTCGCCTCCGCGCTGCCGGCCCTGCTCGCAGCCGGCGATGTCGACACCACGATCGATAAGGCGGCGCTCCACCACTACATGAGCTGGCACGCAGGCGTGCCGGCCCCACTGACGATTCTCAAGGGCGTCCGTAAGGTCCACCCGGCCACGACCCTGACGTTCGAGCCCGATGGCTCGCGCCGCGAAGAGACCTACTGGTCGCTCGTGGTCGGGCCGCGCGAGGAGGATCGCCACAGGACCGAGGCGGATTGGCGCGCGGCGGTGCTCGATTCGCTCACCACGGCGGTCGCCCGCCGCCAGATCGCAGACGTGCCGACCGGCGTGCTGCTGTCGGGTGGTCTCGATTCCTCGGTGATCGTCGCCCTGCTGGCCAAGAGCGGTCAGAGCGGACTCAAGACCTTTTCGGTCGGCTTCGACGCGGTGAACGGCGTCGAGGGCGACGAATTCAAGTATTCCGACATCATCGCCGAGCGGTTCGAGACCGACCACGCCAAGCTCGTCGTGGACGGCTCCCGGACGCTCGAGGCCCTGCCGGCCGCGATCCATGCCATGGCTGAGCCGCAGATGAGCCACGACGCGGTGGCCTTCCTCCTGCTGTCACAGGAAGTCGCCAAGCACGTGAAGGTAATCCAGAGCGGACAGGGCGCCGACGAGGTGTTCGGCGGGTACCACTGGTATCCGAAGCTGATGGGATCGACCGATCCGACGACGGATTACGCGAACGCCTATTTCGACCGCGACCACGCGGAGATGCGTGAGACGCTCACACCCAATTTCGTGGATGAGGATTACAGCCGCGATTTCCTCGCCCGTTTTTTCGCCGAGTCGAAGAGCGCCAGCGCCATCGACAAGACCCTCGACCTCGATCAGCGGATCATGCTCGTGGACGATCCGGTCAAGCGGGTCGACAACATGACCATGGCCTGTGGGCTGGAGGCGCGCGTCCCCTTCCTCGACCACGAACTGGTCGAACTCGCCGCGCGCATTCCCGCCGAACTGAAAGTGCGCGACGGCGGCAAGTACATCCTCAAGGAGGCTGCCCGCGCCGTGGTCCCGGCCGAGGTGATCGACCGGCCGAAGGGCTACTTTCCGGTTCCGGCCCTGAAGCACATCCGCGGGCCGTTCATGGAGTTCGTGCGCGACGTGCTCGACCGTCCGGCGGCGCGCGAGCGCGGCATCTTCAACCGGGCTTACGTCGATCGCCTGCTCGCCGATCCCGACGGGACGCTGACGCCGAAGGGCAATTCCAAGCTCTGGCAGGTCGCCCTGCTCGAAGCGTGGTTGCAATCGCACGGTATCTGATCTCCCGCTTCCGCGTTGCAGGCATGAACCGCCGCGTCGAAATTCATCCGGCGCGTGCGGCAGCGCTCAAGGTGACGCGGATTCTCCACGATCTTGGCCGATGCGCGATGCGCAGGAACGCTGCGGGAGACCCCAAACGATGTGTCGCTGGATCGCCTATCGAGGCCGCACGATCCCGCTCGAGCATTATGTGACCGAACCGGCGCATTCGCTGGTCTCGCAGAGCATCAAGGCGCTCGAATCGACTGCGAGCACCAACGGCGACGGCTTCGGCCTGGGCTGGTACGGCGACCATCCCGAGCCCGGCCGCTTCCGCGAGGTGCAGCCGGCGTGGTCCGACGAGAACCTGCGCTACATCTGCCGCCACCTGCACTCGCACCTGTTCTTCGCCCATGTGCGTGCGGCAACCGGCACGCCGATCACCCGGCCGAACTGCCACCCCTTCGCCTGCGGACCGTGGCTGTTCATGCATAACGGCTACATCGGCGACTGGGCGCGGCTGCGCCGGCCGATCGAAGCCTTGATACCCGACGAACTCTATCCCTCCCGCAACGGCACGACCGATTCAGAGGCGCTGTTCCTGGCCATCCTCGGCCAGGGCCTGATGGCATCGGAAGTGAAGCGCGACCCGATCACCGCCACGACGCGGGCGCTGGCTGCGGTGACGGAACTGGTCGGCGGCATCGAGGGCGGGCATCCGTTCCGCTTCACCGCGGCACTCGCCGATGGGCGCGACCTCTACGCCTTCCGTTACGCTGCTAATGATGCAGCCAACAGCATGTATTACCGCCAGTCGGCAGATGGCGTCGTGGTGGTCTCGGAGCCCTTGGATAAGGAGCACGCGACCTGGACCCCGGTACCGGACAACAGCGTCGTGATCGCCCGCAAGGACGCGCTGGTCGAGGTCGTTTCGCTGAAGGATTTCGGCCTCGCCCGGACGTCCCGCCTGCCGCAACTGCAAATGCAGCTGAGCGCATAACCGGGCACGGCGCCGAGGCGACGCTCGGCGCGGCCAGATTCTTGTCGTGAAGCGCATTCCGACGGACCGGTGGCCGTTTCATCGGAATGTGATTCAGGCCATCCAGGTCGAGCCGCTGACGGCGGAGAGCGTCATGCTGTCCGAGCCGACATCGGCGGCGCTGTAACCGAGGATCTGCGCGAGTTGTTCTCGAGCACGCCAGACCCGGCTCTTCACCGTGCCGATGCGGCAATTCATGACGTTGGCCGCCTCCTCATAGCTGAGGTTCTCGATCGCCACGAGGATCAACGCTTGCCGCATCGGTAAGGGTAGCTTGGCGAGCGCCGTCTGCGCGTCCATCAGATCGACATGGCCCGATTGCTCGGGTGCCGCAGCGAGCCGCTCGGCGTAATCGCCGTCGCTGTCGGCGACCTCGCGCACCTCCTTGCGGTGGCGCGAGTAGAAGGCGTTGCGCATGATCGTGAACAACCACGCGCCAAGATTGGTGCCGACGGTGAAGCGGGAGCGGCTGCGCCAAGCCCGCAGGAACGTATCCTGCACGAGGTCGTCGGCGGCCGACGGATTCTTCGTCAGCGACATCGCGAAGTTGTAGAGGCGCGGCGTCATCTCGATGATCGAGGCTCGGAACGAGTCCTCGTCCTTCCCCTCTTGAGCGACGAGGACGGTCTCCAACCTAGCCAGAAGAGCGTCGAAGCGACCGGCCTCGATATTCGGATTGCCCGGCACCTGCGCGTAGGCTTCCGCAAGAAGCGCTCCAAGGCGTTGCTGGACGTCAGCAGGGAGCGTCGGCACCTCGTCGTCGAGGCGCAAGGTGAGATCGTCGAGGGTCGTCTTTGGCATCAGGTCCTGTGGCTGGTCACGGACGCGCGCAGGGGTCCGTGCCCCGGCGCCGGACTTGTCTCGCGATTTGCAGTCCCCTGCGCCAACATAGATTATCAGGGCTCGAAAGAGCGTATCGGTATTTAGAGGAATAGGAGGGCTTTCCAGATCCGATGGTGCGCGTGGTCGGCCCCGTATGAAAATCAGCCTCACATTCTATTTTTTACAGTCGCATCGAGCGATTGGCGGCGATTAAGGTTGGATCTGCGCAGTTTTGCGACCGTTCCGTGAAAAGGATCGTGCATCGTAATGGGGCGTCCACTTCGGGTATTCGTGATTTCCGCGGCCGCCATCGGCACCGTTCTCATCACCGGCCCCTCGCCCGTTTCAGCCACGCGCCGATGCCGGAGGCGGGCGACCTTCTCAATCCCGAGCGCTCACCGATCGAGACCGCCTACGATGTCCTCAGCCGACGCATCGCACGAGATGAGGCAGAGCGGCTTGCACCGCCCTTTCGCCGGAGAGCGGCGCCGTGGTGATCGCCGCTGCGCTGGTGAGCCGCCAAAACGCTATTCGGGCTCGACCCGCAGGTCTATCTCGGCACGGTTCTTCAAGGCGCCGCGGTGGCGCCCCTGCGCTACGATCCAGCAGCCGGCCAGCGCCCGACAGCTGTACTGCAGGCGGCCGATCCGACGCCGGGGACGCCGGGCCTCAACAGCTACGCCGTGTTGCCGTCGTTCCCTGCCGCCAACTCCATGACCGGCAACGGCCTGCTGGCCTCGGTCCCGGGGGAGCCGGCCTAACTACGCCGACGACGCGATGTCGGCTTTCCAGAACCTGTTGCGCACACCCGAGCCTGCTCTTGATGCCGAGCGGGTAAAGAGCGTGCGAGCGGTGTTCGAGCGCGTCGGCTGCGCCGGTTGCCATTCCGGGCCGGCGGTCACCAACCATCGGGTTGTCCCCGCGGCGGAGATCGGCATGCAGCCGAGCCGTGCGCGCTCGACCGTGCGGATGGAGGCGCACCTCGCTCCGCCGATGATCTTTGCCACCGACACGCCCTTCCCGCTTCCGCCCGATCCCGAGTTCGTGTCGATCCCCCTGGGCGGCGAGGCGGTCAAGCAGGTGCAGCTTGCCTGGGCCCATGCCGGCACCGGGGGCAGCTACGAGGTGCCGAACCTCATCGGCCTCGCCTGGAGCGCACCCTACCTCCACGATTCCGGCGTCGCGGTCGGTGCCGACGCCAACGCGCAACTCGGCGTTCCGGGTACGCTCGATGCGGGCATCCCGCCCGATCCGGCCAACAGCTTGCGGGCGCTGGTCGATCGCAACCTCCGCGCGAAGGTCGTTTCGGCGAACAAGGCCTCACCGAGAGCAAGCACCGCACGCGTCACGTGCGAGGGCCACGCTTACCGGGCCGATGCCGAGGCTGGAGTTTCAGGCGAAGAGCAGGCGGACCTCGTCGCCGATCTTCTCTCGGTCAACCGCTTAACCGAACCTGCTTCGGTGGCGTGACCCTACCGCCCCTCAATCCGAGCTGCCGGTGCGACGCATCGCCCGGATTACGTTTCGCGGTGATCCGACACGGCCGCGGCTGGTTAATATCGATCCATCCGGCAACGGTCGCGCTCGCACGGCCTGAGCCACCCCAGCGAATGAGCCCGAACCATGAGCGTCCTGGACGTGCTCCCGCTCCTGGCTTTCCTGGCACCGATGCCGCCGATCCGGCCGGAGCCGCCATCGCCTCCGCCGATGCCGGACTGGTTTCCCGCCTTCATCATGGGCATGACGGTGTTCATCATGGTCGCGCCGATGGTCGCCATCTGGGGCTTTCACCGCTCCGAGCGTTCGTTCCGCTCGACCTGCCAAGCGGCCGGCGGACAGGTGGTACACGCCTCGCCTGCCGACGACGCGGTCCGCTGCCGCCGATTCTGAACGGCCGAGTTTCGCTGGAGCCGGAAACCCGGTTGCGGTTCGCGGCAACCCGGAAAAAAGCCCGCACCGGCTGAGCCGGCCCGGTCGAAGTCGCGGAGAAACAGTAAGGGACCTGATGAGCCGGTCACCGGCTTCAGCCGACGCCGTTCATTCATTCAGCCGCGCAAGGGCCCTGCAAAGTCGTAGTTCAGGCGCTGCGTCCGAGACGATAACGCGGCATCAGGCTTGAAACGATAAGACGGCGCGTGTTCCGCTCGGGCCGGGAACGTAGGTCAGCACCGAGCGCAGGTTGGAGGCCATGGCCCGGATGATGCGCGAGCCGAGGCCGGTGCCTTTCGCTGCCCCCTCCCCCGTCCAGCCGATCCCGTCATCCTCGACGGCGAGGGAGAGCGTGTCGGGGCCCTCGCGCATCACCTGGACGCGGATCTCGCCCTGGGTCTCGGCGGGATAGGCATACTTGTAGGCGTTGGTGACGAGTTCGGTCACGACGACGCCGAGCGAGACCGCCTTGTCGGTGGCCAGCCGGATCGGCTCCGCATGCAGGCGGATGGCGTGGTCGCGCCCCGACGCCTTCATCGCGAGCTGTAGCTCTTCCACGAGCCCGGTCAGGTAGGCGTCGAGTTCCACCGCCTCGACATCCTGCGAGGTGTAGAGCCGGCGGTGGATGCCGGCGATGGCCGAGATCCGAGCCTGCATCTCTTCCAGCGCGTCCTTGGCCGCGGGGTCCGCCACCGCGTTGGTCTGCATCCGGGCGAGCGCGGCAACCAAGGTCAGGGAGTTGGCGACCCGGTGGTTCACTTCGCGCAGCAACAGCTCCGCCCGGTCGCGCGCCTCGCGGACGGCGGCTTCCGCCCGCTCCTTGTCGCGGCGCAGGGCCTCTTGGCGTAGGGCGGTATCGACCGCCTCGCCGAGCAATTCCCTGAACTGGCCCTGCACGTCCTTCCAGACGTAATCGACCGCGCCTGCTTTGAGGGCGGCCACCGCCACACGGCTGTCCTCGGAGCCGGTCACGTAGATCACCGGCGGCGCTTCCGGCAGGGCCCGCAGCATCGGCAGCAATTCGAGCCCGGTCCGATCCGGCATGTGATGGTCGAGGGCGATGAGGTCGATCTCGCCTGCCTGCGCCCGCGTCAGCCCGTCCGTGCCGTTCGTTGCCAGTTCGACATGGTGCCCCCGGGCCTGAAGCGAGCGCTGCACGAGGCGCCCGAGGCCGGGATCGTCGTCGATGTAGAGGATGCGGCAGGAGGCGGGGGGCGCGTCGCTCATGAGTTCTCGGGAACCTGGATGACCGAGAAGAACAGCCCGAGCTGACGGATGGCGTTGGAGAAACCCTCGTAGTTCACGGGTTTGGTGATGTAGACGTTCGCCCCGAGATCGTAGCAGCGCTGGATCTCACGGCTGTCGTCGGTGGTCGTGAGGACGACGACCGGCGAGCGCTTGGTGTGCGGATTGGCCTTGATCCGCTCCAAGATGTCGATGCCGGTCATGTCGGGCAGGTTGAGGTCGAGCAGGATCAGAAGGTGGCGCCGTCCGCTCACCTCGCCGGTGCCGTCGGCCCCGAACAGGAATTCGAGTGCCGAAGTCCCGTCGCGAAACGGGAGAATTTCATTGTTGACCCCTGCGCGCCGGATGTTGCGCTCGATCAGCCGGGCATGACCCTCGTCGTCCTCGATCATCACGATGCTGACGGTATGGAAAGGAGGCTGCATGGCTACTCCGCGGCCAGAGTCATCGTATCGGGAGGATCGGATTTCGCGGCCCCGCCTCGGCCTGTAACCGGCTCGCGCGGCAGCGTCACGATAAAGGTTGTGCCGACGCCCGGCTGTGACGACACCTCGATCCGTCCGCCGAGCGCGCGCACCAGGGCTTTTACGCTGGCGAGCCCGATCCCCTCCCCCGGCTGATCCTGCGTGCCGGACCGCCGGAAAAGCTCGAAGATGCGGCCATGATCCTGCGGTGCGATTCCCCGCCCCGTGTCGGAGACGGCAAAACGGATGCGGTTGCCGGGCGCGGGCCGGGCCGTGACCTCGACGGTTCCGGACCGGGCCGGATCGAGATATTTGAGGGCGTTGTCGATCAGGTTGCCGAAGACCTGTTCCACGGCGAGCCGGTCGGCCACGATCGAGGGCAGATCCTCGGCCACCGTCACCGTCACGCCCTTGCGCTCGGCCTGGTGGCGCTGGGCGTCGGCGATCCCGCGGATGACGGCCGTCATCGCGAGGGGCTCCGGGCTGAACCGGCGCCGGCCCTCTCGTGAGAGTTTCAGGATGGCGGCGATCAACCGCTCCATCTTGACGATCGCCGCCTGGATGAAGCCCAGCGCCTCGGTGATGTCGTCATCGATCCGCCCGCCCTGCGGATGGTCGCGCAGCACCGTGCGCAACTCTTGGCGCACCGCCTCCAGTTCGCTCGTGAAGCCCATCACGTTGACGAGCGGCGCGCGCAGATCGTGGCTGACGATGTAGGCGTAGCGCTGAATCTCCTCATTCGATTCCCGCAACTCGGCCTCGGCCTCGCGCTGCTCGGTGATGTCGGTGTGGACGCCGACCCATTCGCGGATGGCACCGTGCGGCTCGAGCACGGGGACCGCGCGGATCGAGAAATGCCGCCACAAGCCGTCCCGAGCACGCACCCGGTGCTCGTGCAGGAAGGTGCTGCGGGCGGCGACGGTCGCGTTCCAAGCCTCGACGCTTGCCTGCCTGTCCTCCGGATGCACGGCGTCGGCCCAGCCGAAGCCCTCATACTCGTCGCGGGTTTGCCCTGTCAGGGCGGCCCAGCCGGGCTGTTCGCCCATCATCCGGCCCTCCGGATCGTTGGTCCACAGCACGCCGCGCACGGCTTGTACGGCGGCCCGAAAACGCTCTTCGCTTGCCCGCAATTCACCCTGGATCCGCTGCTGATCGAAAGCGGAAGCGAGCATCGCGAGGAACAGGATCACGAAGGTCGCCCCGGCCACGTAGAGGGCGAGATTCTGCTGATCCACGCTCGTCGCTGCGAAATGAGCGGAATGAGCGCCGGCGTCCTCGGCGGTGATCGTCGCGGCTGCCATGCCGGTGTAGTGCATACCGGCCACTGCAACGCCCATGGTCAGGGCGGCGGCGAAGCGCTGCCAGACGTTCGTGGGTCGAAAGGTCAGCCACAGAGCGACGGTCGCCGCGGTGATGGCGATCCCCACCGAGAGCGCGACAACCGGCACGCTGTAGGCGAGCTGGCCGGGCATCCGCATCGCGGCCATCCCGGTATAGTGCATCGCCGCCACGCCGATCCCCATGACGGGACCGGCAACGAGGACGTCCCTGCGGCCAGCCCGCCGACGGCCGACCCAGGCCAAGGCCGCGCCAGTCACCCCGATGGCGATGAGAAGGGACAGGAGCGTGTGGCCGAGGTCGTAGGCTGCGGGCCGCCCCATTTCGAAGGCCAGCATCCCGACGAAATGCATCGACCAGATGCCGCCCCCCATCGCCAAGGCCGCACCCAGAAGCCAAGCCCAGCCCAGCCCGGATGCGGCGGCGCGCACGCGTCCGCCGAGATCGAGCGCGGTGTAGGAGGCGAGTACGGCAATGGCGAGGGACAGCGCCACGAGAGCCGGATTGTAGCCGGTGGAAACCATCTTCAGGCAGAATCTCGGAGGCTGTCGATAAGTGCTTGCGCCACGGGCACCATCGGATCCGCTTCACGAACCGCGACGATGCGAGCCGGGCGCGGCACGGCTGCCCGAGACCCGCTTAAGTTACATTGCGGACGCGTTTGATGCTATCGCGGCCTACCACTGAGATCGTACCCCCGTTCTTTATCGTACAAACTCACGAGAGCGTTTTAGGTCGGAAAAGGGGCGCTACCCGCTTGCTTCGGTAACTACCTTAGGTACGAAACAGATGCGCTCAGGCACGGAATGTCGCAAGAAATGCGATCCTGTATGGCTGAGTACCCGAAGCAGATGCGGCAGAAGCGATCGAATTGCCTCATGACGCCGCCGCCTGCATCCCGATTCGGTCGAGAATCACTCGACGACGTTGAGACCGTCGCGTCGCAAGCATTCGAACTGGTCCAGAGCGGGCGAACGGAGCCGCCGCCACGTGATTCCTTGGCGCGAAAGCTCGCGACCTATGTGGATCTGACCCACCGTGACCTCTTGGACCTCGAAGAATGGACTGCAAACGGTCGTCGCTACACGGCGCAGACCCCGCTTTTGCACCAGTCCGACGTCCCGGAAAGCGCCATCCTAGTGCTCGACGGCTTCGCCTGCCGCTACAAGTTCCTGACCAATGGGCGACGACAGATCACGGCCTACCTCCTGCCGGGGGACCTCTTCGAGCCTGATCTCGACTTTCGCCTGCCGCTCGACTGCGCGATCGGAACCCTGACCGCCTGCCAGCTCGCCTTCATTCCACGTGCCGACTACGAGAGCGTCATCCGGCGACGTCCGCGGATCGCCCGCGCGCTGCAGATGGTTCGGCTGACCGAATCGGCGACCTTGCGCGAATGGATCACCAATCTCGGCTCCCGGTCCGGTCCCGAGCGGCTGGCACACTTTCTGTGTGAAATGCTGCTGCGTCTGCGGACTGCCGGTCTCGCCCCCGGTAACCAGTACAGCTTCCCCATCACGCAGGCCGATCTCGCCGACACGCTCGGCATGTCGTGCGTTCACGTCAATCGCGTTCTCCAGAAGCTGCGTCGCGACGGCTTGATCGAGCTTTCCGGCCGCCGGCTCACGATCTTGAAGCCCGAGGGGCTCAGGGTGCTGGCCGAGTATGACGCATCCTATCTGGAGCTTGCCGCTGTCCCGCTGCGGCCCTCGGCCATCGACGAACTCATCGCCTGACGACTTATTCCCGAAGCCGCCGCCTCTCGTCCCTCAAAGGGTGGCGGTTGGTTGCACCCCGGCTCTGGCCGCCGTCAGCACCGCTTCCGGCAGGGTACGCGCCCCGAGCGCTTCCATGACGCGGGCTCGGTGGATCTCGACGGTGCGCGGACTGAGGCCGAGGACTCGGCCGATCGACTTGTTCGTGCCCCCTGCCAGCAACCCCTCCAGCACCTGCCGTTCTCGGGGTGAAAGGGCCGCGATGCGAAGCTTGGCGTCGTCGTGGGCATGGCTGCGCTCGGTGTCGGTGCGCTGTTCGGCCAAAGCGGCCGAGACGGCGGTGAGCAGAACCGCCGGCTCGCATGGTTTTTCGAGGTAATCGACGGCACCGGCCTTCATGGCGCGCACGCCGAAGCCGACATCGCCGTAGCTGCGCCCGATGACGAGTACGGGCAGGGCGAGCTGCGCGGCCTTGAGCGCTTTCGCCACCGCGAGGCTCTCCGGTCCAGCGGTCTCGATGTCGAGAATGACGCAACCCGGCTGCAGGGAGCTTGCGACCTCTGCCAGCCCCGCGGCCTTTGCGAAGGCCTGCACCTCGTAGCCGGCCAGCTGCAGCAGCCTGAGCATCGCTCGTCGCGCGGGCGCATCCTCGTCCACAAGGTAGATCCGTGCGCCGGTGCGCCCCGTCACATCTTCGGCGATGCCGCCGAGTTGGTGAACGCGGCCATTTTCTCCGGTGATCGGGAAGAACGTATCGCGGATCCGCCTCACGGCGCCGTCCGACGGGCGCAGGATGCGGTACTCTTGGACGACCACCTCACCCTGCCCCACCCGTTCGAGCGTATGGCTCACGCTGTCGCGGTCGTCCGGATGGATCGTTCCAAGCCAGCGCTCGAGGGACGGCAGCCGCTCCGGCGCGACGCCCCAAACGTGTCGAAGGGCATGATTGAGGTAAGTCAGATGGCGGCTCTCCAAATCCGCGAGCCACAAGACGTTGGTCGAATGTTCGGCAAATCGCCTGAAGCGCGCTTCGCCCGCGCGGTGGGCGGCCTCCTCTCGCTTGCGCTCGGTGATCTCAACCGCGACACCGATGAAGCCGGCGGGTCGGCCGTCTTCGAACTCGGCTCGTCCGCGCGTCGAGACCCAGCGCTCGACGCCGTCCCCGAGTCCGATCACCCGATACTCGACGTGGTAGGTGCCATCGCCTGCCAGATCGATGCATCGGGCGAGCGCCGCCTCAACCCCCGTGCGATCGTCGGGATGGATCGCCGACAGCCAGACGGATTGATCGAGCGGCGTGTCGGGTGTCAGCCCCCACATGGCCTTGAGACGCGCGTCGGATTGCAGTGCCCCTGTCGCGGGGTTCCAACGATAGGACGATAGGCCACCCAGATCGATGGTGGCCCGAAGACGGGCTTCGCTCCGTCTCCAAACCTCCCCCGTTTCGCGCTCTTCCTCGACGAGGAGGAGTACGGCCGGCTCCGTGCCGTTCCAGGAGTGTGCGTTGTCGGTCGGACCCTGCAGAGGCACCCCACTGATCCGTGCCCAGCGCCCGATCCCGTCATCGCCGCGGTAATGGAAGCGCGTGACTGGGACGCTTTCGCCACGCGAGGCCCGCGCGAACGGATGATCGCGCGGATCGAGGAGAGTGCCATCCGCTGCATAGGCGGTCCAGTGCGGGTCCGCGTCGGCACCGGGCACGCGACCCTGTGTCAGAAGGGGCTGTAGGATGGAGTTTGCGACGAGGGCCTGACCGTCCGACCCGAACAGCCCGGCGCCAAACGGAAGAAGCTCAATCAGAGCGATCAACGGCTCGGTTCGCTGCCACGATGCGACTCCCGTCTCTTCAGGCCGAGAGCGGACGATGGGCGGCTTCCGCTGCGCGTCGAGTAGAAGCCCGATGAGTTCGGAGAATTGCTGGAACAATCCCGTGATCTCCGGGCGATCCAAATGCGCCGGCTCCGCTCCGATCGCACAGAGTGTCCCGAAGATCTCTCCATCCGGCATCGTGATCGGAAAGGAGATGTAGCTGCGAAAGCCGCGATCCCTAGAATTCGAGAGGTCGTGCATCGCCGTATCCGAGCTGACATCGTCGATGACGACCGGTCGGCGATGCCGCCGCACCTCCCGGCAGAGCATTGAATCCGCGGGAAGCACGGCGTCCGCCTGTAGGCCGAAACCGGCGTCACCTCTGACCCAGCAAGCCAGCCACGTCTCGTCCGTCACCTGCGCCACAGCCGCAAAGCCGAGGCCGGTGGAGCGACGGATGATTTCGAGCATCGTCGGTATCGCCGCGAGGTGCTTCGCTGCGGTGATATCGGGCCATCGGTCCGGGTTGGCGGCCAGACATGTCGCAGAGGCGTTCATGCGGCGGACTCCGGCTGCGATCCCGTCCTGATATGCGACGTCGAACGAGGCATACGCGAATATGGGCGGCCGACGGACACTTCGGCCGCGATCCCAACAGGTCCGGCTCGAAATAGATTTCTGACCTCACATCGCGACTGACGAACGGCAGAGAAGCGAAAAATGAAAAGCATATCGAGATATCATTCTGCTGAAATTTCACGGTAAAAATTATCATGCAAAGAGATGTGATGAAATATTGGGCATAGGCTAAAATTCAAAGTAATTGAGTTACTTCCCGAATGTCAAAGAGTTCCGTCGCGAGTTGGACTAGCGCAATCCACGCGCCGGTGTACTTAGATGAAAACGCATCAGCATGGAAATGGTGCCGACTGAGCGTGCTGATGTGACAAGCGGGATTTGGACGGAGTCGAACGAGGGGGCAGCGCGAACAGGGACAGCCCGGAAGGACGCTGCGTGCGAGAGTGAACGCGCGGCAGATAGTGGTGAAGTTGCGCCCAGGTGGCAGAGGGAAATCGGTAGCCCTGTCGCGATAGGGACAGTCAATCGACGCCCCCGATTAGCGGTCGGCATCATTGGAATGTCTAACCGGTCATATCGTCGACCCGCGCGGGGCCACGTTTCGAACGTGCCAGCTGAGTAAAGTCGTCACGCTACGTCTGCGATTCTGCGGGCAATGACGTATGCCCATCCATCGTCGGTAGGCTAAGCCGTTTCGTACTCGAGCCGGTCGAGAAGCATTTGCAGGCCGAGGCAAAAGCTGCGGATCCTACAAGCTGCCATGGTGGTGCTACTGTGAATGACGATGTGTGAGACCGCTGTGTAAGCGCGCGGTCATCTTTCAGCGAGTCGTACGCCCTAACCTACTAATATCGTTAGGGAAAGAATGGTGCTGCGAGAGAGGATTGAACTCTCGACCTCCTCATTACCAATGAGGTGCTCTACCACTGAGCTACCGCAGCGCGGTGCCGGGGGGCGGTGCCGCCGCCGGACTGGAGGGGCATTAGCCGATCGAATTTCGCTTGGCAACGCTGTTCCGTCGCACAAAATGCGTGAGCCGCAAGATTGAGCGATGGCATGACGATTTGTTGACGGACCATGGGTGTGTCGCTATAGAGCAGCCACCACGTCCGGCCGCAGCATTGCGACCGGTCTTTTCGCCTTTGCTTATCATCAGGCTGCGTTGACCGACACCGGATGCTCCGGGCCGGGTTCTTGCCGCCACGACCAGACGAGGATGCCCCATGGCCAACACCGTGTCGGCCAAGAAGATGACCCGCAAGATCGCCAAGCGTACGGCGATCAACCGCTCGCGCCGCTCGCGGATGCGTACCTTTGTCCGTAAGGTCGAGGAGGCGATTGCCACCGGCGATCAGGGCCAAGCCCTCACTGCCCTCCGTGCCGCCGAGCCGGAGATCATGCGCGCTGCCCAGAACGGCATCGTTCATAAGAACAACGCTTCGCGGAAGGTCTCCCGCTTGGCCGCCCGCGTGAAGGCCATCGCTGCCTGATCGGATTGCGACGGCTCCCGGCCTTCCGAACGGAAGGCTTGCCGGGAGCTCGCTCGATATGATGCTGCATTCAGCCCGGCCGCACTGGCCGGGCTTTTTTCATGCCTGCAAGGCCACGTGAGTCCTAAAGCAGGCCATGGCCCGTGACAGGCGTGACGGAGAGGCGGCATGCCCCTCCCCGAGTGTGCTGCCGCTGGACGCGCTCGAAAAGCTCCCGATGATCGGCCGTCTTCCCCTCGGCACGACGGCGCAGCCTGCGTTCGGCGAGAGACGCGAAGCCGGCGGGCTTCGCCGTGCCCCCGAGCAGGCTCCAAGCCGAGGCTCGATCGGTCACGGTTGTGCACCGGCCCATGATGCTTCTCCACAGTTCGCGCCGGGTTATCCCGAATCGACGCTTGCAGCTGCTCATTGAGGGCGCTCTGAAGGTTTCGTTAACCATGCGCAAAGTGCTTTTCATTGCGCGCAGACGCGCTGCCCGTGTAGCTTAACAAAACCTTGCCGGGCGAGCAGCTCGACAAGATCAGCACCTACACCCCCAGAGTCGTCCCCAAGTTGCGGGCAGGCCTTCGACTCTTCGGTCCCTACCTGACGACTCGGTGGCCACGAAGATGTTTTCCCCGATCGTCCCGCTGTTAGGAGAACGATAGAGGATTGTTGATACACAGCCATCTTTAGCGATGGGCCGCGACGCAGCTCTTGACAGCGCCGCGGCCACTCTCGGTGCCGCCCGGATCGGGCGGCGCCTCCTCTCGTGTGGCGTATGCGTACGCGTCCCCTCCGGTCCGCCGGCTGAGGATGCGAGGAGACACGGTGATGCACCTCGACGGCAGCATGTCGGACGGCGATGGCGGAAACGGCAGAGGAAGCGTTGATCTTCCCGCCGCCTGGACACGGGTGAAGCGGCGGCTGCGGGCGGAGCTTGGCGAGGATGTCTTCGCGAGCTGGTTCGCCCGCCTCGAACTGGAGAATGTGGAGGGTGGGGTCGCCCGCCTCACTGTTCCGACTCGGTTCCTCAAGAGCTGGATCGAATCGCATTACATCGACCGAGTGCTGACGACCTTCCGCGCCGAGGCCGATGGCGTCAGCCGCATCGAGGTCGGCGTGCGCGGTCCCTCCGCCCCGGTTCGGCCGAGTGCCGGCGTGCAGGCGAAATCGAACCCGACGAGCGGACCGCTGACCCGTCTCCACGCGATCGCGACGCCCGCGGCCCTCCAGGGACCCGGACCGATGATCGAGACCGAGATCACCTCGTCCCGCGGTGATTCGGCCGGGGTCGATCTCAACGGCGCGCCGCTCGATGCGCGGCTCTCGTTTGCGAACTTCGTCGTGGGCCGCTCCAATGCGCTGGCCCATGCTGCTGCCGAGCGGATCGCCCGCAGCGACAGCGACGGCGCGCTCTATAACCCGCTTTACGTTCATGCCGGCGTCGGCCTCGGCAAGACGCACCTGCTCCACGCGGCCGGCCACGCCGCCCGCGAGGCCGGACGCCGGGTGATCTACCTCACCGCCGACCGCTTCATGTACGGCTTCGTCAACGCCCTGAAGACGCAGAATGCCCTGGCCTTCAAGGAGCGCCTGCGGGCGATCGATCTGCTCATCCTCGACGACGTGCAGTTCATCCAGGGGAAGTCGATCCAGACGGAGTTCGGTCACACCCTCAACGCACTGATCGATTCGGGACGTCAGGTGGTGGTCGCCTCCGACCGGCCGCCGACGGAGCTGGAAGCGCTCGACGAGCGCGTGCGCTCGCGTCTCGCCGGTGGCCTCGTCGTCGAAATCGGCGGGCTCGACGAGGGGCTTCGCGCCTCGATCCTCTCCGCCCGGCTCGACGCCGTGCGTCAGAGCCACCCGAACTTCGAGGTCTCGCCGGCCGTGTCGGCCTATGTCGCCCGGGCGATCACGGCCAATGGCCGCGACCTTGAAGGTGCGGTGAACCGGCTCCTGGCCCACGCGACTCTCACCGGCGCACCGGTAACGGTCGAGACCGCCGAGACCGCGATCCGCGACCTTGTGAAGAACCGCGAGCCCAAGCGGGTGAAGATCGAGGATATCCAGAAGTTGGTGGCCTCGCGCTACAACGTGTCGCGTTCCGACATCCTGTCCGAGCGCCGGACCGCCGCCGTGGTGAAACCGCGCCAGATCGCGATGTATCTGTCGAAGGTGCTGACCCTGCGCTCCCTGCCCGAGATCGGTCGCCGCTTCGGCGGGCGCGACCACACCACCGTGCTGCACGCGGTGCGCAAGATCGAGAAGCAGATCGGTGAGGATGCGGTGCTCGGCGACGAGGTCGAGCTGCTGAAGCGTATGCTCCAAGACTGAGACGGGGCCGGGCGCGTCCCGGTCTCGCCTTTGTGGCGTTTCGTCATTCCTGCGGATCCTGTCCGGTCCGGGCCGTCCTCCCGCGCCGTGCGCCATCGAGGGGCGGGACAGTGCGAAGGCCGCCCTTGCCTTCGCGGGGGCGCTTCGCCAAGCTGCCGGCCCTGTTCCGCTTCGGAGTGCCTCGCGAAACGTCCGGTCGCCGGCCCATTCTCCGGTCGCGATGGCCGAACGGGCGTTTGGTGAGCTGCATCCTCATCCGGCCTGATCGACGGCGGGCGGGTCGATTGTTCAAGAGACGACGGGTTTTCCGATGAGAGTCACAGTCGAGCGCGCAGCCCTCCTGAAATCGCTCGGCCACGTCCACCGGGTGGTGGAGCGGCGCAACACGATTCCGATTCTCTCCAACGTCTTGCTGCGCACCGGCGAGAACGGCCTTCAGCTCAAGGCGACCGACCTCGATATCGAGGTGACGGAGACCGTCGCCGCCGACGTGCTCGATGCCGGCGCTACCACGGTGCCGGCCCACGTCATCTACGATATCGTCCGCAAGCTGCCCGAGGGCGCGCAGGTCTCGCTGGAGACCTCCGGTGAGACGGGGCAGATGACGATCCGTTCCGGACGCTCACGCTTTGCGCTGGGCGCCCTGCCGGAGGGCGACTTCCCCGATCTCGCCGCGGGCGAACTGCCGCATTCGTTCGTCATTCCCGCGGCCGAGCTGAAGCAGCTCATCGAGAAGACGCAGTTCGCGATCTCGACCGAGGAGACGCGCTACTACCTCAATGGCATCTACTTCCACACCCTCGAGGTCGAGGGCGCCCTGAAGCTGCGCGCGGTGGCAACCGATGGGCACCGGCTCGCTCGCGTCGAGACTGAGGCTCCCGAGGGCAGCCGCGGGATGCCGGGCATCATCGTCCCGCGCAAGGCTGTCGCCGAGATCCAGAAGCTCGTGGACGATGGCGGCGACAGCGTGCAGGTCGAGCTGTCCCCAGCTAAGATTCGCCTGACCTTTGCCGGCGGCGTGACCCTGATCTCGAAGCTGATCGACGGCACCTTCCCCGACTATCAGCGGGTGATTCCCACGGGAAACGACAAGCGCCTGACGGTGGAGCGTGACGCCTTCGCCAAGGCGGTGGACCGCGTCTCGACCATCTCGTCCGAGCGTGGCCGTGCCGTGAAGCTCGCCGTGAGCGAGGGACGCCTCGCCCTGTCCGTGACCAACCCGGATGCCGGCTCGGCGACCGAGGAGCTGGATGTCGATTACGAGTCTGCCGCCCTCGATATCGGCTTCAATGCCCGCTACTTGCTCGACATCACCGCGCAGCTCCAGGGCGACACGGCCCTGTTCAAGCTCGCCGATCCGGGCTCACCGACGCTGATCCAGGATCGGGAGGGCGCCCCGGCGCTTTATGTGTTGATGCCGATGCGCGTGTGAGTCCGCTTCCGGCCGCGGCCGGATCGGATATATCGCTTCGATGGACATGCTGCCGGGAGGCCCCCGCCTCACCCGCCTGATCGCCCGCGATTTCCGCAATCACGTCGATCTCGATCTTGCCACCACCCGCCGCTTCGTGGCTCTGGTCGGCGAGAACGGGGCGGGCAAGACCAACATCTTGGAGGCAGTCTCGCTGTTCTGTCCCGGCCGCGGACTGCGCCGGGCCGATCTGGCGACGATGGCGCGGGTCTGCGGACCGGGGGGATTCGCCGTGTCGGCGACGCTCGAGGCGTCGGAAGCCGAGCATCGGCTGGGCTCCGGCTACGAGCCGCCGGGCTATGACGGGCGCGGCACCCGAGTCTGCCGGATCGACGGCGCGCCCGCCTCCTCCCCCGTGGCGTTTTCGGAGTTCCTGCGGATCGTCTGGCTGACGCCGGATTTCGACGGGCTGTTTCGCGGCTCGGCCGGCGATCGGCGCCGTTTTCTCGACCGGCTGGTGCTCGCCGTCGATGCCGGCCACGGCGCTCGCGTCTCGGCCATGGAGCGGGCCCTGCGCTCGCGCAACCGCCTTCTCGACGAGCGGCCGGATGACGGCCGCTGGCTCGATGCGGTCGAGCGCGAGGTGGCCGAACTCGGCGTTGCCGTCGCGCTCGCCCGGCGCGAGACGGTGGAACGCCTCGACCGGCTGATTGCCGAGACGCGGGACGATGCCGCGCCCTTCCCTTGGGCCTCGCTGCGGCTGGAGGGCGACCTCGACGACCTCGTCGCGGTCTGGCCGGCTTTGGAGGCGGAGGATCGCTTCCGCCGCGCATTGATGCAGGGCCGCCACCGCGACCGCGCGGCGGGCCGCACCCTGATCGGGCCGCAGACCACCGACCTTGTCGTGCGCCACGGTCCCAAGGACGTACCCGCCGCCACCGCCTCGACCGGCGAGCAGAAGGCGTTGCTGATCGGCCTCGTTCTCGCTCATGCCCGCCTCGTGCGGGCAATGAGCGGGCTCGCACCCCTCATCCTCCTCGACGAGGTCGCCGCCCATCTCGATCCGCGCCGCCGCGGCGGGCTGTTCGATGCGCTCGAAGCGCTGGAGGGGCAGGTCTGGATGACGGGCGCCGATCCGGCCTTGTTCGCGGAACTCGAAGGCCGGGCTGACCTGATCGGCGTCGCGGATGGCTGCCTTGTGCCGGCCGGGGAGTGAGGCTCAACCCGTCGCGCTGGTGATGTCGGTCTGCGAGAAGTCGTTGCCGACGAAGAGGAGCGGGACGTTACGCCTTCGGGCGCAGGCATAGGCGAAGCAGTCGCCAAGATTGAGTTGAGCCGGGTGGCCCTGGCCCTTGCCGTAGCGCGCGTAGGCGGTGAGCGCCTCCTGTCCCTCCGCCTCCGCAATCGGTACGATCGTGATGCCGACGGCCTCCAGAAATTCTCGAACCTGCGCCTCCGACGTCTCGGCGGACTGAGCACGCCTCCGCGTCACCGCCGCGACGGTTTCGAACACCGCCAGGGCGGAGGTGATCGGAGCGGGGGCGCTGTCGAGACACTTCAGCAACAGGCTGCGTTGCGGCTCGCCGATCAGGATCGCGACCATGGCCGAGGCATCGACGAACATCACGACTCCCCGTTGAGTTCGTCGAAGAACGCCTTGTCGGCCGGCAGACCGGTGTCGGGCACGGCATCGAGACGGTCGAGCAGCGGGCGCAACCGTTCTTCCAGTGGGATGCGGCGCTCCTGCCGTTCCAACTCATTGACGAGTGCGATACGCACCGCCTCGGTCTTGCTCACCCGAGCCTGCGATGCCAGCTTCTCGGCGAGGCGATTCACCTCCTCGCTGCGGATGTTCAGGGGCATGGCGGCCTCGCTGTGTAGACGGCCGTACACTATTGCCTACACGCCTGTTCCGCAAGTCGGCTCCGGCTTCCACTCCGTTCCCCGCCTTTGGCAAGAGACCCGATGACAGCTCGCCTCGACGAGGCCCGCGCCGCGCTGAAAAAGACCTTCGGCTACGACGATTTCCGTCCCGGCCAGGACGAGGTGATCGGCGCCGTGCTCGACGGTACGGACGTGTTCGCGGTGATGCCGACGGGCTCGGGCAAGTCGATGACCTACCAGTTGCCGGCTCTAGTCGATGCCGGACTGACGGTGGTGGTCTCGCCGCTGATCGCGCTGATGCACGATCAGGTGCAGCAGATGCACGCCTTCGGCATCGAGGCGGCGACCCTCAATTCGACGATCGCGGAGGCGGCGTCGCGGGAGACGTGGCGCAAGATCCGCTCCGGCGAGCTACGCCTGCTGTTCGTCTCGCCGGAACGTCTGCTGATGGACGGGTGCATGGAGGCCCTGCGCGGGGCCGGCGTGCGGCGGCTCGCGGTGGATGAGGCCCACTGCGTCTCGCAATGGGGCCACGACTTCCGCCCCGAATACCGTGAAATCGCTCGCGCCCGCGAGGCGCTCGGCAACGTACAGACCCTGGCGCTCACCGCCACCGCCGACGCCGCGACCCGCGCCGAGATCGCCGAGCGGCTGTTTCCGGCAGGGCGACCTCCGAAGACCTTCGTCCATTCCTTCGACCGGCCGAACATCCGGCTGACCTTCCAGCCTAAGGACAACCCGACCCGCCAGTTGGAGCGTTTCCTGCGCGACCGCCGCGCGGAGAGCGGCATCATCTACTGCTCGTCGCGCAAACGGGTGGAGCAGCTCGCCGACACGCTGAAGGGAGACGGGTTCAACGCCCTGCCCTACCATGCCGGGCTCGACCAGGGCACGCGGGCGCGGAACCAAGACACCTTCCTGCAAGAGGACGGCGTGGTGATGACCGCCACGATCGCCTTCGGCATGGGCATCAACAAGCCGGACGTCCGGTACGTCTGCCACGCCGACATGCCGACCAACATCGAGGGCTATTACCAAGAGATCGGCCGCGCCGGCCGCGACGGGCTGCCGTCGGACACCCTGACCCTCTACGGCCTCGACGACATGGCGCTGCGCCGCCGCCAGATCGACGAGAAGGAGATCTCGGAAGAGCGCCGCCGAGTCGAGCGGCGCAAGCTCGAGGCGATGATCGCGCTGTGCGAGGGCGCCGCCTGCCGCCGCCAATCGCTGCTCGGCTATTTCGGCGAGGCAAGCGAGCGCTGCGGGCGCTGCGATCTCTGCCGCGGCGGCATCTCGCTCATCGACGGGACGGTGGCGGCCCAGAAGCTGCTCTCCGCCATCGTCCGCACCGGGCAGCGCTTCGGCGCAGCCTATGTCTGCGACGTCGTGCACGGCAAGGAAAGCGACTCGATCCGCCGCAACGGCCACGCCGCGCTCAAGACCTTCGGCGTCGGCAACGACAAGCCGGTGGCGGCGTGGCGTGCCCTCCTGCGCCAGCTCTTCGCCGCGGGAGCGGTGGCCGAGAACACCGACGGCTATGGCGGCCTCGTGATGACCGAGAAGGGCGAGGCCATCCTGTTCGGCCGCGAGACGATCGAGGTCAGACCCGATCCGGAGCCGAAGAAGGCCGAGCCGAGGAGCCGCCGCGCCACGCCGCGCGACGACGAGGCGAATGCGCTGAGCGAGGCGGACGAGGCGCTGTTCCAGCACCTGCGGGGGCTTCGCGCCACCATTGCGCGGGCGGAAGGCATCGCCGCCTTCATGGTGTTCCCCGACCGGACCCTGATCGAGATGGCGCGCGCAAAACCCGTCGATCTCTGGGCGCTCCGGACCGTCCATGGCGTCGGCGAGCGCAAGCGCGAGGCCTATGGCGAGCGCTTCACGGACGCGATCCGCGAATTCCTGGCCGACGCGAAGCAGGCCGGCTGACTCGGGGGCAGCGCAATGGCGCGTTGCCCCCGTGCGAGTGGGCGATCAATCGTAGGTGAAGCCCTCGTCCTTCATGTAGACGTTGGACACGCCGTTGCACCAATCAAGCTTGAAATCGTCCGAGCCGTAGTCACGCCACTTCACGCGGAACGGCACGACGCAATCGCCGTCGTTGCTGTTCCAATCCAAGGACGCGGACTGGCCGGGATTGATCAATCCGCCGATCCAGTTACGGCTCCAACGGCCATTCCGATACGCATATAAATCGGTATCGCATAACATTCAGCGCTATTATGCGGTCTGAACGCATAATTGCTGCCGATTTCTGTTGATCTAAGAGAAATTAACCCTGATAAACAATATAATTATATAAATTAGCATGCAAAATCCGATATCGAAACTCGATTAGACGATAAAGCTACGTCCATATTCAGCCGTAAATTAGTGAACCCAACGTGGATTGACGAAGCGTCCCAAAATTTGATCGGGCTCGCCGCACAGGCGCTTTCACCGATCCCGAAGGCCGACGGGTGAGCCGCCACGGGGCATCGCGACCTCCCGCCGCAGGCCCCGCGGTTTGCGTCGGCAAAAGTTATCCACATATTATCCACACACAGAACATATAGCGAACTTTCGCCGTCGCCGAAGACGGCGTGCTCCCACTCACGGGCCATGTCCACAGTCTGGGGACGCACCATGAGAACAGCCGACAAGCAGATTGCCGACATCCTCGTGCGCTTCGGCGAGCCCTTCGCGGGCAACGTCTGGCGCGTGCAGGGCACGGCGGTGATCTATCACAAGACCCTGGAGCGGATCGCCGCCCACACAAAGATCCGCTTCGATCCGCCGACGCTTCTGCGCAGCGAGCGCGACGAGGCGGTGATCCTCGTCACCGGCCACATGCCCGGCGAGAAGGCTGGCGAGGAGCGGGTCGAGTGGTCGATCGGCGAGGCGCTGGTCAACGTGAACTATCGCGTCTCCGGCCGGCAGGCGGCCTACGTCTACGCCATGGCCGAGAAGCGGGCGAAGGACCGGGTGATCCTCAAGCTGATCGAGCTGCACGGCCTCGTCTATTCCGAGGAGGAAGCCGACGAGTTCCGCCAGAACCAGCCGATGGCGATCCGCGCGGTGGACGAGGATTTCGATGCGCCGCCGGCCTTCGACGAGGTGACCGAGCAGGAAGCCGACCTCAAGCGCCTGATCGACGAGGCGGAATCGATCAATGCGGTGACCGACCTGATGCTCGACGAGCGCACGCAGGGCATCCTCAACGCCATGCCGCACGGCACCCGCGAGGAAGTGCGCGACTACGCGAAGGCCCGCTTACGAGCCCTCGGTTGGCCACCGGCCAAGAAGGGCGGACGCGGCAGCCGGGCTGCATAGGGGATCCCGAAGGACGAGCCCTTCGGCATAGCCCCAGCGGTCTCGCAGGGCTCTGCCCTGGACCCGCGAAAGGACTTGTCCTTTCGAAACCTTGACGGGGTGAGCCGATGAACGCGCCGGTCCGGCCTCCCGATCTCGACGTGCTCGCCGGTTCGGTCGAGCGGGTGACGTTCCACAGCGCCGAGACGGGGTTCTGCGTCCTCAAGGTCCATGCTCGCGGCCGGCGCGACCTCGTGCCGGTGGTGGGCCATGCCCCCGCCATCGCTGCGGGCGAGTGGCTGACGGCCTCGGGCCGCTGGACCACGGATCGCGAGCACGGCCTCCAGTTCCGCGCCGACACGCTCCAGGTGACGCCGCCCACGGGAATCGAGGGCATCGCGCGCTATCTCGCCTCTGGCCAGATGCGCGGCATCGGCCCGATGATGGCCAAGCGCATCGTCGCCGCCTTCGGCGAGGCGGTGTTCGAGATCATCGAGGCCGAGCCGGCCCGCCTCACCGAGGTCGAGGGCATCGGCCGCAAGCGCGCCGCGCGCATCGTCAAGGGCTGGGCCGAGCAGAAGGCGGTGCGGGAGATCATGATCTTCCTGCACGCTCACGGCGTCGGCACCGCGCGGGCGACCCGCATCTTCCGCACCTATGGCGGGGATTCGCTGAAGGTGATGGCCGAAGACCCCTATCGGCTCGCCCGCGATATCCGCGGCATCGGCTTTCGCACCGCCGATGCCATCGCGCTGCGCCTCGGCCTCGCCCCGGACGCGCCGCAGCGGCTCGCGGCCGGTGTGTCCTACGCGTTGCAGACGGCGATAGACGAGGGCCATTGCGGCCTGCCCGTCGAGCGGCTGGTGCGCCTCGCCGCCGCCCTCCTCGACGTCGCGTCCGATCTCGTCCGGCTCGCGGCGGCGCTTGCCCTGCGCGAGGGCCGCGAGGTCGTCGCCGATACCCTCCGCGGCGAGCCTTGCCTGTTCCTGAAGGGCCTGCACGTCGCCGAGCGCGCCATCGCGATGCGGCTGGCCGAGCGCGCTGCCGGCCCGCCACCCTGGCCGGCGATCGATTTCGCTCTGGCCCGCCCCTGGGTCGAGGCGAAGACCGGCAAGACCCTCTCCGCCTCGCAGGCTGAAGCGGTCGAGTTGGTGCTCCGTTCGAAGCTCTGCGTGCTCACCGGCGGCCCCGGCGTCGGCAAGACCAGCACCCTCGACGCGATCCTGCGCATCCTCACCGCCAAGGGCGTGCGGGTGGGGCTCGCCGCCCCCACCGGCCGGGCGGCCAAGCGCATGGCCGAGCAGACCGGGCTGGAGGCACGCACCCTCCATCGCCTGCTGGAGATCGATCCGCGCAACGGCGGCTTTCAGCGCAACGAGGACAACCCGCTCGATTGCGATCTCCTCGTCATCGACGAGACCTCGATGGTGGACGTGCCGCTGATGCATGCCCTCCTCAAGGCCGTGCCGGAGCATGCCGGCCTGATCCTCGTCGGTGATGTCGATCAGCTTCCCTCGGTCGGGCCTGGACAGGTGCTGGCCGATGTCATCGCCTCCGGGGTCGTACCGGTGGCGCGCCTCACCGAGATCTTCCGCCAGGCGGCGCAGAGCCGCATCGTCGTCGCCGCCCACGGCATCAACACGGGGCGGATGCCGCCAGCGCCCACCAAGGGCGAAGAGAGCGATTTCTACCTCGTCGAGATCGAGGAGGCGGACGAAGGCGTCGATTGCTTGATCGAACTCGTCACCCGCCGCATCCCTCGCCGCTTCGGCCTCGATCCCACCCGCGATATCCAAGTGCTGACGCCGATGATCCGCGGCTCGCTCGGCAGCCGCAATCTCAACCATGCTCTGCAGCGCGTGCTGAACCCCTCGCCCCCGGCGGAGGTGGAGCGCTTCGGCTGGCGCTTCGCGCCCGGCGACCGGGTGATGGAGACCCGCAACGACTACGACCGCGACGTGTTCAACGGCGACCTCGGCACGATCAGCGCCATCGAGGCGGAAGACGAAGCGCTCGTAGTCGATTTCGATGGTCGCGCGGTGATCTACCCGTTCAACGAACTCGACACGCTGGTGCCGGCCTTCGCCACGACGATCCACAAGGCGCAGGGCTCGGAGTATCCGGCCGTGGTGATCCCGGTGGTGACGCAGCACCGCACGATGCTGGCGCGCAATCTGCTCTATACCGGCGTCACCCGCGGGCGCCGCCTCGTCGTGCTGATCGGCCAGCGCCGGGCCCTCGCGATGGCGATCCGCGAAGGGGCCTCGCGGCGCCGCTGGACCAAACTGCGGGAATGGCTGGTCGCCGCCTGAGGCCGGGGCATCGGCGTTTTGCCCTCGCCCCGGCCCCGCTGCTTCGTGTAGGCAGCGGGCGAAGGGGCGCGTCGTCCGCACGCCCCGCCTTCAGTCGAGACAAACGGCGGTCCGCCATTCCTGAGTCCGAAGACGCGCATCCGGTACGTCAGGTGTTCTACCTGCCGGGCTTCGATCCCCGCGAACCCGAGACCTATTGGGGTCTGTTTCGCCGCGAGAGCCGCATCATGGCCGAACGGCGCCGCATGGCGATCACGGTCGGCGACCCGGTCCGGTCCGCCGACGGCATCAGTCTCGATTGGGACGTGGAGAGCGAGGCCGAGGGGGACGCGACGCGGGTGCGCTACAGCCTCCTGCGCTGGGACGACATCGTCCGCGACCGCTTTCCCCGCTCCAACCTGCGCCGGCTCGCGAGCCTGCCGGGTTTGTGGTGGCGGCTGTGGCGCTCCGGTTACCTGCGGAGGTTCCAGCGCGAGGCGCGGCGCTTCTATCGGGTGATCGTCAGCGTCCACCAGTTCTATCTGGTCTTCGTTCTGGCGAGCCTCGCGCTCGCCGTCGCAGCGGTGACGCTGACCCCGCTCGCGGCGCTGCCGCCGCTCGCCGGTATGGCCCTTGTCCCGCTGCTCGCCTACGTGATCCTGGCATTGGTGACCCATCTCACGCGGGGAAAGCCGCTCTACGTCACGCATCTTGTCGATGACACCGCCTTCACCCACGATCACGCCTCGGGGCGCGAAACGGCGATGCGCGAGCGCCTGGGTCCCTGGGCGGAGCGCATCCGCGCGGCGGAGGGACGGGCCTCCGAGATCGTGGTGATCGGCCATTCCTCGTCGAGCTTCCTCGCCTTCGAATGCCTCGACCGCATCGTGAAGGCCGATCCCGAGTTCGGCCGGCGCGGCACGCCGGTGACGCTCGTGACCATCGGCAGCGTCATTCCCTGGCTCACCCTCGACCCGCTGGCCGAGGAGGCGCGTGGCTCGCTCGGCCGGATCGGCCGCGACACTGCGATCGGTTGGCTCGACATCCGGGCGAGCTGGGACTGGCTCTCGATCCACTTGCGCGATCCGGTCAGCGCTTCCGGCCTGCCCGCGCCGCCCTCCGGCCGCTTCGCGGTGATGCGCGTCGAGATCGAGGATCTGATCGAGCCGGCTCTCGTGGCGCGGCGGCGGTGGAACCTGTTCCGCATGCATTTCCAGCTCTTGATGTCGAGCCGGGAGCGGGACGCCTTCGATTACGTCGCCTTCGTCGCCGGACCGGAGCCCGTCCACGCGGCGGTGGAGCGGTGCCGTGCGCAGCGACCTGCGATGGCCAGCGCAGAATTGGCGTAGGAAAAATGCGCGGCCAGCTTGTGCGCAATCCGATCGCGGGGGTGTGCGCCCTTTGCAGCCGGTACTGATCCGCTCTAGAGCGATGCGCAAAGTCATTTGTGTCGCAGCGAGCCCGTTCGGCTCACCATCGACCGGTTCCGGTTGAGGGATCGGATCGGTCTGCGGCAAAGGTTTGGGACAGGGCCTTCGGATGTTTCGCAACGATGTTCCGATCACACCCGAGCTGGTGCGCCAGCACGGCCTGACACCCGACGAGTACGAGCGCTTCCGCGCCCTCGTCGGCCGCGAGCCGACGTTGACCGAACTCGGCATCGTCTCCGCGATGTGGAACGAGCACTGCTCGTACAAGTCCTCGCGCAAGCATCTGCGCGGCCTGCCGACCTCGGGTCCGCACGTGATTCAGGGGCCCGGCGAGAATGCCGGCGTGATCGATATCGGCGACGGCCTCGCCTGCGTCTTCAAGATGGAAAGCCACAACCACCCGAGCTTCATCGAGCCCTATCAGGGCGCGGCGACCGGCGTCGGCGGCATCTTGCGAGACGTCTTCACGATGGGGGCACGGCCCATCGCCGCCTTGAATGCCCTGCGCTTCGGCTCACCGGACCATCCGCGTACCCGTCACCTCGTCTCCGGTGTCGTCGCGGGCGTGGGCGGCTACGGCAACTCCTTCGGGGTGCCGACGGTGGGCGGCCTCGTCGGCTTCCATCGGCGCTACGACGGCAACATCCTCGTCAATGCCATGGCGGTCGGCCTCGCCCGCACCGACGCGATCTTCTACGCCGCCGCCACCGGCGTCGGAAACCCGATCGTCTATCTCGGCTCGAAGACCGGCCGCGACGGCATCCACGGTGCGACCATGGCCTCGGCCGAATTCGACGAGTCGAGCGAGTCGAAGCGGCCGACCGTGCAGGTCGGCGACCCCTTCGCCGAAAAGCTCCTGCTCGAAGCCTGTCTGGAACTGATGGCGTCGGGCGCCGTCATCGCAATTCAGGACATGGGCGCGGCCGGCCTCACCTGCTCAGCGGTCGAGATGGGCGCCAAGGGCGATCTCGGCGTGGAGCTGCACCTCGAAAAGGTGCCGACCCGCGAAGAGGGCATGACCCCCTATGAGATGATGCTGTCGGAGAGCCAGGAGCGTATGCTCATGGTGCTCAAGCCCGGCATGGAAGCCGAGGCGCAGGCGATCTTCGTGAAGTGGGGCCTCGACTTCGCCGTCATCGGCCACACCACCGATACGCTGCGCTTCGTCATCAAGCACAACGGCGAGACCGTCGCCGACCTGCCGATCAAGGAGCTCGGCGACGAGGCGCCCCTCTACGACCGCCCGCACATCGCCAACACGCATCAGCCTGTCATTGACGCGGCAAGCGTCGAAGCCAGCGTGCCGAACGCCGAAGCGCTCAAGCGTCTGGTCGGCTCGCCCGAACTCGCCTCGAAGCGCTGGGTCTACGAGCAGTACGATCATTTCATCCTCGGCAACACCGTGCAGAAGCCCGGCGGCGACGCCGCCATCGTCCGGGTCGAGGACGGGCCGAAGGGTCTCGCGATCTCCACCGACGTGACGCCGCGCTACTGCGAGGCCGATCCGGTCGAGGGGGGGCGGCAGGCGGTCGCGGAAGCGTGGCGCAACATCACGGCCGTCGGCGCGCGCCCGCTCGCGATCACCGACAACCTCAACTTCGGCAACCCGGAGAAGCCCGAGGTGATGGGCCAGCTCGTCGGCTGCCTGAAGGGCATCGGCGAGGCCTGCCTCGCCCTCGACTTCCCCGTCGTGTCCGGCAACGTCTCGCTCTACAACGAGACCAATGGCGTCGGCATCCTTCCGACCCCGACCATCGGCGGCGTCGGCGTCATCGATGATGTCGAGCGGCACGCCACGGTCGCGCTCAAGCGAGAGGGTGATGTGCTGGTGCTGATCGGGTGCACCGAGGGCTGGCTCGGCCAGTCGCTCTACCTCTCCGAGATCGCGGCCCGCGAAGAGGGCGCACCGCCGCCGGTCGATCTGGCGATCGAGCGCCGCAACGGCGACTTCGTGCGCAGTCTCATCGTCTCCGGGATCGCCGACACGGTGCACGATCTCTCCGACGGTGGCCTCGCCGTGGCTCTGGCCGAGATGGCGATGGCCGGCGGGATCGGCGCGGCCCTGCCCGCAGCGCCGGAAGGCGTACCGGTTCATGCCTACTTGTTCGGCGAGGATCAGGGCCGCTACCTGATCGCCGTGCCGGCGGAGGCGGCCGCCGACCTTCTCTACAGCGCCTCGGCGCAGGGTATCGACGCGGCGACCGTCGGCATCGTCGGCGGCGACAGCTTGGTGCTGCCGGGCGAAGAGACCATATCCGTGGCCGAGCTGAAGGCCGCGCATGAGGGCTGGTTCCCCGCCTACATGGCGAGCCAGCCGGCCGCACCTGCGGCGTAACGAGACGAAAGCGAGCGGAGAGCCCCCATGCCGATGGATGCGCGCGAGATCGAGTCGATGATCCGCGAGGCGCTGCCCGACGCGCACGTCGAGATCAAGGATCTGGCGGGCGACGGCGACCACTATGCGGCGACCGTCATTTCCTCCGCCTTCAGGGGCAAGACCCGCGTCGCCCAGCACCAGATGGTCTACGGCGCGCTCCAGGGACGGATGGGGGGCGTGCTCCACGCCCTTGCGCTCACCACGGGCGTCCCGCAGGATTGAGCCGACCTTGAAATCAGACGGTCTGGTCTGATCTCACACCCGAACGAGACGAAGAGACAACGAGGACCGTGCGATGACCGACGTCAACTCCACCATCAAGAACGAGATCGATTCGCAGGACGTGGTCGTGTTCATGAAGGGCACGCCGCAATTCCCGATGTGCGGCTTCTCGGGTCAGGTCGTCCAGATCCTCAATTACCTCGGCGTGCCCTTCAAGGGCGTGAACGTCCTCGACGACATGGCGGTACGCGATGGCATCAAGGCCTTCTCGAACTGGCCGACGATCCCGCAGATCTACGTGAAGGGCGAATTCGTCGGCGGATGCGATATCGCCCGCGAGATGTTCCAGTCGGGTGAGCTGCAGCAGTTCCTTTCCGAGAAGGGCGTGCCGGTGAAGAGCGCCGCCTGAGCGGCGCCTCTTTCGGGAAACTCTTTCGCGATAACGAAGCTTGATCCCCGGCGGGTTCGCCGGGAGATCATCATGCACGACGTCATCATCGTGGGCGGCGGCCCGGCCGGGCTCAACGCCGCCCTGATCCTCGGTCGGGCCCGTCGCAAGGTTCTGCTTTGCGATGCGAGCCAGCCGCGAAATGCCGCGACGCCCCGCACCTGGGGCCTGTTCACCCGCGATGGCACCCCGCCCTTCGATCTCCGCGCGCAGGGCCGGGCCGACCTCGACCGCTACGAGACCGTCGAGTGCCGCGACGTTGCGGTCACGGAAGCCGCGCGTGATGCCGACGGTTTCACCATCCTACAGGCCGACGGCACCCGTGAGCGGGCGCGCCGCCTGATCCTTGCGACCGGCTTGGCGCAGGATATCCCTGAAATCGAGGGCTTCGACACCTATTGGGGCACGGGGGTGCATTCCTGCCCCTATTGCGACGGCTTCGAGGTTCGCGACCGCCCCCTCGTCGTCTACGGCCGCGGGCATGGCGGCTGCGGTCTCGCGCTGGAACTGACCGGCTGGAGCCAGGACGTCACCCTGTGCACGAGCGGTCACGACGGCGATTTGTCCGAGAAGGATCGGGATCGGCTCGCCCGCAACGGCGTGCGGGTGATCGAGGCGGAGATCGAACGGCTGGAAGGGGACGGATCGCGGCCCACCTGCCTCCGCTTCCGTGACGGAAGCCAGACCGCTTGCACCGCACTCTTCCTGATGCCGTTCGCCTGCAGCCCCTCCCCGCTCATTACCCAACTCGGCTGCGAACTCGATGAGACCCGCAGCGTGGTTCCGACCCGCGAATACGAGAAAACCAACGTGCCCGGTCTCTACGTCGCGGGCGATGCGTCGCGCCGCGTGCAATTCGCCGTCGTGGCCGCCGCGGAGGGCGCGATGGCCGCTTTCGCCATCAATGCCGAGTTCGTCGCGGAGGCGACCCGGTAGAACCGCAGGTTTCGATCCGGCCGTCTTCCGATGAAGGAAAAAGCGCAAGCGCGGTGCGTTGATCGAAGCGGGGTTTGAAGCACCCCACCCTTGAACGTGCCGGAGCCTCAATGACCCCACCCGTCCATCCCCACACGCCGCGCGTTGCGGTCGCCTGCGGCTGCACCCTCGGCGAGGAGGTTGTCTGGGATGCCCGCGATGGATCGTTGCTGTGGGTGGATATCGAGAATCCGGCGATCTGGCGGCATTGGCCCGCGACGGACGAGACCGTGCGGATCGCGCTCGACGAAAAGATCGGTTTCGCCGTTCCGACGCCGGATCCGGATCGCGTCGTCGCGGGATTCAAGTCCGGGGTCGCCGCCTTGCGGCTCTCGGACGGATCACGGACGCCGCTGGTGCGACCGGATGACTACCCCGCGGGCAATCGGCTCAACAGCGGCAATGCCGGGCCGGATGGCTGGCTCTATTTCGGGAGCATGGACGACGGGGAGGAGGCGGAGACCGGTGGCTTCCACCGCTGGGACGGAGCGCGGCTCGAGACCTTCGGCGGTCATGCCGCCGTCACCAACGGTCCGGTCGTCAGCCCGGATGGCCGGCGCGTCTACACGATCGATACGGCGAACGGCATCGTCTGGGTTCACGCTGTCGACGACGGGCGGATCTTCGAAGCCCGACCTTTGATCCGGTTCGAGGAGGGCTGGGGCAAGCCCGACGGCCTGACGCTCGATGCCGAGGGTCACCTCTGGATCTGCCATTACGGCGCAGGGCGCATCACCCGTTTCGATCCTGACGGCGGCGTCGAGTATGTCGTGCCAATGCCGACGCCGCTCGTGACGAAATGCGCTTTCGGCGGTGATGATTTCTCGACGCTGTATGTCACGACCTGTCTTCGGGGACGTGATCCGACGATCGAGCCGATGGCAGGTCATCTCTACAAAGTCGAGACAGACTTTCGCGGCATCCCAGCCAATCTTTTGACACTGCCGCAAACCTGAGTCGCACGGCTGTTACTGGCACGGTGTGCGGCTTCGCACCGCAGTAAGTTCTGTTGCGACGCAAATATGAAGAAACGGTCAAGATCGAAGAACAGGCGGAACTTATCCCCGTTTTGTTTGTTCTTCACACACGGTCGAGCTTTCGCTCGTAAACCGCGTGCCCTCGCCGGGGGTGGGAGCGGGACATGCCAATCTTCGATGGGAAGTATCTGAGCGAGCGCGGTGAAACCGAGGCTCTCGCCATGATCCTTCGCCCGACGGCGAAGGCTCGGGAAGAGGCACGCGAGCGTGGGCGGATGCGCATCGAGCAGGCGACCATGTTGGCCGAGTTGGCGCCAGCCGTACCGGGCACGACGCTCGCGGCACTCACCCCCGCCGACGTTCTGCCGGTCACCTGATCGCCGGTTCGTACTACTATCGAATCTACCACGCTTGGGGCGTGATGACGCCCTGGCGTGTGACCACGACCCACTGCCGACCCCGGCGTTCAATCGCCTCGACCCGGCCGATACCGGGTACGGCATCACCCCGTCCCACTTCGACGAGCTGACGGCGACGGTCTTCCAGGATCGCGACGCCATCATAGACATCGCGCAGCGCCCAGCCTTCGAGGGTGTTGATCTTCGGCTTGTCCGGAAGACTCCCGGTCTGAGTCGGCTCTGGCGTACGCGCCTCGGGCTTAGCCTCAGATTTGGCGGGCGCGGCGGCCGCGACCGGTTGCAGCTTCTTCTCCCACTGCGCCAATGCGCCCGTCATACGCTCAGCTTGGTCACGATCGACGCGGGCCACCGTCTCGGACAGGCTCGCCAATCGCTTGTCGAGCGCTTGCTCGGTGCGGCCAAGCCGTTCCGTGAGGGTATGGCCGAGCGCCTTGGTCTCACTGCGAGCAGCTTCGCTCGCCTCGCGCAAAGCCGTCACCGTGCGAGCGAGCCGGTCGATCTCCTGAGCGAAACGAGCCGCGTCCGAGCGCCCGGCCGATAGCTCGGCCTGGACCTGCGCGAGTTCCGCGCCGGATCGCTCGCGAGGGGTTGCCAGGAAGCCGAGGCACACGCCGCCAACCAAGGCGGCCGCGCTCGCTGCGGCCAACCGACCGTTGGCTACCAGGAACGACTTGCGCGTCGGGGCGGATGCGGGCGCCGTGGCGTCTGCACCGACCTTCGCGCCACCGGTAACCGCCTGTTTCAGCATCTCGACGGGCGATGGCTGCGCCATCGTCTTGCCGGTTGCACCTTTGCCCGGCTCGATCGTCTCCGACATGGCATAGGCTTTCCAATGATGAGGTCGGCAGACCTCGAACGGTGATCCATGAGGGGCGCCTGCCCGACGACGATCGATTTCGCTCAGACTTCGCCGCCAGTTCAGTGGGCTCGCGTGAGGAGCGCACCGCTGGACATGACGCGAGGCGATGAAAAGCGCTCTCAACACATTCAGTCGGACGTTCGGAATTCTGTTAACGATGTTTGTTTACTGAAAGGTTACCGACGCGCATCGGCTCAAGCCTGGGAAGGTGACGCAAGTTTGCATTCTCTCTTCGTTCGCGAATTGAGCACCAATCGTGGAGCGGTGCGCCCTTCGGATCGCGGCGGCCTCTCGCTGGAAATCGAGTCGGACCGCGTCGTGCATGGGTCCAAGCGCCTGATATCCGACGACCGGACGGCAACCTGAACGGATTTGACGCACGGCCTTGCGGCGATCGCTGATCCTGGGCGGGTCCGGTGGATTCAGCATTTCTTAACGCGCGCAAAGGATCCTCGAACGAACGTGAGGATCGTTTTCAATGCGCAAAATCGTTGCGACCGTCGCCCTTTGCGCTGCCGTCATGCAGATCACGGAAGCAGCGCAAGCACAGGATCTTTCGGCTTTCGTGGCGCGATCCGATACCACGATGCAGGACATCGAGAACGGTGCCTTGCGCAACACGATGAATCGGGTGTCGGCCAGCCTCGAGGCTTCGACCGGAAGCGGTGTGCAGGGCAACGCCTTCTATGGCGTGCAGGATGGCCAGTACAATCGCATCGATGCGATGCAGACCGGTACGGGCAACCTCATCCGCGCGACGCAGACCGGTTACGGGAACGCGGCGGTCATCGCGCAGTCCGGATCGTTCAACCAGATCATTCTCAGACAGGGCCGCTAAGGCCGGACGCCTCGCCGGCAGGCGGATCGCTCGCGGCTTTTGCCCTACCGGGCGGCTCCCCACGGCCGGGCTTCGACGGTTGATCAGTACCGGCTAAAATTCAAACATTGCGCGCCGGGGCTGAGCAGGGCGGCACAGGGGCCGCTTGCTCCACCCGACGATCGCAGAACACCACCGGCGGCGGCGCGGAGCTGAGCCGACGAGAGTGGTGCGTTCGAGCTGCCCGCGGGGCCCGCAGCTTTCTTTCCCTCGGCCGATGGCTCCTGGCGACCCGATATCCGGACCGCAGCGAACCCGACCGCTGAGCCGAACGGAGAAGGCGGTGCCGTGAAAGAAGCGATCTGAAGCGGCCAGCCGGTGCCGGACGGACGATAGGCTTCGGTCCAACCCGGCGTGTTCACGCCGGTGATGTTGGCAACGTAGTCCACCGTCTCCTTCGGGAGGTTCAGGCGGCCGCTCAGCCACGCGTCGACCCGTCCGGGGCCGGCATTGTAGGCGGCTGCCGCCAAGGCCCAATTCCCGTATCGAGACCGGAGATCTCGCAGCAGTTCGGCGGCCTTCGGAATCGCCTGAGCCGGATCGAAGGGATCGCCGAGACCGCGCTCGGCCGCGGTTGCCGGCATGAATTGCGCGATGCCGAGCGCGCCTTTCGGGCTCACGGCCATCGGGTTCAGTCCGCTCTCCCGCTTCAGCAGCCGCAAGAGGAAGTCGGACGGAACGCCGGAGCTGAAGGCGGCTTGGGCAATGAGCGTCGAGATCGCCGTAACCGGCACCTCCGGCGTGACGCTCTGGACGATCGCGACGGTCGCTGTGGCCGGAGGCTCAATCACGGCCGCGACCTGCACCGTTGCCGTCAAATCCAGCACCGGAAGGCGGCCACGCACATCGGCCTGCGCCTGCGACGCAATCAGGATGGCCGTGACGAGGGCCGGCCCCACCCACCGGTGCTGGCTGCACATCGTCTCAGTTCTTTGCCACCACGACGGCTTCCGGAACGACCTCGACGCTCGCGCTCACGGCAGGAAGGGGCTTGTCGCGCTCGATGTATTGCTGGAGCAGGCGCTGACCGACGTCCTGATCGCGGAACTTCCAGAGCCCCTTTCGCACGCCCTCCATCAGCGTCGAATAGACGGCCAGCTCAATGGACTCGCGGACGGCGAATTGCGTCGGCTCGTTGCGCGTCACACCGGCATCGAACTCGAAGAGCTTGTTGACGGCGACGTAGCGGAACGTGTTGGTCGCGAGCCCGATCGAGTAGATCGTCTTCGTCGTTGTGACGCTGGTGAGCACCTCGCCGGTTTGGACGGATACGATGCGCATGCCGACCGTTACGACGTCGCGCCGATAGCGGATATCGCCGCCGATACCGAGGTAGCGGGCGCCGATCCCACCCGTGACGAAGTTCGCGTCGTAGGCGAGGATTCCACCCTCGACCAGCAGACCGGCGAAGCGGATCGGCGGGAGGGGCTTGGCGTTATCCTGGTCGAACTCCTGGCGGGTGGCGCGGATGAGCTGCCGTTCCTGAAGGATGTTGGCGAGGCTCCCGCGCTCCACGACCCGGAACCAGCGGCCACCGCCGGTGCGGCGCAGGGCATCCACGAGGAAGGCCGCGCCACCCTGTGTGACGGCGCGGGAGAACTCCGCGAAGTTGTCGCTGGGCTTGTTCTGCCCGGTCAGGTCCGGGAAGCTGTAGACCGCCAGATCGACCGCTTTCAACGGCGGCGGCAGCAGAGCGAGGTCGAGCCCGGTCGGCGACGTCTCGGTGATGGTCGGCGCCTCGTTGAGCGGCTCGCGGCCGCCGACGGGGACGCATCCGCCCAAGCCAAGCGCGGCGCCGACGAGGCCACCGACGATAAGACGTCGGATCGAGAGTTTTTCAGCCCACATAAGGATCTAGAATCCCAATCATGATCGGGCTGCTTGTCGCAACCTTCGGATTATCGTGGCGCAAACACCGAAACTCTTGCGTCCGATTCGATCCTGACGCTCGTGCGGACTCGGCGAGATTGGTCTCAGCGATGTTCAAGGGCCAGCAGGTACGACGACCGTACTGGTCGTCGTGCCATCGAAGATGTCGACTCGGACGTTTGCACCCTGTCGTGCAAAATTGATGGTCGTGCCCTGGAATTCGAACGTTCCACTCTGCTGGGCATTTTCGCCAAAGATCGCCCGCGTGATCTGATTGGCCAGCGAGCTGAAGAGCTGTGACTGCAATTGCTGGGCAAAAATCTGCCCTTGTGTCAGCGTTTGGCCGGCACGGCCGGTCTGGCTGGTGAAGATCTGATTCAGACGCTGATCACGGGCTTGCGGAATGTTCTGAGCATTGGCTTCGCTCTGCAGCCAGCCTCCGTTAAGCGGGCTCCCACCAAAGGCCGGGTTGATCGGCTGGTAGGTGAGATTGCCCGCCAGCACCGGACCAGCCGAGAGCGCCAGCACAGCACTTGCCGCCAGGAAAGACGTCTTCACGGTGAGTCTCACTTTCTCAAGCTGCCTGCGTCCCCGCCTCAGCGGGTGCGGACTTGCAAGACGTTGATGCTCTTGGCGGCACCGACTTGGCTCACATCGGCTGAAAGGCTGTTGCCGATTTGATTGACGACGACCTCGGCAGCGCCCGGGACAGACCCCGTCAGGCTGTTGCCGCTGCCGTCCTGACGGACCTGGACGTTCGCGCCTGCAGTGAGGTTCGCGCCCATGGGCGCGTTGACGCTCAAATTGGCACTGTTGCCGAGCCCGTTCTGCTGGAGGTCGAAGCGGATGCTCGAACCGGTCAGGGCACCCTGTCCGGTGTTGTTTAAGCCCTGCTGCGTGATCGCTGCGGTGTTGCCGTCGCCGAAGATCTGAACCGCTGCCGCGTTACCGCCGCCGCTCTGACGGATGTCGGTGCGGTTGGCGTTGCCCACCTGCTGATTGGACGCCGTCTGGCCGGTGCCTCCGGATCCGCCACCGTTGAGACCCAGGATCCGGATTGGAAGGGTGGTCGAACCGATCGTCGCGTACTCGACGGCCACCTCGGTTGGGATTGGCCGGCCGACAGACCCTGAAGCAGCGCTCGATTGCTGAGCCGTTGAGACCGTGGAGAAGGACACCAGAACGCCCAGAGCCGTAAGACAAACGACCGTCGAGCGGTGCGTGGTTCTCTGGACTGAGCTGTTCATCTTGTCATGCCGTCCGTTGCCGTCCTACGATCCATTGGTGCTTCTACGCAGTCGAGAGAGCACACTGAGTTTTAATTTTGCGATAATGAGATGGATTAAGAACGCATTTCGGGGAAGGCGTACCGCCGCTTCGTTTGCATTGTATTGTGGTACGCATAGATTGAAGTCAACGCGGAACCAGCCCCGTGCCCTGGCCTTGGGCTTTCCGTCGGTTCGCCGTGACCCGCGCGCCACAGAGCCGAGCCGTTCGCCGATCCCGTCGCAGTTCTTCCGAACCCCCGGCTCAGGTGATGAGAACGCGATCACCCGCGCAGCCCCAAAGTGCGGTTACATCACATCAGATCCATCCGGCCCCTCCCGCTCACAGGCATACTCGGCGTCGCCGGTACGAAGAGTGAGACGGGCGCGATAGCGCCCGTATGGTTCCAGGGAGAAGCTCAATCCCTGAACCCGTACAGGCGAGCCCGGCACCAGGAGGAATTCCGACTGCTGGCTGATTTGCGCGCTGCCGGATGGCCCCTGCTTCACCACCGAAAGACGGTAGCGGCCGGATTGCCGCCGGTTCGAATGGACGTCTGCCTCGACCCGCACTTGCGAACCTTGGCGGTGCTCGGACAGCACACAGACGATGGGCGGGGGCGAGACGTTGCGGTCCATGGTCAACTCCGCGCCTCGGTATAAAAGGCGTACGCTCAAGTGCCATTTCTGACGGATCGCACGCTCGCGAGTGTTGGATACGGCTGCCCTGCCGAGGGATATGATCGTTGATCCGTAATGGGTCTTACCGGCGTAGAAGGCTTTCCGGTCGTCAAGGCTGAAGCGAAGTCCAAAAGAGAGCGGCCACCGGCCTGATAAGGACAGGTCGATGGCTATGATGCGCTCGCCAAAGGCGTGGCCACCCCGTTCTAAGAGTGGCCACGTCTCATGATGGCTCGCAGTCGATTAGCGGCGGCCCTGCGTAACGGTCGCGATGTTTCCGTTCCCGAGCTGCGCGCTCAGGATGGTGCTGTTTGCGCTGTTGAGCTGAGAGGCGGTCAGGGTGTTGGAATTTCCGATCTGGACGCCGGTGATCGTGCTAGCAGCGGAATTGAACTGCTCGAGAGTCGCAACGTTCAGGTTTCCGGCCTGAAGGAGGTCGATACCGGAATTGTTCGAATTCGCCTGCGTGATGATGGCGCCGTTGCCGGACCCGGACTGCACAGACATGATCTGTGCAGCATCTGAATTGTTCTGGTTCACGAAAAGGACGTTGTTGTCGCCGGACTGGTTCGCGAAGATATCGCTTCCCGTCGAATTTGTCTGCTGAGCATTGGCGAAGTTCGAGAAACCGATCTGCAAGATTTGCGCCGTTGAGTCCACGTTTCCGCTCTGGGCGACGACCGCGACCTGACCGATGCCCCACTGGTTGACGGTACCGGTCGTGTCCCTGGAACCAACCTGACCGGCGATTGCCACGTTACCGAAGCCGATTTGACCGATATTCAGCGTAGAGCCGACCACGTTCGACTGGCCAGCGAGAGCCACGTTGCCTGAGACCGACTGATCGATGAAGATGTTCGAGTCACCACGCGTATCGTCGGTCTGCGAAGCGTAGGCGAACTGGCTGGAGCCGGTCTGCCCCAGCTCGATCTGCGAGTTGCGAACGTCGGTCTGTTCCGTGAAGGCGTTGTGTGCAGCGGAGCCGCCGCGACCGGCGCTCTGCTCGACGGTCGTGGTGGCGTTCCGGCCACCATTCTGCTGAATATTCGCGTAGTTGTTACGGCTGCGCTGCGTCAGGTCGATGACGTTGCCGTTGCCGCCGTCCTGATTGGTGACGAACGAGTTCCTGTTGCCGGACTGCAGAATCTCGACACCGTTGTTCCGGCCAGACTGCGTGCTCGTGGCGCCCGAAGCGGTGTTGCCGTTGTTGTTGCCCACCTGCTCAATCGAGGCGGTGCCGCTGGTGCCGGTCTGCGTCAGATCGAGCTTGTTGCTGGTTCCGTCCTGCAAAGTCGTCGCATCGTTCAAGCTGGCGGCGAGAACAGGTGCGCCGGCGAGGAGGGCAAGCGTGCTGATGGCGGCGATGGTGAAGTGCTTCATGACTGATCCCCTGCGTGTTGAATTCTGTCATCCCGCAGGCGCTTGCCCGGTATTAACTGGCTGTTGACCAGTCTACCGAGTGGGTCGGCTGCTTCGTGCAGTTGTTAACGAGGTGTTAAATACGAGAGGTCGGGAGCAGCCGCATCATTCATTTGAAGGATAAATTGCAGTTTCAGATGCAAACGAACTGTTTACCTTAATTTTCTAACTGTAGAGGCCGTAATATCACACAGCCGATTTCCAAGTATTCAATCTACATTCTACGTTGTCTGTGGCTAATCTGGTAAGATATTTCACCGCCGGCAGACACTTTCCGTAACAAACTCCGCCGATGCGGACGGAAAACTAGGCTGCAATTGCTTAGGATTTGCTCACCTTGGTTCAAAATTGGTCACGCTCAATCTATCGTAATCGATCCTGCCGTTCTGAAATAACTCGGCGAACAGGTCTCTAGATCCTTTTTTCGCATAATCTTCGCGCAGGTGAGGTCGACTCATGCGTAGTTTGCCGCTGTGAGAAACAGCAATAAATGCCTGGAGACCGTTAGGGACGCGAAAGCATCACCTGTTATATATCGTTTACGCCGCGCCCGTCGCTCCCTGTAGATACAGGAGCTGCCCGTACGACGAGAACAGTTGATTTCATAATTGTATGCTGAAGCAGAAGAACAAAGAAAAACTACGATGCCGGATAAATACGCTCTGCTCGATGTTCTAGATAAAGTCGGATCGGCTGCTGTTTTGATCAATTGTCGCGAAAAAACCTTTGATTTCAATGTTTCAGCGCGAAAAATTGTTCTCGATAGCGACCACGACACTGCTGCGGCGAACGAGCCGTTCACGAACCGGATGATCCATAATGCGCTGACCGAGCCGTTCGGTACGGTCGAACTGGAGCGCCCGCGTAGCGATCAGCGTCTGGTGTTTCAGGCGATGGATATCACGGCGATGGGAGAGGCCCATCGCCTGCTCATCCTGATCGACCTCACGGTTCGGACCCAAGTGTGTGCCCCGGCGCTGGAAAAGATTTTCGGTCTCACTGCCGCCGAGGGGCGTTTGGCTGCGGAACTCAGTCGAGGCGTTCCGCTGGCGACCATTGCGCAGAGCCGCAATGTGAGTATCGCGACGCTCCGCACGCAACTGGCCTCGATCTTCGCCAAGACCGGAACCTCGCGACAGCCCGAGCTTGTGGCACTGCTCGCCCGCGTCTGCCAATTCTCGCCGATGGCGGACGCGGCACGTTGATGCCGTGACTTCAGATGTTCGCTCCGACAACGCGCGAGATTATTGCATCATTGTCTGTTGCCATTCGAAGCGTCCGCCGTTGGATCGCATTCGAAACCTAATCGCTGATGATATCCATCGGTGAGTCTTGCGCGATGCGTCGATCGATGCCGCACCCTTTACATTTCGGCAACGGACTTCGGAAATGATCGGCTCCGTGCCGGAAAACGGCCGCGGCGCGTCTGTTGGATAGTGGTTGACGCCGCAAAACCCCGCTATGTCTTCCGCCCGCATCTTGACAAAGGTGCCGTACGGGTGCTGCCGCGCCTGGGTGGATATTGGAGAAATCGACGGATGACTCGGATCGTGGCTGGACTGGTGGCACGCCGGGCCTTCCCCTTGACGTCGGTTCTCCGCACCCTGATGGGTGTCGGCCTGGCCGGGCTCTGCCTCTCCGCCGCGACCGCGCAGGACGCGAAGCCGGGTCCGTCCGAGGCCGCCAGAGCGGGATGTGATGCGGCCTGTGCGCGGCAGGCCATTCCCGCAGCCGTGCAGGCCTGCGTGCCGGGCATCGAGCGCCAAGCCCCGACGGATTTCGAGTGGATGAACCGGCCGACCGGAACCATCTTCCAAGAGGCCGAGCCGCCGGCCGGGACGGATACCGTCGTCAAGTTCCGCGGCGATTCGGTACGGTTCCTCAATCCGCAGGGCCAGTGGGTCCGCATCACCTACGAGTGCGATTACGATACAGCGGCGAAGTCCGCCCGCGGAGTCAAGGTTCGGCTCGGACGCATCGACGGAAAGGGCGCCAACACGACGGCGGCCGCACTTCCCGCCGGTTCGGCCGGGGCGGGGCGTGCTCCAGCTGCCTCGACCGCGACGGCATCGCCGCAGACACAGGTCAAACGGCTGCGGCCGAGCGAGCCGAGCGATGTCGAGATCCGCCAAGTCGCGCCTGCGGCAGGGCGCTGAGGCAGCCCGGCTCGGTCGAATCGGTACCTGGATCGAGAGGCCATCGATGCAACGGATGTTTCTTGCTCTCGCCCTCATTTGCGCGGGTCATCCCGGTGCGGCGGTGGCTCAGGCGATTACCAATGTGAACGAGTGTACGTTCATCACCGATCCGATCGCACTCAGACGCTGCATCGACGGGTTTCAGCTCCGCGGACCGGCAGCGCAGTATCCGCAATCGGCCCCGATCCCGCCGATCGAAACGCCGGCTCAGGCGGAGCGCAACCAACTCAATAGCAAGACGCCGCCGAAGGCGAATGATGATGACGTGTCCGGGTGGTTGGATGACGGTGACAAGAAGGCGTCGAACCGCCCCGCCTCGAAGCGGAAGGTCATCGATCTGAGCCAGTGACATGGGCTCTGCGCGGTTGGAGCGAGTGCCCGATCGCTCTACCCGCGCGACGCTTGCGGCGAACCACCGTGCCGGCGCGAAGGGATTTCGCCGAAGCGCATGTTCGCTTTCCCAAAGAGATCAGGCTCGTTCACCGCCGAGCACGAGGCGGAGCGACCGGGCGAGTTCGTCGCGCCGGTAGGGCTTGTTGAGCACCGGAAGCTCGCCCTGGCCGATCACCTGCCCTTCGTCGAGATTCGCCACGTAGCCTGAGGTCAGCAGGATCTTGATGTCCGGGCGCACCCGCCGCGCCTCGACCGCGAGTTGCGAGCCGTTCATCCCACCGGGCATGACGACGTCCGAGAACAGGATGTCGATGCGCTCGACGCCGTGCAGATGTTCCAGCGCCTCGGCCGCATTACGGGTCACGATGACCCGGTAACGAAGCTCCTCCAGGCTCTCGACGGCCATACCGAGCACCTGTTCATCGTCCTCAACCAGCAGCACCGTCTCGCCCTCCCCGGCCCGGCGCAGCGGGATGGCACCGACCAGTCCAGGCCCGATCTCCTCGCCGGCCGGGTCCGTCGAGCGCGGGAAGTACAGGCTGACCGTCGTGCCTCTGCCGACCTCCGATTCAATCTGCGCGAATCCCTTCGCGCTGCGGGTGAAGCCGTAGACCTGACTGAGCCCGAGGCCGGTGCCCTTGCCGACCTCCTTGGTGGTGAAGAAGGGCTCGAAGACCCGTTGAAGCTTGTCGGGAGGGATGCCGCTGCCGGTATCCGTCACCGAGATGACGATGTAGGGGCCAGGTGGTACGCCCCGGTCCGCGACTGCCGCCGTGCCGAGCCGGACGTTGCGGCTCGTGACTGCGATGCGCGCGTGGCCTGCCCTGCCCTCCAGAGCGTCGCGCGCGTTCACGATCAAGTTCAGCACGGCCGACTCGAACTGTGCCGGATCGATGCGGATCGGGTCGAGGGCCGGGTCGAGATCGAACGCCAACTCGACGGCGCCGGTCGCCGCACGCTCGGCAAGCGGCCGGAAGTCCAGCAGGAGCCGGTTCGGGTTGAGCGTCTGCGGCCGCAGCATCTGGCGGCGCGAGAAGGCGAGGAGCTGCTGGGTCAGTTGCTCGCCGCGCCGCGCTGCCCCCATCGCCGCCTCCGCCAACCGCTTGACGCGGTCGGGTTGATCGGGACGGCGCAGCATCATGTCGAGGCCGCCGACGATGACGGTGAGCAGATTGTTGAAATCGTGCGCTACACCGCCCGTAAGCTGGCCGATCGCCTCCATCTTCTGAGCCTGGCGCAGCGCCTCCTCCGTGACGTGCTGATCCGTGCGATCCATCAGGATGCCGGCGATCCGCTCCGGCCTGTCGGCTTCGCCGGATTTGACCCGCCCCCGCATCGCAATCCAGCGCACCACTCCGTCCGCGCGCCGGATGCGGCATTCGAGATCGAGCCTACCTGTCTTGGGGACACCGGCGAACGCCTCCTCGGCCGTCTCGCGGTCTTCCTCGACGACATGGGCAAGGAATGTCTCACGGTCCCAGGAGCGTCCTGTGCCCGCGTAGCCGAAAACGGCGTCGAATCGGGGCGAGCGGCGATGGGTTCCGGCGATGTAGTCGATGTCCCACGAACTCATGCCGGCCGCGTCGAGCGCGAAGGCGAGGGTCTCGTGGGCGGTCTCGACCTCCCTCGTCCGTTCGGCGACACGCCGCTCCAACTCCTCGTTCGCCAGCCGCAGTTGCTCCTGCGCACGCTCCCGCTCCAGCAAATGCTGCCGGGCTTGGTACTGGCGGCGCCGCGCGCGCAGGGACGAGACGACGGCGCTGGTCAACGTCTCGGCATTGATCGGACGTTCCAGCAGAACAACGTTGCCGAGCCGCCGCAGCAATTCTGCCGCGCTCTGGGTCCGACGGCCAGCTTGGCGCGTCGCCAGTACGACGAAGGGGAAATCCGACCAGGGTTGCTGCGCATCGAGCCAGGCGAACACGTCCGCCGTGTCGCCGTCGGCCAAGGCCTCCTCGGTCACGAGCGCGGTTCCGGCCCCCTCACGCAGCCCCGTCAACCAAGCCGCGACGTTCGCGCAGACCGCAGCGTGAATGTTCGAGCGGTCCAGCACCCCCTCGATCACCGCAGCATCGCGCCCACGTGGTGCCAGAATCAGGGCGCGTTCCTCAGTTGACGACATCATGCGCCGTCCCCGGACTCACTGGGCTCCTTCAGCATCTCGACCCGCCCGCGATAGGCCGGCAGACCGGTGAGCACGCCCTCGAAATCGCTTAGCGCCTCGCCGACCCGAAGCCCGTCGGTCGAGAACCTCAACTCACGAATCGCCCGCTCGTGCGGATTGACGCGACTCTTGACTACCGACAGCGCCGTGCGGATCTCGCCGTTCGCCTCGAAGAACCGGAACAACAGGATGCAGTCGCTTAAGTAACTCAGGTCGATATCGGTCCGAACCTCGCCGATCACACCGTGCTGCCCGAGCACGAGGAGCGTGGTGACACCCTTCTGGTTCAGGTAACTCAGAAGTTCGTGCATTTGCAGGATGAGGTGCTCTTCACCCGGCATCGCGTGCAAGTAGGCGTTCAAGCTATCGACGGCGACGAAGGTGGAGCCGCGCTCCTCGACGGCCTGTCGGACGATCGAGGCGAACTCTCCTGGAGAGAGTTCCGCCGGGTCGATCTGCAGGATGGTTAGCCGGCCGGTTTCGAGATGCGGCCCCAGGTCCATGCCGAGCCTGACGGCTCGGGCGAGCATCGTCGCGAGCCCTTCATCGAACAGGTAGTACGTTGCCGTCTCACCCCGTTCCAGCGCAGCCAGCATGCAGCGCAATCCGGTCGTCGTCTTGCCCACGCCGGAGGGGCCGAGCAGGAGCGTATTGGTGCCGGGCACGAGACCGCCGCCAAGCAGCAGGTCGAGTTCGTCCGATCCCGTCGATTGCGCTGTCATATCGAAGGTCGCGCGGTGCTCGGCAGCGATGAGCCGGGGAAAGACTTGAACGCCGCCGGTCTCCACCACGAAGTCGTGGTAGCCGCCCCGGAACTTGATGCCGCGCATCTTGACGATCCGCAGGCGTCGCCGCTCGGAGCCGAACTGGCGCGGGGTCTGGTCGAGGGAGATTACCCCGTGCGCGATACTGTGGAGCTGAAGGTCGCCCGCCTCCGAAGTCCGGTCATCGAGCATCAGCACGGTGCAGGCCCGCTTGGCGAAGAACTGCTTCAGCGCAAGGATCTGGCGCCGGTAGCGCAACGTGTTCTGTGCCAGCAGGCGCAACTCCGAGAGGCTGTCGAAGACCACGCGCTCGGGCTTGAGGCTCTCGACCCGTGCCATGACCTCCCTGACCGTCTCGCCGAGTTCGATCTCGGACGGGTGTAGGATCGATTGCTCGCTGTCGGGGTCGAGGCCCATCTCGCTGACGAGTTCGTACAGTTCGATGCCGTCGAGCGACCAGCCGTGGCTCGTGGCTGCGGCCTGCAGCTCGTCTGCCGTTTCCGACAGCGTCACGTAGAGGCTGCGTCCCTTTCGGGCCACGCCTTCGAGAAGGAATTGCAGCGCGAGCGTCGTCTTGCCGGTGCCGGGCGTACCTTCCAGAAGGTAGAGCCGATCCTGGGTCAGGCCGCCACAGAGAACCTCGTCCAAGCCCGATATGCCGGTCGAGATCCTGGCCTCGGAACCGGATCGAGTGCCTGTCGTGCTCATCGCCTCTTCCATCGGCTCGGACGCCGCTCCTGTACTGTTTCGCCCATCACGCATGGGCGCTGACGGAGCGCCCTGCAAACCTGCGTCAGCGCCGGGTATAACGCATGGGCGGCGCGTTCCGATCACTTCATTAGTAAGCGGGGCGCTACTCTTCCAACGACACGCGTCGCGGTTGTTCAAACCCGTTTGTCCGTTGGCGGCTCCCCAACGGAAGCGACCGAGACGAATTTTCCCAGAGAGCCGACCGGCCCCGTCCACGCTCCGCTTCACGTTTTCATTGTCTCCGCAATCCACAGCGGAGACGATGAGCCGCGCTCCGCTCACCGCCGGATGGGCGTTGATGCGGAAAGCGGGCGCTGGGCGCCCGACGATTGAATGAAGGTGTTTGATGCCCGTGAACGGAGCCTATGGTCCTGAGGAGCGTGCTTCGGTGCTTGAGCGGCAACGCACCCTTAAGATGGCCCAATCGGCCCACGCCTACGTCCGAGGCAATACTCTAAAGTTCTACGAGTGGCTCGATGGCCTCACCCGCGGCACCCTGCCGGAGGGCCCGCCAGTCTGGATCTGCGGCGATTGCCATCTGGGGAATCTCGGGCCCCTGGCCGATGCCGACGGTCACGTCGACATCCAGATCCGCGATCTCGACCAGACCGTCATCGGCAACCCGACGCACGACCTCGTCCGCCTTGGGCTGTCGCTCGCCAGCGCGGCGCGCGGCTCCGACCTGCCCGGCGTCGTGACGGCACGGATGCTGGAGGAGATGCTTCTGGGCTACGCCGCAGGGCTGGAACAGAGCGAGACGAACCGGGGGCCGTCCGAGCCGGACGCTGTGCGCTCGGTCCGCCGCCGGGCCCTCGGTCGGCACTGGAAGCACCTCGCGCGCGAGCGCCTGAAGGGCGTGGAGCCGGCGATCCCGCTCGGGCGCAAGTTCTGGAAGCTCGACAAGCAGGAGCGTGACGCCCTCGATAGGCTGTTTCAGGAAAACGCGGTGCGCCACCTCGTGCTGACCCTGAACGGACGCAGCGAGGAGGCCGACATTCGCTTGGTCGACGCCGCCTACTGGATGAAGGGCTGCAGCTCGCTCGGCTTCCTGCGCTATGCCGCGCTCGTCGGCATCACCGAGCCTGAGAACAAGCGTCGGCTCGCGCTCGTGGACCTGAAGGAGGCGGTCGAGCCGGCCGCACCAGCCGCTCCCGGCGTGGAGATGCCTTCCGAACCTGCCGAACGGGTGGTCGCCGGCGCGCGGGCCCTGTCGCCGAATCTGGGCGAACGCATGCTGCCGGTCCGGCTTCTCGGCAAGTCGGCCGTGATGCGCGAACTCGCGCCGCAAGACCTGAAGCTCGACGTCGATCAGTTCGGCCGCGAGGAGGCGGTCCGCGCGGCGCATTACCTCGCCCATGTCGTCGGGAAGGCGCATGGCCGCCAGATGGACACCGAGACGCGCGCGGCTTGGCGGTCCGAGATCACGCGTGGTGGGAGCGCGGACGAAGGGGCGCCGTCCTGGCTCTGGTCCAGCGTGGTCGAACTCGCCGGCCGTCACGAGGTCGGCTACCTGCAACATTGCCGTCGGTACGCCGGTCAGGAGGCGGCCTGAAGCCGGGACGACTCCCCGGCATCCCGGCCTTAGGGTCGGCGCCGGGCGCGCTGCCCTCCCAGAACGAGGGCTGCTGTCGCTGCCAAGCCGGCGGCGATCCCGGCCGTCGCGAGCGGATGCAGGCTCGCGCGGGTGTAGACGCTGGTGCGCATGACGTAGACCGGTGGGTCGCCCCGCTCGCGGCCGGCCCCCTGCGGCGCGTGCAGCGCGCCCTTCGGGTTCCTCGGCGGTTCCGCCCGCTTCTGCAGAGCGATGATGGCCGGCGCGAGTTCGTCAAAGGCGCCCGGCGCGAACTCCTTGCCCATGACGAAGAGCTTGCCGCCGCCGCCCACGATGATGTCTCGCTGCGGATGGACCGCGGCGTGCAGGATCGCGTTGGCCACCTCGTTGGGCGGATAGATCGGCGGCGGCAGCGTCGGCTCGCGATCCATGTAGTTGCGGGCCCGGTTCGGCAGCGGCGTGTCGATGGAGGCGGGCTTCACCAGCGTCACCGAGACCGGCGCGCCCTCCGCGCCCAGCTCCATGCGGAGCGTGTCGGTGAAGCCCTTCACCGCGTGTTTCGACGTGGCGTAGAGGCCCTGGAACGGGAAGGCGAGGTCGGAGGCGATGCTGCCGACATTGATGATGGCTCCACCGCGGCCGCGCAGATGCTCGGCGGCGATCAGCGAGCCGTACACCGTCCCCCAGAGGTTGGTTTGGATCAACCGCTCGTGGTCCTCGAGGGCGATCTTGCGAAGCGGTCCGTAGACGGTGAGCCCTGCCACGTTGACCCAGGTGTCGAAGCCGCCGAACGTGGCGACGGCGTGGTCGGCGATGGCCTGGACATCCTCCCGCCGGCCGACATCGGCGACCACGTAAGTGGCGCGTGTCCCGAATTCCGCGGCGATGTCCGCCAGGACATCCTCGCTGCGGGCGGCGAGCACGACGCGGGCCCCGCGCCGCGCGGCCATGCGCGCCGTCGCGAGACCGATGCCGCTGGACGCGCCGGTGATCACGATGACCTGTTCGTTCAGCGACTTGTGACCCATTCCGAAGGACTCCCATCGCTGCCGCTTCGATGCGGCAGCGATGGGGGTACGCGCGACGGGACCAACTGTTTCGGCCCGCGCGCAAACCGCGCAGGCCGGAGTCGTCAGGAAACCTCCCGGCGCTTACTCGCTCGCATGGTCGGCGACGTAGCGGCCGAGGGCGCTCGCCGCGTTGAGCATGTGGGCCCGCATCCGTCGTGCTGCGGCGTCGCCGTCGCCTTCGGCAATGGCTTGAAGGATCTCCCCGTGCTCGGCGCGTGAGCGCAAGATACGCTCGCCCTGGCGCAACTGCGTCCGGCGGAAGGCGGACAGGCGCGAGCGGATCGCCAGCGCCTGCTCGGCCATGAAGCCGTTGTGGGTCGCGCGGTACAGCGCCTCGTGGAAGGCGCGGTTGAGCGCATCGTAGGTGTCGTAGTCCTGCGCCGCGACCGGCTCGGCCGATTGCTCGTGCAGGTCCATCAGCGCGCTGAGTTCGAGCGGCGTCATCCGGTAGGTGGCGAGCCGAACGCACAGGGCCTCGAACTCGGCGGTCGTCTCGAACATCTCCATGATCCGCTCCGGCGTCATGCGGGTGACGACGACGCCGCGCCGTGGGCGCATCTCGACCAGACCGCTGGAGGCGAGTTGGCGCAGGGCCTCGCGAACGGGGGTGCGCGAGGCGCCGAAGCGGTCGGCCAGATCCTGTTCGTCCAGCGCAATGCCCGCCGCGAGGACACCGGAGGCGATCTCATCCGTCAGCGCGTTGCGGATCTGGTCGGAGAGGAGGCCGCGCCCCTCGGCCATGCCGTCCATCGCGCCGCCCTCCTCCATCCGCATCATCCCACCAGAGCCCGCACGATCAGGAACAGCAGCGACGGGCCGACGAGGCAGCCGATGCCGGTGTGGAAGGTCGCGGTCAACGCCCCGTAGGGCACGAGCTTCGGATCGGTGGCGGCGAGCCCGCCCGCGACGCCGCTGACCGTGCCCATCAGCCCGCCATAGGCCATCGCCGAGCGCGGGTTGTCGAGGCCGATCAGCCGCGCCACCAGGGGTGTCCCCACCATCACCATCACCGCCTTGGTCACGCCCGTGGCGATCGAGAGCGCCATCACGGTCGAGTCGGCGCCGAGCGCCGCGCCGGTCACCGGGCCGACGATGTAGGTGATGGCGCCCGCGCCGATCGTCGTGATCGACACCGCGTCGTGATAACCGAAGGCCACCGCCGTCAGGGTGCCGACGAGAAAGGGCAGCACTGTACCGAGCGCCAGCGCCACGACGCCGAGGAGGCCCGCGCGGCGCGCCTCGACGACGTCCACCTCGAAGGCGGTGGCGACGATGGCGAAGTCGCGCAGCATCGCGCCGCCCATCAGGCCGATGCCGGCGAGCGCCGGGATGTCGGCCAGTCCGCGTTTCCCGCCGGTGGCGAGGCCGCCGAAATAGGCCAGCACGAGTCCGAGCACGATGGCGATGGCCGAACCGTGGACCCGGCCGCGCGTCAGGCGCTTCCCGAGGAAGTTCGACACGAGCATCAAGCCGCCGATAACCGCGAAGGCGGCGACCAAGCTCTGCTCGATGAAGACGTGTTCCAGCATGTGCAGCATGGGTCTACCTCCGGGCCGCCGTGGAAGGCTGCATGGACATGTTCGCCTCGCCGCCGATCACAGCGCCCGCCTCCTCGCCCTCGGCGTCGTCGCGGGGCGGGTGCCCGCCGATCCGACCGAGCAGGGCGGTGGCGGCGAAGCACAGCAACACGCTGCCGACGGCGGCGATGATCACGATCGGGCCGCCGCTCACCGCGGCGACAACGTTCTGCTGGGCGGCCATGGCCACCACGATCGGGATGTACATGCTGGCCCAGAACTCGACCCCGAGCTTGGTCGCGTGGCCGAGCCGGTCGTGGCGCAAAAGCCAGATCCGAGCGGCGATCAGCAGCATCATGGCGATGCCGACGCCGCCGACATTGGCCTTAACGCCGAGCAGGATCCCGAGCAGGTCGCCCAGGAACACGCCGATCAGGGTACAGAGCGCGAGGAGCGCGACGCCGAGGATCGTCACCGTGCCCCCTCCCCGCGTGGAACCGCAGATCGTTCGATCGGCTTCGACGTCCACATCCGGGCTACCGTGGGCCCATTGCATGCAGCGATCATCCGGCGCCTCCTTCCCGTATTCAACGATTCGTTTTTGTTCCCGCATCGTATGCAAGATATTGACATTGGCGCAAGTGAGAATACAAAAATGATGCTATGGCACCGCTGAATGTACCGACAACGACGTTTCGTCGGTCAGCGTATACGCAGCGCGGCGATGACAGGGAGCGGACCGGATGAGCGGTTGGCATCGAGAACGGGCGGCCCGCGATGCGCGGATCGAGGCGGGCCGAGCCCATGCCGCGGGCAAGGTCGTGACCGCTGCCGGCGTGGTCGCTCTCCTTGAGGCGATCCTTCAGCCCGGCGACCGGGTCTGTCTGGAGGGCGACAACCAGAAGCAGGCGGACTGCCTCGCGCGGGGCCTGAGCCAGTGCGACCCCACCCGCGTGCACGACCTTCACATGGTCCAGTCCGGCATCGTCCTGCCCGAACATCTGGACATCTTCGAGCAGGGGATCGCGAAGCGGCTCGACTATTCCTATTCGGGGCCGCAGGGCGGGCGCATCGCCCGCATGCTCTACGGCGGGCAGATCGAACTCGGGGCGGTGCACACCTATCTCGAACTGTTCGCCCGCTACTTCGTCGATCTCACCCCGAACGTGGCGCTGATCGCGGGCGTTTCGGCCGACCTGGACGGCAACCTCTATACCGGGCCGAACACCGAGGACACGCCGACCGTAGTGGAGGCGACCGCCTTCAAGAACGGCATCGTGGTGGCGCAGGTCAACGAGATCGTCGAGCGGGTGCCCCGTGTCGACATCCCCGGTGACCGGATCGACTTCGTGGTCGAGGCTGACAGGCCGTTCTACGTCGAGCCGCTGTTCACCCGCGATCCGGCGGCGATGACCGAAACCCAGATCCTGATGGCCATGATGGCGATCAAGGGGATTTACGCCGAATACGGCATCCGACGGCTCAATCACGGCATCGGCTTCGGCACGGCGGCGATTGAGCTCCTGTTGCCGACCTATGCCGAGCGCCTGGGGCTGAAAGGTCAGATCGCCACACACTGGGCGCTCAACCCGCATCCGACTCTGATCCCGGCGATCGAGTCGGGCTGGGTGAAGCAGGTGCACTGCTTCGGCTCGGAAGTCGGCATGGACCGCTACATCCGCGAGCGCTCCGACATCTTCTTCACCGGTGCGGACGGTTCGCTCCGCTCCAATCGCGCCTTCTGCCAGACCGCCGGGCTCTACGCCTGCGACCTGTTCATTGGCTCGACCCTGCAGATCGACCTTGCCGGCCATTCCTCGACGGTGACGCAGAACCGCGTCGCGGGCTTCGGCGGCGCGCCGAACATGGGCTCGGACCCGCACGGACGGCGCCACCCCTCCGACACCTGGATGAAGGCGGGGCGCGAGGCGCAGGTGACCGGCGATCCGGCGCTGATGCGCGGGCGCAAGCTCGTGGTGCAGATCGTCGAGACCTTCGGCGAGGGGCTGGTGCCAGCCTTCGTCGAACGGCTCGATGCCCTGGAACTGGCGCGTAAGATCGGCTTGGAGCTGGCTCCGGTGATGGTCTACGCCGACGACGTCACCCACATCGTCACCGAGGAAGGCATCGCCAACCTCCTGCTCTGCCGTACCGCGGACGAGCGCGAGCAGGCGATCCGCGGGGTCGCCGGCTACACCGAAATCGGCCGCGGACGTGACCGGGCCATGGTCGAGCGGCTGCGCCAGCGCGGCATCGTCCGCCGCCCGGAGGATCTCGGCATCGAACCCCTCGACGCCGACCGCTCCCTGCTCGCGGCGCGCTCGATCAAGGATCTCGTGCACTGGTCGGGCGGGCTCTACGAGCCGCCGGCCAAGTTCCGGAATTGGTGAGGCCGCGATGGAAAAGCTGACCTTCCGACACACGACGCAGAGGGCCCTGGCCGGCGCGAAGGCACAGGCCATCACCGGCGTCGTCGCCTCCGGCAATCTCGAAGTGCTGCTGGAGCGCGCCCTGCCCGCGACCGAGTGCACCGTCGAGATCGAGACGCCGATCCGCGGCTACGGCGAGGTCTGGGAGGCGGTGGTCGCCGACTTCGTCGCCCGCGCTCAGCCCGGCGGCCTGCGCATCACGATCAATGACGGCGGCGCGCGCCCCGACACCGTGTCCCTGCGCCTGCTCCAGGGCGCCCGGTTGATGGAGGTCTGACGATGAGCGAACGGATCATCGACCCGGCCGCCAAGGGCTGGGCCACGAGCTGGTACGAAGCGAGCGCCCGCGCCCGCATCGACGGACTGCTGGACGCGGGCAGTTTTCGTGAGGTCGTCGGCCCCGAGCAGCGCCGGATGAGTCCGCACCTACCGCTGTTCGACCTGCCGCGCGCCTTCGACGACGGCATGATCGTCGGCCCGGGCCGGCTCGACGGCAAACACGTCCTCGTCGCCGCGCAGGAGGGCCGCTTCATGGGCGGAGCCTTCGGCGAGGTGCACGGCGCCAAGCTTGTCGGCCTGCTCCGCGCCGCCCTGGCGCTGAAGCCGGCGGCCGTGCTGATCCTGTTCGATACGGGCGGCGTGCGCCTGCAGGAGGCCAATGCCGGCGAGACCGCCATCGCCGAGGTGATGCGGGCGATCACCCAGGTTCGCGAGGCCGGCATGCCTGTAATCGGCCTGATCGGCGGCCGGGCCGGGGCCTACGGTGGCGGCGGGTTAATCGCAGGCACCTGCTCGCGGCTCGTCGTCTCCGAGGGCGGTCGCATCTCGGTCTCGGGGCCTGAGGTGATCGAGACCAACAAGGGCGCCGAAGAGTTCGATTCCCGCGACCGTGCCCTGGTCTGGCGTACCATGGGCGGCAAGCACCGACGCCTCACCGGCGGCGCCGACGCCTATGCCGACGACACGCTCGTGGCCTTCCGCCGAGCGGCTCTGGACATGATCGAGCGCGCCCCGGCCTTCGACCTCGCCACGCTGGAGGCGGAGCAGGCGCGGTTGGAACAACGCCTCACGCACTTCGGCGATTGCCGCGACGCGACCGAGATCTGGGCGCGGCTCGGGGTGAACGATCCGGAGGCGGTCCCGGCCCTGACCACGGCTGCGTTCGACACCCTACTCGCCAGCCTGGGAGAGACGACCCATGACGCTCGCTGAGATCCTCGCCTCGCTGTTCCCGGAGAGTCATTCCGTGACCGTCACGGACGGGCTCGTGAACGGTGAGGGCCCGTTCCGGGGCGGTCGGCTCGCGGTGATCGGCATCGACGGCGACACGGCGCTCGGCGTCGACGGCGCCTGCCGGCTCGCAGGCTACGTCCTCGACGTGGTGCGCCGGGGCGACGCCACGCCGCTCCTCGTCGCCATCGATTCCGACAGCCAGCGGATGAGCCGGCGCGACGAACTGCTCGGCCTCAACGAGTACCTCGCCCACCTCGCCAAGACGCTGCTGCTCGCCGACGCGCACGGCCACCCGACCGTCGGACTCATCTACGGGCATTCGGCGGCGGGCGCCTTCATCGCCACGGCGCTTGCCACCCGCGTCCTCGTCGGCCTGCCGGGGGCGAATCCGAGCGTGATGGACCTGCCCTCCGTCGCCCGCGTCACGAAGCTCCCCCTCGACCGGCTGGAAGCGATGGCCAAGGACACGCCGGTCTTCGCGCCCGGCCTCGACAACATGGTGCGCACCGGTGCGGTGCAGGCGGTGCTCGACCCCGAGCAGCCGCTGGCAGAGCAAATCGCCGCCGTGATCGACGCGCTGCCCGCCGAGGATACCCGTGATCGCGCCGGGCGCGAGCGCGGCGGCCGGCCGGTGGCGGAAGCGATCGCCGCGCAGGTGGTGCGGGAGGCGGCCCTTGGCTGAGGCGCACCGGCGCCACGACCTCCTCGACGTCGAACCCGGAGCCTGGGCCGCCGCCTTGGCCGGACGCGCGGATCTGACGGGTGTGCCGCACGTCGCGGCCTGGGTGGACGACGGGAGGCCGGTGATCCTGCGCCGCGCGCATCCAGGAGAGGACGAAGGCCTCGTGCCGGTCGGCCTGCCGCTGCCGCCACGGGACGGTAAGCGCCGTATCGGCCTCGCCCTTCCGCGGGACGCGGTCCGCCCGCGCGCGTCCTTCCTGCTCTCGGAGGCGCGCGCTGCGTGCCCGCCTTCCTGGACGGCGACGCTCGACGCGCTGATCGCCCTCGGCGAGCGCCACGGCCTCGCGCCGCGTCCCTTCGGAAGCCTGCTCTGGCAGAGCTTGACCGGTCTCCCCTACCTGTCCGAGCGGTCGGATCTCGATCTGCTCTGGTCGGTGCCCGGCGCGGTTCCTGCTCGGCTCATGGACGGCATCGCCGCAATCGAAGCGCGGGCGCCGATGCGCCTAGATGGAGAGATCCTTCTGTCCGACGGGGGCGGCGTGAACTGGCGCGAACTGCACAGCACCGGTGCCAGCGGAACGGTACTGGTCAAGCACCATGACCGTCTTGCCCTCCGCGAGGCCGCTGCCCTTCTCGCGGGAGATCCCGAATGAGCCCGCTCTCCCCGCTGCGAGCGTTTTCCACCGAGGATGAACGCTGCCCGGAGGCGGACGCGATCGCGCAGTCCGCGGCGACGTCGTTGCGGCTCGAACTCGAAACCTACCCGAAGCCGGGCCTCGTCAGCCACGTCGATCGCGGCAGCCATGCCGACATGGATGCGGACACCTTCCGCGCGAGCACGGCGGCGATCACACCCTTCTTCCGCGCCCTTGCTCTCGCCGGAGCGGCGGGCGCGCCGATGCCGGCCCTGCGTTGCATCGGCCTCGAGGCCGAGGCGGCGATGCGGGCGGCGACCGGCGGCGTGAACACGCATCGCGGCGCCATCTTCGGGCTCGGCCTGCTCTGCGCCGCAGCCGGCGCCCTGCCGCGGCCTCTGGCCGGAGCCCTCGGCGCACGGGTTCGCGACCATTATGGCTCAGCGATCCTCGACGGCCCAGTGCTGCTCCACGCGCCCGGCGCGCGGGCACGCCGCCGCCACGGCGTCGGCGGTGCGCCGGCCGAGGCCGCCGCCGGTTTTTCGAGCCTCTACCGGGTCGCCCTGCCGGCCCTGCGCCGCGGCCGGCAGATCCGTCCCGGCGATGAAGAGGCTGCACGCGTCGAAGCCTGCCTCGCCCTGATCGCGCATGTCGAGGACACGAACCTCCTGCATCGCGGCGGGGCCGAGGGTTTTGCCTTCGCGCGCCGCGGGGCCGCACGGTTCATGGCCGAGGGCGGCGTGGCGCAGCCCCGCTGGCGTGCGCGGGCCGAGGCGCTGCACCGCGCCTTCGTCGCCCGCAACCTCAGCCCCGGCGGCGCAGCCGACCTGCTCGCGATGACCCTGTTCGTGGACAGCGTCGAGGCGTCCGCGTGACGCTCGGGGTGCTCCTCTCCGGCCAGGGCGGCCAACATCCGGGAATGTTCGACCTCACCGCGGATTGGCCCCCCGCCGCGCCGGTCTTTGCGGCAGCCGAACGCGTCCTGGGTCACGATCCGCGGGCCTTCGTCCACGCTCCGGAGGCGGACCTGCACGGCAACCGCACCGGGCAAATCCTTTGCTGCGTCGCCGCGCTGGCGGGCTGGACCCTCGTGCAGGCGGCGCACCCCGCCCGCACGATCGTTGCCGGCTACAGCATCGGCGATCTGGCCGCCTGGGGCTGCGTCGGCTGCTTCGACGCCGAGACGATCCTGCGCCTTGCCGCCACACGCGCCGAGGCCATGGATGCAGCTGCCGGTGATGGCGCCGGTCTCGCCGGCATTCGCGGTTTGCCGATTGCGGCGATCGAGACCCTGGCTGCGGCGCATGGCTGCGCGCTCGCCATCCGCAACGCCAGCGACAGCGCCGTCATTGGCGGTCCGAGCCCGGCGCTCGAAGCACTCTGCGCTGAGGCGCTGGCGGCCGGTGCGCTGCGCGCCGTCGTTCTACCGGTGCGCACCCCTTCGCATACGCCCTTGCTGCGCGAGGCCAGCCGCCGCTTCGAAGGCGCCCTTGCTGAGACGCATCCTGTGCGTCCCCCGCCGGGCGCGCCCCGGCTCATCAGCGGCCTCGACGGCGCGCCCGTCTTCGACGCACGAGCAGGGCTCTCGAAGCTCGCGCATCAGATCTCGCACACGATCGATTGGGCGGCCTGCCTGGAAGCCTGCCGGGAATACGGCTGCGACACCATCCTCGAACTCGGCCCCGGCCACGCCCTCGCGACCATGGCCCGCAATGCGATCCCCGAGGCGCGGGTCCACGCCCTCGACGAATTCCGCTCGGCTTCCGGCGTCGCCGAATGGATCGAGGGGCGATGAGAGCTATGTGGTCCGTGGGCGCATTCGGTGCACCAGTTCGCCCGCTTGACGGTGATCGTCGACGCGCCGACGTTCGCCGCCGGCGACAAGGTCGCCGACGCGATCGAAACCGCCCTGGTGGATATGCGGAAGATGATCGAGGGGACGCGGGTGGTGATCTGCTCGGAAGGCGTCGGCGTGAGCGGCACGGTGGACGACCCGAAGCGTTACCGCCGGGCGCTGCAATTCGACATGCAACTCAGCCAATGACTACAATCGATATGACTAGACTGGATCCGGATACATTCGCCTGATTTCTTCAATCGAATTTTTCTGTATGTGCTCATGTAAATATTTTAAATCTTGCAGAAGTACATGCAATGATAAGCCTTCTACTCGTGTAATTACCAATTTATTACGAGATTCATTCACATTATTTAGCAAAATTTCGAGTGGCTCAATTCCATCTTGGAACGCCCGCCATATAGTATAGCCCCTTTCTCCGCTGATTGTGAGCTTTTCCCCGTTTGAAACTCTTATTACAAGTCTATCCATATCGTTATATAGCTCTTCATAAAAACTATCGATTGCTGAAAACTGATCTTGCGAGGGAAAAGCAATCTCTGAAACGTTTAAAAATAATACTTGCCCAACATCCTTTCCATCGCGCGACTCATAAAATATTTCTGTGCCGTGAGCCTTGATCCAAATCTTTGAAATAAAATATAGCTGTAAATTGAAATCGTCGTAGACACTCCTGGACATCGTTGCGTCTAAAGTGCGTCGCATAATTTCAGTTTGATGCGCGCTCTCTTTTGCAGAAATCTCGAGCTCGCGTTGTTGGTCGGCAAGGACGGCTCTTGTCTCAGCTAGCTCTGCCCTCTGGAGTGAAAGTTCTCTGCGCTGCAATTGGGTAGCCACGAAGAGCCACAGAAATGCGAGAGGTGCAAAAATGCCGGCAGCAACATCGCCGATATCGTTGAGCTGCAGGCTCCCACAATTTGGGTCGCCGGCTTCGCAGCCTAAGCCGAACTCGCTGCGTCGGAGAAAAAGGAGGACTGCCGAGACCAGAAGATATGCAACGGTCACCCCATACCAAGGTCCCAGCCTATCGGACCTCGCCAACCCATTCTCCGCATGCGCCAGCCGGGACGTTTCGGGCGTAAATTCCGTGCTCAACGTGTTCCGTCCGTGTTGCACGGATCAGCCTACGCTTGGTCGTAACCCGTTGTAAAACCACAGAGCGTGTTGCAGCGTGTTGCAAGCCCCACGGAACACGTTTCGCTCTATGGAAAACCCGCTAAGCCATTGACCTAGCGGGCGAAAGAAGTGGTAGCGAGGGAGGGATTTGAACCCCCGACACAAGGATTATGATTCCAAGTGTCTAGGCACTCCGCCCCCGTTTTCAGGCCCTGACGACCCCGCCATAACCCCCTGATGGCGCTGCCGGTCTTCACCATGACACCGTTTCCCCTCTTGCGACCAGGCCGAACCCCGCCCCAGAGTCCCCGCCCCAGTTCCGCCCCTGTTCGTCGGAGTAGCCCGTGGCCGTCACCCTCACCCAGCAATCCGTCGACAAGCACGTGGCGAAGGCGAAGGCGGGCGTGACCCCCTACGACGTCATCGACAAGGGGGCGCCCGGCCTCATCCTCCGCATCAAGCCGCGGGGCCCAAGCTGGGGCCTCAAGTTCGAGAGGGGCGACCGGACGATGCGGTTGAAGATCGGCGTGCCGGGGATCCTCGATCTGGAGCAGGCCCGGAGCATCGCCGGGGCGGCGCGCAAGGCCCTCAACTCGCCCCATGCCGAGCTCGGTGAGGAGTGGCTCCGTGACCAGTACGTCGGTCTCGGCATGGCGCATGCCCGGCCGCAGCGCGACCCCGCCCTGGTCGCGGCGTTCGAGGCCGAGATCCCGCACCTGTTGAACTGGCGCTGGGAGGAGGCGCGGGAATCGTACCTCGCGGAGGTGAAGCGCATCCGCCGCCACGACACCTGGAACGACTACCGGGTGATGCTCGGGCAACCCGAGCTCGCGGTCCTCGCCAATCGCCAGGTCCGCGGCATCACCCGGTCGGAGCTCGCGGTCATCGTCGACAAGATCCACGCGAGCGGTCGGGAGCGGCATGCCGAGCACCTGGCCAGCGTCCTGCGCCCCTTCTGGGGGTACATGGCCGAGGACCGGCGGCAGCACCTCTCCGGCGTCACGACGACGATGGCGGGCCTGAAGGCGCCCGAGCGCTCGACCGAGGCCAAGGTCCGCTCGAACGGAAAGGAGCCGGGGACCTACATCGCGACGCCGGCCGAGGTCGGGACCGCGGTCGCGGTCGCGCGATCCGGCATCCTCGACCGCTCGGTCTCGATGTCGCTGGAGCTCCTCATCGCGACCGGCCAGCGCCGTCGTCCCGTCGCCGGCGCCCTGACCGTCGATTTCGTCGACTGGATCGAGATGCCGGGCTGGGGCGTGTGGTCGATGGGCCCGAGCCACCGCAAGACCGCGGCGAAGCGCCAGGACAAGCACCGGCACGTCGTTCCGCTTCCGCCGGCGCTGTGGGCCCGCATCCAGGAGCAGCTACGCCGGACCGGCGGCTCGCCGTACCTGTTCCCCCAGATCCGCCCGAAGAAGGCGGGCGGCGATGCGTTCGGCCACATGTCCGACGCCGCCATCAACCACAGGCTCATCGACCTGGGGATCAAGGCGTCCCCGCACGACCTGCGGCGTTGCCTGTCAACGACCCTGCAGCACGAGTTCCGGGTGTCCCGCGACACGGTGAAACTCGTGCTCGATCACAACGAGGGCATCAGGAGCGACGACGTCTTGGAGCGGCACTACACGGCTGACGACCGCCTCGACCAGAAGGCGCCCGTGATGGAGCAGTGGTGCGCCTGGGTCGACGAGCAGGTCGCGGCGACGGTGCTCCCGGACCTGTCGACGCTCCGGGCGGACATCACGCGCCGGCGCCGCGAGAACGAGGCCGCCGGCAAGGCCAAAACGGCTGCGCTGAAGGCTGCGAAGGAAGCCGAGGAGAAGGCCAAGGCCGCCGCCGAACGCGAGGCAAAAGCGGCCTGATGCGTCGTATTTGATCGATTGGATTCAATCAAAGGCGACGGGTCGGCCTGCATGGTGTCCCCATCACCGGAGGACACCATCATGAAGCGCTATACCCCTGAGAGCCCCGAGCTCATCTCGTACCTCGCCGAGATGATCGAGCCGGCCAAGGCGAACATCGGCATGATCGCCCAGGAGCCCATCCCGGCCGACGCGCTGAACATCCTCATGGCCAACGGGGACGTCGTGTACGGCTACTGGCCCGAACCGGACCCGACCAAGCACAACATCGGCGGCTACGGCGTGGCCGTCCTGAAGGGTCAGGCGATCCTCGACAAGCGCAGGGAGCCCGGCGAGGAAATCGATCTCGTGAGCGTCCCGGTCATGTTCCGCGAGAAGGCCGAGGCGCATGCGGCATGGCAGGTGTTCGGCGAAGGCCGAACCCTCCACTCATAGGCCGAGGCAACCGGCGTCCGCTCGCAGAGCAAGACGTCCTCGCCCTTGCAGGGCCGCCCACAGCATAAGGTGGGCCGCCTCCGTGCGCTGGCCTGCCCGCCACATCTCCGCCGGCGTCGGGAATCGCACCTTCACCGCCGGGTCCGCTATGGCCTCGACGATGGCGCGCTGGTAGCCGGACAGGCGCACCGAGGCGCCCGGCGGGGACAGCGCCACGTTCTCCGAGATCCAGTCGGCGACGTCGGATGACTTGGTCATGCCTTGCCTCCATCGATCTTGATCAGCGGCGAGACGGCCTCGTCCGACCACGGCAGGACCGTCACGGGCCGGATGAGCTCGTGCCGAAGTCCATCCCGTATCCACTCCAGGGTGCGCTCGGCCTCCTCAAGCGGGTAGTCGACGGGCGCCTCCTCGCCATCGGCGTCGACCCGGAATGGCTCGTAGGCGACCCGGGCCTTGGCCTTCGAGGCGAGGCACACGCCCTGGCCTTGTGCGCCCATGTCGTCGAGGCACTGCCACATGGCATCAGCCAGGGCATCGATCTCGGACCGGCGCATGATCACGAACCCGAGTTCAGCGAGCTCATGGACGAGGACCTCCGGCTTGTCGCCACAGATGGACGTCCATCCCTCGATCTTGGCCAGCGCGGCCGCATCGGTCGTCATGCCCCACTCTCCTCGATCAGCAGGATGGCGGAGATCTCCTCCACCACGCGCCATGGCCACAACTCGCCGGCGATCTCGTCCAGCCTATCGACGGCGGCCGCAGCGCGCCCGGCCGGGAGCACCCGCTCGATCAGGCGCACGTCAGCCTCGCTGAGGTCGACGTCGTTCCCGGTCGCGAACACGAACTTGATGCCGTGGCTCTCCGAGACCTCGACGACCTGCGGCTCGCGTCTCTCGACCGAGGCCCACCAGAACCCACACTCGGTCATGCCGCGTCCTCAGCCCAGATGCGCTCGTAGAGCTCTGCCTCGGCAAGCACGAGTTCGCCGGCGACCGTGCAGATCTTCTCCGGGAACCAATACCCCCAGTCGTTCGCCGCCTTGGCGCTTTGGACTGCCTCCTCCAGGGTGCACGCCTCCTCCTCGTGCGGGGCGTGATGCATCCAGCCATGGATGACGAACAGCTTGGGGCGCGCTTCCAGCCGGGCGAACTCGGCCTCCTTCGCCAAATGGGCCACCACCGCCTCGCTCAGGGTGGTCTCCGCGGCGCCGAGGTCGGTCCAGACCTGCAGGTTCGGCACCGCGATGCTGTCGCCCTTCTTGTCCTTCACGAACCCTTCGACGGGCGCCGCGCATGCCTTCATGCGGGCCTCGCGCCAAGCGACCGCGGCGGTTTCGAGCTTCGATGAGAACATGGTCGTCGCCCTCAGCCGTAGTACCGGGAGAAGTCGAGCTCGCGGCTCTTGAGCGCGGCCGCCGCGATTCGCGTGGCGTCCCGGTGCCCGTCGACGACCGCCTGCAGGGCCGTCTGGTGCAGCCAGTCTTCGACGATGTGGTCGGCGCAGGACCAGTGGATGCTCCGCTGGTCGGCCAAGGCAGCCACGATGGCGTCGACCGCCTCGACGGAGAGCGCCGGGCGCTCCTCGACGTCGATCCAGCAGATGACGTGGCCGTACCGGTCCCAGTCGCGGACCCTCTCGTGCTGGACGGTGAACACCTCACCGCCCTCGTCCGAGATGCCGTGCAGCAGCATGATGTCCTCGTCTTCGCTGCTGCCGCTCCAGTAGAAGTACGCCCACACCGGACGGTCGGTCGGGATCCCCTTGTGCCCGCTCTGCCATCTCGGACGGTTGCGGGAAGCCTCCAGGGCCTTGATCGCGCACGCCCGGCATCGCCGGCACCGCTTGTCGCCACCGACGTGGACTTCCACACAGTCCTGGCAGGTGCCCATGTACCCGCCCGGCGCCCACCCATGCCCACGCAGGTCCTCCGCGGAGTAGCCGTCGACGGGGTTGTCCCCTCGCAGCGTCAGGGGCGCCGCGTTGCGGAAGGTGCGCCCAGCCCAAGCCTCGGTCATGCCGCCGTCCCTCCCAGCAACCGCCTGACCGTGATGGCCCTGCGCATGTGCTCGATCAGCTTCTCGCTCGCGTCCTCGGAGAACCGCTTCGGGTCGCAGCGCCAGGCGTTGAAGACGAGGTCCGCGTCGGACTTGGAGACTGGCTCCCGATTGAGCGTGTACTCGCCGCCCGCCGCCTCGATGCGGATCGCCTCCACGTCGGACCGATGACCGATGGCGCCGAGGGCATCGCGCGCCATGGGGCCGACGACGAACGCCTCCCAGGTCGCGCTTCCGATGATGATGCCGGACGTTGTGGTGTGCTTCTCAGCCATGGAAGGACCCCACGGCCGGCAGGTCGGCGTCCCGGGCGCGGCCGGTGTCCTTGACGAAGCCCCTCTCCCATGAGGGCACGCGGATCTGAGCTTCCGCCTCCTCCCGCCGGGCGCGCTCCCGGACGAGCTCGTCGTGGAGCTCCAGGACGCGGCGGGCGAGCTCGCGCTTTTCGAGGGAGAGCAGGCCCTTGAGGTCCGGCTTGAAGATCGACAGGTCGGCCATATCAGGCGGCCTCCATCACGCGGCCGAGGGCGGCGGACGAGCCGTAGCCGTCGAGCAGGTTGTTCGTCGGCCTGATTGAAGAATTTCGGGAAGGGCGTCGCAACCACGGCGCCACGGAATGGGTCGATGATCAGCCCGCGGGCCAGCAGCGTGAAGGCATCCCAGCCGTGGTCGTACACGCAGCGCTGCGTGTAGCAGTAGAGGATCAGCCCCGTGTCCTGGCAGGTCTTCCGACTGACGAGGCCGGCGGACCGAGCGCGCTCCAGACCCCTGATCAGGTCGTTGAACGGGATCGTACGGGCAGGATGGATGCCGGCGGGCGCAGGCCGCGATTCGTGCGCCCGGAGGACCTCAGCCTGCTCGGGCGTCGCCACGCGGGCGCGCTGCCCGTGGACGAGCGGCGACGGCGCGCCCGGGGCGACCAAGGCGTGCTCGGTCGTCGGATCGGCCAGCAGCGCGTCGAGGGCCGCCTGATCCTCGGCGTAGAAGCCGGGCTCGATCCCGGGCGGGCCGCCTTGCTCCGGTACGTGCCAACCTGTGCCCACTGGGGTCCCCTCGAATCGATCCTTCGAGAAGTCTCCGCAGCGACCAGGCGATGATCCAGCCCGGCGTTAACCGAGGCGGCACGAGGCGATTGACGGGGGCGGCGGGCTGGCTATCTTGAGGTCAGCCGGCACGTTGTCGGGCAAACCAACCAACGCGACTTTCTTAGCCTCTGGTTCACGATCCCTCCCAGTCTAGGGAGGACAGACCCTACGAAGACCCCCGCTGGTCATTCGACCACGGTTCACTCCATCTGGGGTGCGGACTACGAGCAGGGCTCCCTTCACCGGGGGCCCTTTCTCGTTGTGGATAGTGCACCTCGCAGCTTGACGGCGATCCCGCCGTCCGTATTCTTCCCAGTGCGGTGTGGCCGATGCCCGCCCAGCTTTCGAACTCCTCATCTCTAGAGGCCGACCAGAAATGAAGCTCAAGTCCACTGCCAGAATCCGTCTGTCCATCATCCTCCGCTTCGCGTGGCGCGTCCTCGTGTGGCCCGTGCTGTTCGTGTGGACGTTCGAGGATCGGTACCTCCAGCGCCGCCCCGATCCGATCCCCACGAGCATCGAGGGCATCCGCGCGAACCTCGCCCGCACTGATGAGGCCCTCGCCGACATCCGCGAGATCATCCTCACCGGGCGCAGCAAGAACGGGTTCGCCTTGGCCCAGATCTGGCTCAAACTGCAGGAGCAGCAGCAGGTCCTCCAGGCCGCCCTCGCCACCGCCCTGGCGGAAGAGGTCCGGCACACCCAGCCCCTAGCCGCCTGAGCGGCCCTCCCTTCTCCCCCGGCGTGCTGGGGGATCGGGGAGCGCCGACCGGCCGCCCCGCGGTGAGATCTACTCCGCCGCTTAGAGACTCCCTGGAGGGAAGTAATGACAACGGAATCCAACAAGCAGAAGCGCTACGACCGCCCCGTCCTCTTCAGGACTGCCTGGGAGTACGCCCGGTACGTCGAGAGCCTCGTCCAAGTCCCCGCGAGCAAGCTCTTCCCCCATGCGATCCGGGTCGTGTGGAAGCTTGAGAAGGGGAAGGAGGAGCTCGCGCTCGCGACCTCGCAGCTGTCGCTGGAGCAGGCGCAGCAGTACGCGGCTTACTCGAAGAAGCGCCTGTTCGAAGCTGTGGCGCATTTCAACAAGAACCGCGCCTAAAACCCCACCCATCCACGTTGTCCAAGGGCGGTCCAGAAGGGGCCGCCCTATTGATTCGAGGGCCTCCCCCCATGGCGCGCATCATCCTCCACCCCGGAGCCAAGGCCGACGTTGGCGTCCCCGTCGGCACAATCGACGGGCAGGTCCTCTCCTTCGTCGACAAGACCCCGCACATCGACGGCGAGGCCGTTCCGTTCGATGAGATCGGACGCGACCTGTCCGATGCCGTCGAGGAGGCCGCCGTGGTCATTTTCGGCAACGAGTGGAGCACCGATTTGGGGCGGGTGACGGGCCTAAACCGGCGCACGGTGACCCGCGACAGGATCGAACGCTTCGGCGTGGCGGCGTGGGTCTACACGCTCCTCGGTCGGGCCGCGACGTCCAGTTGCCCAAGGGCGTTTGGGTACATGCTGCTGGCCTCGGCCGAGCTCTGCGACCGGGGGCCTTACTCCAAAGGAAAGGGCGTCGACCAGGGCCCCAGCATGCGGGAGCGTGCGTATCTCGGCGGGATGGCCCGCGTCGAGATGGAGAAAGCCTATGCGGAAATAGATCATGCCCGCGCCGAGCGTGAACATTTCCGTTTTTTGAAGACCCAGGAAGGAGATCAGTAACACCTTCCTCCTATAGTCAAACTCACGTGAGCTTGCGGTTTTCACCCGAGCTCTTGGTCGAAGGAAACCGAACATGCAGAACAATCGCACCTCGCGCGAGGCCGCGTCCGCTGTGACGCTCGACGCCGTCCTGAACGGCACCCTGCCTCCTCCCTTCCGACACGACTCGCCGTTCCGGCTGTTGGAACTCCTCCTGACCGTCCGCTGCCCGCGGGACCGGCCGCGGCGCCGCGACTTGCTGCGCTTCGGCGACGATGACGGCGTGCTGGGGCTTTGGCAGGCCGCGTGGAGCACAGCCGAGGACGTCCGCGACAAGGGCTGGACTGATCCCAGGCGCGCCCACACGGGCTACGTCCGCCTCCTCGCCCTCCTGGAGACGTGCGAGCGCAGGTTGCAGGAGCTCGACGAGCGGCTCGACCTCGACCCCGAGGACCTCGACGATGCAGTCGTCCTTCGCGTCGAGTTGGAGCAGCTTGCCGGAGCGGCGGCCGGCTGCCTCGCCGAGTGTGGCGACCGCGCCGGCCGAGATTACTGCCGGGAGAGGGCTGCCTGGTTGGTCGAGCACGGCCAGGAGGGGCACAAGTACGCCTCGGCGTTGGTCGGGCTGTCGGCGGACGTGCGGTACGCCTGGCGTCCGGGGAATCCCGGCCTTGGCGCCTTGGCGAGCGCCCTGCAATCCGGGGACGCCACGATCCACGATGCAACCCGGGCGGCCGCGCCCGAGGATGAAGAGCCCGAGCCGTCGTGGGCCGCCGAGGCCCGGGCGAAGGCGGCCCGCGAGAAGGCGGATCGGGAGCGTGCCGCAGGGCCGAGCCTGGTCGTCTTGGCGTCCGTCGAGCACCTGCCCGGCAGCGCCGAGAACGGCGCGCGCGCCGGTAGGAGCACGGGCAGCACTGCCCGGACGGAGTGGGCGCCCCTCGCCGGAAAGGCGTTGCCGCTGGCCGTCGTCCCCGACCTGGCCGAGGCGCGGCGGGTGCTCGTGTCCGAGTTCCCGGACGACGCCGCGGTCATCGACGCGATCCTCGTCCCGCTGGCCGGGCGGAGCTTCGTGCACCTGCCACCGACCCTCCTGCTCGGCCCCCCGGGCACGGGCAAGTCGCGCCTGACGCGGCGGTTGGGCGAGATCCTGGGGCTGGCCGTGACGGTCTACTCGTGCGGGGGCGTCGCGGATTCCAGCCTGATCGGGACGTCCCGCCAGTGGAGCACCGGCCGGGCGACGGTGCCCCTGCAGGCGATCAAGCAGGCCGGCGCGGCGAGCGTGCTCGTCGTCCTCGATGAGCTCTCCCGCGCGGGGACCAGGGCGGACAACGGCAGGCTCGTCGACGGCGTCCTGGCCCTCACGGAGGCGGAGACGTCGAGGCGGTACCAGGATCCCTTCCTGGAGTGCCCGACCGACCTCTCGGCGGTGAGCTGGCTCGCCACGGCGAACAGCGTCGCCGGCCTCGATCCGGCCCTGCTGTCCCGGTTCCGCGTCCTGACGCTGGGCCCCCGGACGGCGGCGTCGCTGCCTTCGCTGACGAAGGGCATCCTTGCCGACGTTCGCCGCGAGCGCGGCCTCGATGCGACGTGGCTCCCGGACCTCGACGAGGAGGAAGCCGGCGTCCTGGCGGAGAACTGGCCCGGCGGGTCCGTCCGCGTCCTGCGCCGGCTGATCGAAACCGTACTCGCCTCGCGCGAGCACCTGGCGACGCGGAACTGAGGGAGGGGTGATCATGACGACGTTTGATTTCGCCGCCTCCCGCAGGCGCATCAAGTCCGGCTGGCAGGCCGGCCGGACTTGCCGCCTCGTGTCCCGCGGTCTCGCCGCCCGGGTCTCCGAGGCCGAGCGGGCGTGGCAGGCGGGGCAGCTTCCCCTCGACCGGGCAGCGGCTCTCGCGGCCGAGGCCGAGGCGGTGAGCTTCTCGTTTGCCCCCGTTCCCGGCCGGCGCCCCGGGCCCGTGCAGGGGCTCCTCGTCGACCTAGCCCTCAGAGCCGTCCTCGCGGCGCCCGGGCGGCTGATGCCCTGCCAGGCAATCCGCGACGCCGTCCAGAGGAGGCAGCAGTGACAGACGTCTACCGCAACAGAGTTCGCCGGGTCTGGAGTGTGCGGGAATCCGGGATCGTCGTCGCGCACGTGCACGCAGTCGCCCTCTACGACGTGACGTTCGTCGTCAGCGAGGCCGCCCGGCAGCGGGCGCTACGCAAGGGACAGCGCGCCGTGATGGCGTGGGCCCGCGGCCGCTTGATCGACGCGCCCCTGCAGGCGTCCTCGATGAGGGTCTCGTTCGACCCCTTCGCCGGGCCGTCCTTCATGATCGATGACTGGCCGATCCGCGAGGCGTCGCTCGACCTTGCCGATGGACGGCAGGGCATCCTGGAGCGGGGTCAGCGCCGAGACGGTCTGGTCGACGACCGTGCCGACGATTCCACCACCGGTGAGCGCGTCGGCGATGGCCGGGGACGGCGCGCCCTTGGCGTCGGACAGGAGGCCGCGGCGCTCCATGCCGGCGAAGTAGGTCGGCTGGGGCCCGACCGAACCGGAGGCCCACGCCTGCCCGATCTGGCGGACCTCGACGACGCGGCGGCCCCAGCCCTTGCCGAACGCCTTCCAGGTCCGGAGCGACTTGAGGAACGCGAGGCGCCGCTCCAGGATCGCGGCGACCAGGGCGTCGTGGTCGGGGTAGGCTTCCGCGGCTTGGACGGTCGCCTCGCCGATCACACCGTCGACGCGGACGCCGAGGGCGCGCTGCAGCCACTTGATGGACTGGCCCGGGCCCGAGTTCACGGCGCCGTCGAACAGGACGTAGTCGATCCCCTCGGGGAGCTCGTCGCCCTTCACGGCATCCCAATACTGGCGGCGGTAGACGGCCCCGAGCTCGGCCTGGGTGATCGAGCGGACCGGGCGGGACGGCTTGCCGTTCCGCTTGAGGTAGCCGTCGAACGTGCGCTGGGTGACACCCTTCATGGTGGCGCCGCCCGGATCGCGCGGGTCGTTGACGTAGCCCCCCTCGTGGACGAGCACGCGGGTGATCGCGTCCTGATAGCGGTCGGCGCTCACTGGTCTCTCCTTGCGGGTGCGTCGATGAAGTTGCCCGGCCACGCCGTCGCGATCCGCGCGGCGTCCTCGACGGACAGGCCGGGGTAGGTCCCGATCAGGCCCTCGATGACGACCTCGCGGGGGATGCGCTTCGACCGGCGCTTCCGGGGGGGCGGTGGTGGTGCCGGCGGCGACGAGGGCTGAGCCTCGCGGATGACGAGGGCCATGGCGGCGGCGACCGCGGCGAGGCCGGCGGCCATGGCGATGGGGTTGCGCCTGCGGGACATGGTCAGCCCTCTTCCCGGCGGGCGGCGAGGGCGAGCTCGGCGACGCGGGCAGCCAGGGCCCGGTGGAGCTTCAGGTTGGCGCGCTGGTAGTCCTGGGGGTCCCAGCCGGCGAAGGTCTCGGTGACCCGGGCGACCGCGGCGTGCTCGACGAGACGGTCGCCGTCGACCTGGGCCACGTAGGCGGTCAGCGCGAGCTCGTGCCCGCCGTCGACGGCCCGGCAATCCTCGCCGAGGATGCGGACCATGGAGAAGTCGAGCCGGGTGCCCATCAGTGGACCCTCGGGCCGGCGGTGCGGGCGAGGTAGACTGAGGCGATGAGCTCGCCGGCCTCGACCTTCATGGCGTCGCAGAACACCAGCAGGCGCTTCCAGGTGATGCGGTCGCCGTCGTGGGACCGGATCGCCGCGAGCTCGTCGCGGAGGTCGCTGTCCCGGCTCTCGAGCTGCCCGAGCAACACCCGAAGCTGGGGGGCCGTCAGCCGGCGGTCCTTGATGACCGCGGCGAGGCCCTTCATCAGGGAGGAGTTGAGCGCCGCCCCTTGGGGCGAGACCCGGTAGGAGCCGCGGCACTGCCGGCTGGCTCCGGACGCATGGACCAGCGTCGAGTTGGGGGCGTCCGAAACGCGCGGGGCGAGGTTTGGTTCCATCGAAAAGGATGGAATGCCTCGCACCTGGATTCGACAAGGGTAATCAGGGGGCTAAGCGATTTTGACGTCGCTTAGCCGGTCATTTTCCCGGCGCTGACAAGGATGGGCCAAGCCGTTCTTGCAGGTGTCAGACTTTTCTGACGGGCGGGTCTTCGCGCAGGCCCATGAGGCCCGACAGGTCGACGCGCCAGACGCCCTTGGGCAGGGCCGCCAACCGCTCGATGCGCCCGTCAGGATTTTCTGACTGGGAGCGGATCGCCGAGATGGCCACCCGGACGAGGAGGTCGGCGCGCTCGACCCCATCCTCGTCCGGGTCCTGCAGGGCGAGGCCGGCGGCCTTGAGGAGTCGTCGGATCGGCCCACGGCGCGAGTCGTCCCAGACGGAGATGTCCGACCATGCCGGCGTCCGCCACGCCTGAAGCACCTCGCGAAGCAGGGCTTGGCCGACGTCGTGGCGCGGGGGCACGGGGATCGGGGCCGCTCCCGAAATGCTGTGCCAGATCCCGCCACCCACGTACCGACGTCGGCCCACCGGCTCGCGCTCGGCCCGGCGGGCCGCTTCCTTGTCGCCGACCGGGTAGCGGTACCAGACGGCGTGCAGCCTCGCCGCGGCGGCCCGCAAGGTGTCCTGAAGTTGCTGCTCTTCGGGTGTGAGGCGCCACTTCATGTCACGCCACCTCCATCTCGGAGGCCGGACACGTCGACGCCCGCCGGGCCGTGGGGCGCGCAGCGGGCGTCTGTCCTAGAAGAGTGCTGCCCTTCGTCGTGACCCGAGGAACATACTGCGTACGGCGGCCTGCGACAACAGCCTCGCGCGCGGTCTCTCTGATATCCCGTAACACTTCGTGCGCGATCACGGCGGGGGTGCCGACGGGCAGGTCGAGGGTGTCGCCGACGTCGTCGACGGTGACCACGGGAGCCACCACCGGCTCGGCCTTGGCGGTGGTGATGCCGGCGACGGCGCGGGCGTCCCGGAGGGCGTTGTCCAGCCACCGCGGCGAGACACCGTAGAGCTCGGCCACCGCCTTCACGGTCAGGCCCTCGGCGAGGAACTCGACGGCCTGCTGCCCGACTTCGAGGCGGTGCTGCTGTTGGACCGAGCGGTCCCTGACGCCCGCGGCCCGGCGAGAGGCGACGACGCGCGAGACGGCGTTCTCGGACCGGCGCGCCTGGTCGATCAGGATGCGCAGGTCGGCCCGGCGCATCTCCCTCGGGGTGATGACCAGCAGGTCCCGGAGGTGGGCGGGGGACGGCTTGTAGCGGGGGTCGACCGTGAATCCGCGGTACGTCCGGCGGACGCCCCGGGCGGATTCCTTCGCCCTGCCGACGATGGAGCAAGCCTTCGACTTGGCGGAGGCGTGGTCGAGCCCGAGGCGGTCGGCGGTCTCGATGACGTACGCGTCGAGGTCGGAGGCCGGGAGGCGCCACGAGGCCACGTAGACGAAGGCGACAAGCCAGGAGTTGCGGCCGGCTCCCGTGTCCTCGCGGGCCGCGGTGTCCTTGATGCCGGCCTTGCCGTGCCGGAGGGCATACAGCCGGTCGAGGTCCGCGGCGATGGTGTCCCAGTACGACGAGCCGGTCAGCTTGGCGCCGTGGTGGCCTTCCCGCGGGGTCCGGTTGGCGAGTTGGGCGGCGGTCCGCTTGGCCTTCGCCTCGGCCTTGGCGGCCTCCCGCTGGGCCTTGGTCTGGCGCTGGAACGGCAGGACCACGCGGCAGAGCTCGTCGAAGTCGATCCGGGCGATCTCGGCGGTCAGGTCGGGAAAGATCACCACCACCGGGAGGCCGCTCTTTTCGTTGTAGGTGCCCGGCATCCGAAACTGCTTCGTCGCAGCCTTGGCCGTGTAGTCGGACCCGAACGGCAGGAACTCCTCGTGGAGGATCTGCTGCAAGGCACGGTGGCGGGCCATGACACGCTGGGCCGGCTGGGAGGCGGTGTAGAGCCAGACCACCAAAATCCCGCGCCCCGAGAACGTGGCGTAGGACGGCGACGGCCAGCCGCGGTCCTCGCAGATGTTGCGGACGGCTTCCAGGACCTTGCGCGGGGGGACGTCCTTCCAGTCCGGCTTGTTGTAGTAGTCGAGGTCGAGCCACGAGGCGCCGAGGGACACGATGTTGATCGCGTCCTTGGCGACGCGGGGCTCGCCCGGCTTGGAGTACGGGTACGATGCGAACGACATGAAGCGCCGGCCCTGCAGATCGACGTCGCGGCTCGCGAGGGCGTGGGAGGAGTACCGCAGGTCGGACCATCGCGGCTCGGTGCTGCCGTCCTTCCTGGGCTTCCTGGGAGGGACGCGGTCGCCGAACATCGCGGACCCGACACCGCCTTTGGGGTGGACGAGACGGGCGTAGTCGAGGGGGCGGAGCTCGGAGCAGTAGGCGGGGGCTGGACGGACCAGGGAAGCAGCCTGGGGCCAACGCGTGGCGGTCGGGGAGATGAGGGAGGTTGTCACGACGGTCCTCTACTGGGGCCTGTCGCGGGGCAGCACGTCCGCAACTCAGGCCGGGATCAACATGACGAGGATACGTACGCCGAGGATAAGGTCAATCGGGGGCCTGACCTTCCGTTACGCGGGGCAATACTTGCGGAAGGGGATCGGAAAATCGCGGGGACGAGGGGGTATCGGCCGCCGGTGAGGCACAGGGAGGTAGGCTGTGGCGGTCAGTCGGGGGTGGCGTGGGTAAGGACACATCCTGCCAGGCACGATGCCCTGGTGGCCTTCCCTGGCGGTGGTGGCCGTCCGACGAGGAGAACTGACGCGGGAACGGTCCAGATCTTTTTTCCGCTTCCCGACATTGGCGTAGCCAAGGCCCCATACCCCGTAACGGAACGTGCGTGATCGGAACGCCACCGGAAGGACCGGATCGACCGTCCTTCACACCGTGCGCGATCCCCCATGGTGGCTTTCTGGACGGCCTGGCACTCTACCGTCATGAGCACCGCAACCGCCTCCGCGCTCCCCGAGGAGCACCCCGCCGCCCGGTCCGCCCGCGTCCGTCGCGATGCCGCCGACCGCGCCCGACGCTGGCGCGAGACCCAGCGCGAGACCGCCGAGACCGATGCGGCAATCGTGAAGGCCATGCTCGCGGACGTCGACGCCTACATCACCCCCGAGCACCGTCTCATGGCCAGGAACGAGCGGGTGGACATCGCCTTCGTCGTAGGCCGGGCCGCCTACGAGCTCGGTGGCAGGGAGCGCTTCAAGGAGGCCAAGAAGAGGGTCTTCGACAGGCTGCAGGAGCTCTCACCTGCCCCCAAGCACCACGCCTGACTGAACGAATCGACGGCGTCTGTTAGGCTGGTGTGATCGGGCGCCACCACAAACGGCGAAGGGCCCGACCACCCAGGAGCGCCCCCGTGTCCGGACTGAGCTTCGACTTTAACGTCCGGGATGTGGATCCTAGGTGGATGCCCCGGGGACTCCTCCCGCACTTGGGAGGGCACCCCCGACGGGTCCCTCGCATCATGGTCGAACGGCGGGTCGCGTCCCGGCACCAAGTCGGACCTGCATCACGACGCGGGAGTCATCCGCCACCCGTAACATCGCCCCGGCACGATCCAGGAACCAGGGACGCGTCAAGAACGGACGGGCTCCGGGTGGCGCGTACGTTCGGAATGGGCCGCATCGCCGCGCCATCCCCATCCAAGTGGCCGATCAGCCACCCGGCAAGGTCAGGGACAACCGGTCCTAGCGCAGCCTGACCCCCAGCAGCCTCAGGGCGTTGGCCGTTACCAGGACCGTCGCCCCCGTATCGGCGAGGATGGCCGGCCATAGGCCGGTGATGCCGGCGATGGTCGTGACAAGGAACACCGCCTTCAGGCCGAGTGCCACACCGATGTTCGTGCGGATGTTCGCCAGCGTCCTGCGGGACAGTTCCACCATCCGCGCCACGTCGGCGACGCGCCCGTGTAGCACCGCTGCATCGGCTGTCTCCAGCGCGACGTCGGTGCCGCCACCCATCGCGATGCCGACGTCTGCGGCCGCGAGCGCCGGGGCGTCGTTGATGCCGTCCCCGACCTTCGCCACGACGGCCCCGGCGGCCTGGAGCTCAAGTACGATCCGCTGCTTGTCCTCGGGCAGCAGTCCCGCCCGTGCCTCGATGCCGAGCATCCCCGCCACCGCCTGGGCCGTGCGGGCGTTGTCCCCGGTCAGCATGAGCGACCCGATGCCCTCCGCCGCGAGGCGGTCGATCCCGGCCTTGGCGTCGGACCGGGGCTCGTCGCGCATGCCCAACAGCCCGGCCAACGCCCCGTTCGCCAGCAGGGCGGCGACCGTTTTACCCTCGCCCTGCAGGGTGGAGATCCGCGCCTCCTGCTCCGCCTCGAGGGTCACGCGCGCTGCCGCCTCCCGCGGCGATCCGAGGAACAGGTCGAGGCCGCCGACATTGCCGGTGATCCCCTTGCCGCCGAGCGCCTTCGACCCGAATGCCGGAGGCATCGGTGCGCCGGCTTCCGCGGCCTTGGCAAGCACCGCCTTGGCGAGCGGATGCGAGGAGCCTGCCTCAAGCGCGGCAGCCAAGGAGAGGACCTCCCGTTCGGACCGGCCGAACGCTAGGACGTCGGTGACCACGGGCTTGCCCTCGGTCAGGGTGCCGGTCTTGTCGAAGGCCACCATGGTAACGGCGGCCAGCCGCTCCAGGACGGCGCCGCCCTTGATGAGCAGGCCCCGGCGGGCGCCGGCCGAGAGCCCGGCCGCGATGGCGGCGGGCGTCGAGATGACCAGGGCGCAGGGGCAGCCGATCAGCAGGATGGCGAGCCCCTTGTAGACCCACTCGTTCCACGAGCACCCGAACAGCAGCGGCGGCAGGATCGCGACGAGCGTGGCCACCGCGACCACGGCCGGTGTGTAGACCCGTGAGAATCGGTCGATCAGGCGCTCGGTCGGGGCCTTCGCCTCCTGGGCATCCTCCACCAGCCGCACGACCCGGGCGATGGTGTTGTCCCGCGCCGCCGCGGTCACCCGCACCCGAAGCGCGCCGTCCCCGTTCACGGTCCCGGCGAACACCGCATCGCCCGGTGCCTTGCGCCGCGGCACGCTCTCGCCGGTGACCGGCGCCTCGTCCACCGCGCTCTCCCCGTCGAGGACGGTCCCGTCCGCCGGGACCCGGTCACCCGGCCTCACCAGGACGGTCGCCCCGACCCGCAGGCTCGCCGCGGGCACCCGCTCCGTCGATCCGTCGCCCTCCAGCAGGGCCGTGTCCGGCACCAGGCCGGTGAGGCCGCGGATGCTCGCCCTGGCCCGGCCTGCGGCCACCCCTTCCAGCACCTCGCCAACCAGGAACAGGAAGACGACCGTGGCCGCTTCCTCGGTCGCCCCGATGGCGGTCGCGCCGATGGCGGCTACGGACATCAGGGTCTCGATGGAGAACGGCGTCCCGTGCCGGGCGGCCGCGACGGCACGTCGTGCAATCGGCACCAGTCCGACCGCCATCGCCGCCAAAAAGGCCCAGCGCTCCATCGCCGGCGCGGCTTGGCCGACCGCGTAAGCCAGCACCAGGGCCGCCGCGCAGGCGAACGCCAGCAGCGCCTTCGGAGACTGCCACCAGACCGGCTCAGGTCGTTCGGCATCCGACACCGCGTCGGCGGAAGTGTCGTCCGCGCCGTAGCCCAGGCTGCGGACCGTCGCCGCGATGGCCCGGGCGTCGGTGGCGGGTCCATGCCGCACCGTCAGCGTCTCGGTCGCCACCGAGACCGAGATGTCCTCGATGCCGGGTAGGCGCCGAACGGCGTTCTCGACCTTGGCGGCGCACGAGGCGCAATCCATCCCGGACACGCGCAGGCGCGTCGGGGGGCTATCGGTTCGGTCCAAGGTCGTCGCGTCTTTCATGAGGTGCCTTCCGCAATTCCCCAGGCACCCTACTTCCTCCAGCGACTAGAGGAGCAAGCGGCATGAAGTCCATCGCCATCGGGGAGTTGTCGCGCCGCGCCGCGGTGAAGGTCCCCACCATTCGGTTCTACGAGGAACGCGGATTGCTGCCGACGCCGGTGCGTACGGAGGGCAATCGCCGCACCTACGGAGAGGGCGACGTCCGGACGCTGCGGTTCATCCGGCACGCCCGCGAGCTCGGCTTCGAGATCGAGGATATCCGAACCCTTCTCGACCTGGCCGGACATCCCGACCGGCCTTGTGGGGAGGCCGACGCCATCGCCCGGAAACATCTCGCCGACATCGACGACCGGATCGCCCGGCTGACCGGCCTCCGGCGGGAGATGCAGGCCATGGTCGAGCAGTGCTCGGGCGGCGACGTCGGGGAATGCCGGATCATCGAGGTGCTGGCCGACCACGGCGAGTGTCTCAGCGACCGGCACTGACCGAGGCCGAAACGGGCGCTTGCTCCTCTAGTGGGTAGAGGAGTTAGGCATCAATGCTTGCATCCTCAGACCGGAAGCCGAGATGACGGACCACCACGACCACGCCGGACACGACCATTCCCAAGCCCACGCCGGGCACGCCCACGGCCCCGGGCACAGCCACGCACCGGCGAGCTTCGGGAAGGCGTTCGCCATCGGCATCGCCCTCAACGTCGGCTTCGTCGTCGTGGAAGCCACCTACGGGGTGCTGGCGAACTCGATGGCCCTGCTGGCCGATGCCGGGCACAACCTCTCGGACGTCCTCGGACTGGTGGTGGCCTGGGTCGCCATGGTGCTGGCGAAGCGCGCCCCGAGCGCGCGCTACACCTACGGGATGAAGGGCTCGTCGATCCTGGCGGCCCTGTTCAACGCGGTGTTCCTGCTGGTCGCCGTCGGCGCCATCGCCTGGGAGGCGATCCAGCGCTTCGGCGAGCCAGCCCCGGTCGCCGGCAAGACCGTGATGGTCGTGGCCGCGGTCGGCATCCTGGTGAACGGCATCACCGCCTGGCTGTTCGCCTCGGGCGCCAAGGGCGACATCAACATCAAGGGCGCCTTCCTGCACATGGCCGCCGACGCCGCCGTCTCGGCGGGCGTGGTCATCGCCGGCCTCGTCATCCTCTACACCGGGTGGACCTGGCTCGATCCCGTCGTCAGCCTCGCCATCGTGGCGGTCATCGTCTGGAGCACCTGGGGCCTCCTGCGCGACAGCCTCACGCTGTCCCTCGCCGCCGTCCCGCCGGGCATCGACCCGGCCGCCGTCCGAAGCCACCTCGAAGGACTGCCGGGCGTCACCGCCCTCCACGACCTGCACATCTGGGCGATGAGCACCACGGAGACATGCCTGACCGCCCACCTCATCATGCCGGGCGGCCGTCCCGACGACGCCTTCCTGATGGACGCGGCAGGCGGGATCAAGAAACGGTTCGGCATCGGCCACACCACCCTGCAGGTGGAGACGAGCGCGGACAACGCCTGCGCCCTCGCGCCCGACCACGTCGTCTGAGAGCGTGATGCAAGCCTGGGCCTACACACTGATCCCCGCGGCGGCGGCCGTCATCGGCGCCGCGGTCGCGGTCAACCTTCGACCCGGACCCATCCTGGTCAGCGCCATCCAGCACTTCGCGGCGGGCGTGGTCTTCGCCGCGGCGGCCGGCGAGATCCTGCCGGACCTCAAGCATGCCGGCTCGCCCTTGGCCATGCTGGCAGGCGGCGCGCTCGGCGTCGCGGCGATGCTGCTGGTGAAGACGCTGGGGAAGCGGGCGAGCGGCCCCGTCGGGCTGATGGCTGTCACGGGCATCGACATCCTCGTCGACGGGCTCGTGCTCGGCATCGCCTTCGCCGCCGGCGCCAAGGCCGGAATCCTGCTCACGGTCGCCCTCACCATCGAGGTGCTGTTCCTCGGCCTGACGGTCGCGAACGAGCTCGGGGAAGGCGGGACATCGAAGCGCAAGGTCGTCGGCATGACCGCCGGCCTCGTCGTCCTGTTGCCGCTGGGGGCGTTGCTGGGAGGGCCCGTCGCCACCCTGTCTGCGCCGATCCAGGCCGCCTTCCTCTCCTTCGGCCTGATCGCCCTGCTGTACCTCGTCACCGAGGAACTCCTGGTCGAGGCGCACGAGACCGAGGACCGTCCCTGGGTGACGGCGATGTTCTTCGCCGGCTTCCTGCTGCTGCTCATGCTCGACCAGGCCATCGCCTGAGCGGGGGGGAATCGATGGCTTCGCAAGACCCTCAGAGCCCACCGGCCGTCGACGGGGGCCACATCGTGCTCGTCGAGGACGACGACGGCCTGCGCATGCTCGTCACGCGTCTCCTCGGGGAAAGCGGCTACCGCGTCACCGGCTGCAGGAATGCCATCGAGTTCTGGCGGCACCTGCCTGCCGGTGGCGTCGACCTCGTCCTGCTCGACGTGATGCTGCCCGGAACCTCAGGTCTCGACCTGCTCCGGGCGTTGCGGGCCAGGAGCACGGTACCGGTGATCATGGTCAGCGCCAGAAACGAGGAGGCAGACCGGGTGCTCGGGCTCGAACTCGGCGCCGACGACTACGTCGCCAAGCCGTTCGGCCGTCCCGAACTCCTGGCCCGGGTCCGTGCCGTGCTCCGCCGCGCCTCCATGGCAGCGTTGTCGCCCTCGAACCCGGCATCGGAGGTCCTCACGTTCTCGGGGTGGGGGCTCGACATGCGCAGCCGGTCGCTCGTCGATCCAGAGGGGGCGGCCGTCGACCTGTCCGGCGCCGAGTACGACCTCCTTCTCGTCTTCCTCGAACACCCGGGGCGCGTGCTCGGCCGGGAGACGATCCTCGAACTGTCCCGTGCCAGGCTCGGGTCGCCTACGGACCGAAGCGTCGATACCCTGGTGAGCCGCCTTAGACGTAAGCTCGAACCGCCCGAGGGCCTGCCCCCGGTCATCAAGACCGTGCGCGGAGCCGGCTACATGCTCGCCTCGAAGGTCGAGCACGCGTGAGGCGCCTCGCACCCTTGGCCCGCAGCCTCGAAGCCCGCACGGTCGCCGTCCTGCTCCTCGCCATCCTCGCCGTCCACGGCGGGGCCCTGCTTCTCTATCGGCAATCCGCGACCGCCGCGGCGGACGATGCGTTCGCGCGACAGGTCGCCAACCAGCTTACCCTGGCGCGCGAGGCGGTGCTCCGACGCCCCCGGACCGAGCGCGACGCGGAGGCGAAGGCCCTGTCGTCCGCGCATTTCGAGTTGGGGTGGTCCGCGACCTCGCCCCTGCGCCAGGACGAGGCCGGCGATCCGGCGATGTGGTCGCTCAGGTCCCGGATGATCGCATCCGAGCCGAGCCTCGGGCCCGGTCTCGCACTGGCGATGGACGGCGGGGACGAGGTCCTTCACCAGGACGACCTCGGCGGCGCGCTCGCCCTGGCCGACGGAAGCTTCCTGACCTTCCGCTCGGCGCACGCGCCCGGCCTCGCCAGGCTTGGATCGTGGGCCTACCTCGCCACCGCGATGGCCATCCTCGTCGGCGTCGCGGCCGTCATCCTGATGCACCGGATCGCGGGACCGCTGCGCGACCTCACCCGAGCCACGGGGGAGATCGGGCACGGCAAGGTCGTTCCTGTGCGGGAAGCCGGCCCGGACGAGACCCGAGGGATCGCCCGGGCCCTCAACGCGATGCAGGACCGCATCCATCGGCTGGTGATGGAGCGGACCCAAGCCCTGGCGGCCGTCTCGCACGACCTGCGCACCCCCATCGCGCGGCTACGCCTGCGCCTCGACGGCCTGCCCGAGGGCGACGAGACCTGGGCGATGGGCTCTGACCTCGACGACATGCAGGCCATGGTCGATTCGACCCTGGCGTACCTCAGGGGCGACGCCGATCCCGAACCGCGCCAGGTCACGAACGTCGCGAGCGTCCTCATGAGCATCGCCGACGCGTCCTCGGACGCGGGCCGCGACGTTTCCTATGCGGGGCCCGGTCGCGCCCTCGCGACGGTGCGCCCGGTGGCCCTGAGACGCGCGCTCGACAACGTCGTCGACAACGCCGTGCGTTACGGGACCCGCGCCCGCATCTCGCTCGCGGTGGAGCCGGAGGAACTGCTGCTCTCCATCGAGGACGACGGTCCCGGCATCGCGCCCGACGAGGTCTCCCGCGCCTTCGAGCCGTTCACCCGCCTGGAAGCGTCGCGGAACCGAAACACCGGCGGCACCGGCCTCGGCCTGACCATCGCGCGTCGGAGCGTCGAGGCGGAGCGCGGGGACATCGTCCTATCCAGTCGCCCGGAAGGCGGCCTGCGGGTGCTGATCTCCCTGCCGCGCGCCGGTCGCTGACACACTTCGTCACGAACCGGGCGTCCGGGTGTCAAACAGGGTCGCTATCTCAGGTGTCGAGGCGGCCGCAGCGGCCGCCGAGCCCTGGAGACCATCATCATGAAGCGTACCGTCGCCGCCCTTCTCGCCGCTGGCCTGCTGGCGAGCCTCTGGGCTCCCGCCCTCGCCGCCGAGGACGGGCATGGGAACGCGAACAATCCCGAGCGCTCCGTCCCGAACACCGGCGGCGTCGCGGGTGGCCCGGCCCATCGCGACGACCCGCGCAAGAGCGAGGCCCGCGAGGTCGGCAAGGACGGCAAGCCGATCCATTCCGACAAGGATGGGCATGCCCACGGTCACTCCCACGACAAGAAGTGAGCGGACGTCGCCGACCTCGGGCGGCCGGGAGGATGCACCGATGCGTATGCTTCCCCTCCTGGTCGCCTTCGCCTTCCTTGCCGTCGGCATCGGCTACGCCCTGGCGGGGGGATGACCTGTCCGCTCCCGCCCGACACCTTCATGGGACCGTCGTGCCCCCCTCGGTCCCGTGAACCGCCCGCCTCGGCCCCGTGCCGGGGCGGGCACCCCGCGATCCCCCCGGGCTTACACGGTCGATGCGGGCCGGCTGCACGGTCATGCCGCGTTCCGCATGCCGGGGCGCCATCGAGGATCATCGCCCAAGCAAGCATCGCGGACGATCCGGCGACGCACGAATGCCCATTGCCGAATATTCCCGGGTTCCACCGGGAATATTCGGATCGGTTTCCCCTATCGGTACGTTCCTGCGTCGTAATCGATAGAGGGGACCTCAACATGAAGACCAAGTTCGCAGCCATCGCCGCCATCGTCTCCCTGGCCCTTTCGCCGGTCGCGGCCCTGGCCCAGCATATCGACGTCGGCCCGGGCGGCGTGGGCGTCCACGGCGACAGCCACGGCGAGCGCCATGGCGAGGGTCACCGGGATCGCCACGACGACCACCATGAGGTCGTTCGCGAGCATCACCACCATGACGACCACCATGACGATCATCATGGCGGCGAGCGTCGCACGACGATCATCGAACGTAACTGAGCCCTTGCGGTCCGGGACCTTGTGAACCGCTATCACGGGGTCCCGGATCTCCATCCGCATTTCGATGAACGGGGGTTTCAGGGTCCGTTCAACTCAAGGGGCCCATCCTGTCGCCATACCCCCTTGAGGAACGAGCCATGCGAGTTCGCATTCCGGCCCTGGTCGCCGTCAGCCTGATCCTGGCGCCGGCCGCCGCGTCCGCCCAATACTACGGCGGCGACTTCGACCGGCGCGGCGACGTCCACGTCGACCGGTACCACCATGGCGACCACGACGACGTCGTCATCCACCGTCCGCATCGGGATTACGGCGACCGGGCGTTCTACGGGGAACGTCGGTTCTACGGCGAGCGCAGGCACCACCATCACCATCACGACGATGACTAGGCTCGGCCCTCGTCTTCGGCCATCCGGCATGTACGGGCGGCCCTGAATCGTTCATAAGGCGACCATGACAAAGGGACCCCGGATCAGGGCCTGCGAGACAATGCGCGGCTGGTGGGCGACCACCGTCCGCGTGCTCTCGCTCGTCCTTGTCCTGGCGCTCGTCGTCCCCGGCGCGATCCACTCCGCCGAGGCCCATCGTCCGGCCGGTCACGAACTGTCCGTGTCCGCGCCGACGCAGGCGGCCGGCGCCGATCACGCCGATGCCTGCCCGGCCTGCCATGCCAATTGCGGGTGCCACCAGGCCCTGAACGTGGACGGGACGCCCGCCTTGCCATCCCGCGGGACAGCGCGCGCCTCCTACGCGACCGAGATTACCCCCGTCGGTTCGGTTTCGCCCGACCGCCTTCCCAGGCCGCCTCGCGCCTGAGGCGACGTCGCCACGTCCGTGGCGCGTCCCGGTCGGCCCCTCACGGGTCGCGGCCGCCTCGTCATCGCGAAATACCCAGTACGGGACCGTCCCCTGCCGCATGAGCGGAGGTGCGACGTCCCTGGCGGACCCGGCCCATTCCCATGCGTGCATTCCTCTCCGTGGCCTTCCTGGCCATCGGCATCGCCATCGGCGGTGCCTTCCCCCGCGTGTCCGAGGTCGTGCAAGGCGCGCTCGCCGCCGCCGGCCTCACGAACGCCCGGGCGGCGCCACCGACCAACGCCGCCATGACCAAGCCGGCGACACCCGCAGCCGACGATGGCCACGGTCATGGCGAGCATGGCCACGAGCATGCCGAAGGCGAGCCCAAGCCTGCCGGGGAGCACAAGCATTCGGATGGCGAGGCCAAGCCGGAGGCCGGAGGCCACAAACACGCCGAGGGCGAGGCGCACGGCCACGACGAGGAGGGCGAGGGCAAGATCAAGATGACGGCCGAGCAGGCCGCCGAGCAGGACATCAAGCTGGCGACGGTCGAGGGCGGCATCCTCTCGCGCCACCTGCTGGTGCCGGGCACCATCACCCAGGACGCCGACCGGATCGCCCGGGTGCCCGTGCGGGTGATCGGCACCGTGTCCGAAATGCGCAAACGCCTCGGCGAGGCGGTGGCCAAGGGCGAGGTCGTCGCCGTCCTCGACAGCCGCGAGGTCGCCGAGGCGAAGAGCGACTTCCTCACCGCGACGGTGAAGGCGGACCTGGAGAAGACGAACTTCGACCGCCAGCAGGCCCTCTGGGACAAGCGTATCTCGGCCGAGTCGGCATTCCTGAACGCCAAGGCCGCCTACTCGGAGGCGACCCTGCGCGTCGACCTCGCCCGGCAGAAGCTGTCGGCCCTGGGGCTGAACGCGGCCGAGGTCGCCACCTCCGCCAAGAAGGACGAGACCACCCCGAACCTGTCGAGCCTGCGCCGCTACGAACTGCGGTCGCCGCTGGCCGGTCGGGTGGTCGAGCGCAAGGTCGACGTCGGCACCGCCGTCGGCAAGGAAGGCGATCCGGCCGACGTCTACACCGTCGCCGACCTGTCCTCGGTGTGGATCGAGCTTTCCGTCCCGACCACCGAGCTGTCGAAGGTCCGCGAGGGCGCCAAGGTGACCATCGTCGGCGGCGACGACGCCTCCCGCGCCGAGGGCAAGGTCGTGTTCGTCAGCCCGATCCTCAACCCGGAGACCCGCTCGGCCCGGGTCATCGTCTCCCTGCCGAACAAGGACATGGCCTGGCGGCCCGGCACCTTCGTGACCACCGAGGTCGAGATCGCCCAGGACAAGGTCGGGGTCCGGTTGCCGAAGTCCGCGATCCAGACCATCGGCGGAGAGAAGGTGGCTTTCGTACGCACCCAGGAGGGCTTCGAGCGCCGGGACGTGACCATCGGCAAGGCCGACGACGACGCCTTCGAGATCCTGTCCGGCCTCAAGCCCGGGGACGAGGTCGCGGTGGCCAACTCCTTCGTCCTGAAGGCCGAGCTCGGCAAGGCCGAAGCCGACCACGCGCACTGAGGGCGGCCATCATGATCTCCAAGATCCTCGACTTCTCCGTCCACCAGCGCTGGCTCGTGGTGCTCCTGTCGCTGCTCGCGGCGGGCTTCGGCGTGTTCTCGCTGACCAAGCTCCCCATCGACGCGGTGCCGGACATCACCAACAACCAGGTGCAGATCAACACCACGGCGCCGTCGCTCTCCCCGGTCGATATCGAGAAGCAGGTCACCTACCCGGTCGAGACCGCGCTCGCCGGGATCAAGGGCCTGGAATACACGCGCTCGCTCTCGCGTAACGGCTTCTCCCAGGTCACGGCGGTCTTTTCCGAAAAGTTGGACATCTATTTTGCCCGCCAGCAGGTTGCCGAGCGCATCGGCGAGGCGAAGTCGACCCTGCCGCCGGGGGCCGAGCCGCACATGGGCCCGATCTCGACGGGCCTGGGCGAGATCTACATGTGGTCGATCCACTACGCCCAACCGAAGGATCGCAAGGTCTCCCCGGACGGCAAGGCCGGATGGCAATCGGACGGGAGCTACCTGACTCCCGAGGGCCAGCGGCTCACGACCGAGCTCGAACGCACCGCCTACCTGCGCACGGTCCAGGATTGGATCATCCGACCCCAGGTGAAGACCGTGCCGGGGGTCGCCGGCGTCGACAGCATCGGCGGCTTTGACAAGCAGTACCACGTCCAGCCGGACCCGATGAAGCTCACCGCCCTCGACCTGTCCTTCGCCGACATCGGACGGGCGCTGGAGGCCAACAACGCCAACCAGGGCGCCCGCTACCTGGAGGACAACGGCGAGGGCTACGTCGTCCGTGCCGCCGGCCGCCTGGAGACCATGGAGGACATCGGCAACGTCGTCGTCACCACGCGTGGCGGCGTGCCGGTCCGCATCTCCGACATTTCCGAGGTGCGGATCGGGCGCGACCTGCGCACCGGGTCGGGCAGCGAGGACGGGCGCGAGGTCGTCATCGGCACCGCCCTGATGCTGATCGGCGAGAACAGCCGCACGGTCTCGGCCACAGTCGACAACAAGATGACCGAGATCCGCCGCTCGCTACCCCCGGGCGTCGAGGTGCAGACCGTCCTCAACCGCACGGTGCTGGTCGAGGCCACCATCAGGACGGTGGCCAAGAACCTGGCCGAGGGCGCCGCCCTCGTCATCGTCATCCTGTTCCTGCTGCTGGGCAACATCCGGGCGGCCATCGTCACCGCGCTCGTCATCCCGGTGGCGATGCTGATGACCATGACCGGCATGGTCCAGGGCCGCATCAGCGCCAACCTCATGAGCCTCGGCGCCCTCGACTTCGGCCTCATCGTCGACGGGGCCGTCATCATCACCGAGAACGCCCTGCGCCACCTCGCCGAGCGTCAGGCCGAACTCGGGCGCAAGCTCGACCTGGAGGAGCGCCTCGTCACCGTGCGGGCCTCGGCCGAGGAGATGATCAAGCCCAGCCTCTACGGGCAGGCCATCATCATCCTCGTCTACGTGCCGCTCCTCACCTTCACCGGGGTCGAGGGCAAGATGTTCGAGCCGATGGCGCTCACCGTCATCATCGCCCTCGTCTCGGCGTTCGTCCTATCGCTGACCTTCGTGCCGGCGATGATCGCCATCGTCATCACCGGCAAGGTCACCGAGACCGACAACATCCTCATCCGCGGGATCAAGGCGGCCTACCGCCCGGTCCTCGGGGCCGCCCTGCGGGTTCCGATGACCTTCGTCGCCGTCGCCCTCGTGCTGCTCGTCGGCGCCGGGTTCCTGTTCACCAAGCTCGGGCAGGAGTTCATCCCCCAGCTCGACGAGAAGAGCATCGCGCTGAACGCGCAGCGCATCCCGTCGACGTCCCTGACCCAGTCGCAGGCGATGCAGCTGAAGGTCGAGCAGGCGATCAGCAGATTCCCCCAGGTCGCCTACGTCTTTTCGAAGACCGGCACCGCGGAGGTCGCTTCCGACCCGATGCCGCCGAGCTCGTCCGACACCTTCGTCATCCTGAAGCCGCAGGAGGAGTGGCCCGACCCGAGCCTTTCCAAGGCAGACCTTCAGGAGGAGATCGAGAAGGCGGTCGGGGCACTCGCCGGCAACGTCTACGAGTTCTCGCAGCCGATCCAGCTTCGCTTCAACGAGCTCCTGGCCGGCACCCGCGGCGACCTCGCCGTGAAGGTGTTCGGCGAGGAGTTCGAACCGATGCTCAAGGCGGCCAACCAGGTCGCCACGATCCTGCGCGGGACCGAGGGGGCCGACGACGTCAAGGTCGAGCAGACGGCGGGCCTGCCTTTCCTGGAGATCAAGATCAACAAGACGGAGGCGGCGCGCCTCGGCCTGAGCACCTCCGCGATCCAGGACGTCATCGGCGCGGCCATCGGCGGCCGCGAGGCCGGCATGGTGTTCGAGGGCGATCGCCGCTTCCCCATCGTCGTGCGCCTGAACGACAAGGTCCGCGAGGACCGCGAGGCCCTGGAGAACATCCCCGTGCCGCTGCCCCCTGGCGTCAACGGGCGGGCGTCGTCGGTACTCCTGAAGCAGGTCGCAAGCTTCTCGGTCACCGAGGGCCCGAACCAGATCTCGCGCGAGAACGGCCGCCGTCGGGTCGTGGTGACCGCCAACGTGCGCGGCCGCGACATCGGCTCGCTCGTGGCCGAGGCCCAGGCCAAGGTCGCGTCCGGGGTGCAGCTTCCGGCCGGGTACTACGTGACCTGGGGCGGGCAGTTCGAGAACCTGGCCTCGGCCCGGCAGCGCCTGATGGTCGTCGTCCCGGTGTGCTTCTTCCTGATCTTCCTGCTGCTGTTCTCAGCCCTGAACTCGGCCAAGGACGCGTTGCTGGTGTTCAGCGCGGTCCCGCTGGCTCTCACCGGCGGCATCGCCGCCCTGTGGCTGCGGGGGATGCCGTTCTCGGTGCCCGCGGCGGTCGGGTTCATCGCCCTGTCCGGGGTGGCGGTGCTCAACGGCCTGGTGATGCTGACCTACATCAAGCAGCTGATCGCCGAAGGGAAACCCCGCCGCGAGGCCATCCTCGAAGGGGCGATGACCCGGCTCCGGCCGGTGGCGATGACCGCGCTCGTGGCGTCGCTCGGCTTCGTGCCGATGGCGCTGGCCACCGAGACCGGGGCCGAGATCCAACGGCCCCTGGCAACCGTGGTGATCGGCGGCCTCATCTCGGCAACCCTGCTGACGCTGGTCATCCTGCCGGCGCTCTACGCCCGCTTCGCCGGGGACGTCCTCCCTGCGAAATCCGCCAAGTCGGACGCAACCGGTCACGCGGTCGCGGTTCCCGCCGAATGAGCCCCCTCGCATCTTCCGGAGACGTGACATGAACGTCGCCACCCTCGTCCTGGCCTCCGCCATCTCCCTCGTCGGAACTCCCGACGCGGCTCGTAGCGGATGCATGGTGCACGACCACCAACCTCTCCAGGTCAGGCGCATGCCGATCACGCCGGCGACCACGTCCAAGCCGCGTAATCCGCTGGAGGACGAAGCCGTCCACTGCGAGGAGGGACAGGGCGTTCCCTCGCCTCATGAAGGCCCGACCAGTCCGAAGGGTCGGCGTTGATGGGCGGGCAGGCGACATGAAGCGACGTCGCGTCCGTTCACCGCTTGCGATGGCGTTGCTGGCGTGGAGCGGAGCGGCCATGGCTGACCCATCCGTCGGAGAGGGGCCATTCGGATTGGCGTGGGGTCCTGTCGACCGGATCGACAAGCCCTCGATGGTCGACCGCGAGGCCAACCTGACCGGGCTGTACTACTTGCACGACCGACCCCTCGCCTCCGGTCCCGATACGGCCGAGGTGGTGCTGGTAATCTGCCGGAATGAGGGTCTCCAGCAGGTCGTCTGGGTCGGGCGACCGCTCGACGACGCGGCCCACGCCACCGCCCGCGACGCCGTCCGGCGCGAGGGGGTTCGCCGCTACGGCGAGCCGCGGCCGGGGCCCGTCACCGGGTCACTCGAATGGCCCTTGGGCCGAACTGTCCTGGCGACGCGCGCGATGCCGGACGGTACCCGGGAATTGGTGATGTCGGCCTCCGGCCCGGGCTATGCGGCCTGCTCGGAAAGCCACCGCGCCGCCACCGGCCATTCCGCCGACGCCCATGTGGCGGACCTGATCGGCGCAGGCGTCCAATGAGCATGCCGACGATGCAAGGGGAGGAACGGTCCACCGTTCATCGCCGTGTCCGTCGGAATCGGTTTCCGGTGCCGTGACGGGCAAGAAGCTTGGTCGCCGGATGGAGACCTGGGGAGGCGGAGGCGGACGACGGCGCAAGGTGAGGCCGCATATCCGCAAGGCCGCCGGACGTGCGTTCCTGATGGCCACGATCCTGATCGCCGGGGTCCTGGTGCTGTTCGGCTGGCTCGCCACGATGCGATGAAGGCCCCGGCAGACGTGCCCGGACGTTTGGAATATCCCCTCCAGGGGGACAGGATCGTCGGATGGAACACGCCTCGCATCCGGATATCGTCAAGCGCCTCAAGCGAGCCCACGGTCACCTCGCCGGCGTCATTTCCATGATCGAGGAGGGACGACCCTGCGTGGACCTCGCCCAGCAACTCCATGCGGTCGAGAGCGCGATCACCAACGCCAAGCGCATCCTGATCCAGGACCACATGGAGCACTGCCTCGGGCACGGGATGGAGAACGGCGCGAAGGGGGCGACCGAGGCATTGGCCGAGTTCAAGGCGCTGGCGAAGTACCTTTGAGGACCCGATGCTGAGCGTCCTCACCCATCGCACCTATCGCCATCTGTTCGCGGCCCAGGTCATCGCCCTGCTCGGCACGGGCCTGCTCACGGTCGCCCTCGGGCTACTGGCATTCCGGATCGCCGGTGACCGCGCCGGCATGGTGCTGGGCACGGCGCTGGCCATCAAGATGATCGCCTATGTCCTCGTCGCCCCGGTGGCCCAGGCTTTCACGAGCCGGTTGCCACGACGCGCCTTCCTGGCGGGCACGGACCTTGTCCGCGCCGCCATCGCCCTGACGCTGCCCTTCGTCGATCAGGTCTGGCAGGTCTACGCCCTGATCTTCGTCCTGCAATCGGCTTCGGCGGCGTTCACCCCGACCTTCCAGGCCACCATCCCGGACATCCTGCCGGACGAACGGAACTACACCCGGGCCCTCTCGCTCTCGCGCCTCGCCTACGACCTGGAGAACCTGCTCAGCCCGACCTTGGCGGCCCTTCTCCTGACCGTGGTGCCCTACAACGCGCTGTTCGGCGGCACGGTCGTCGGCTTCCTGTGCTCGGCGGCTCTGGTGGTGTCCGTGACCTTGCCGACCGCCACCCGGTCCGACCCGCATGGCGGCGTCTACGACCGGACGACGCGCGGCCTTCGGATCTACCTCGCGACGCCGCGCCTGCGCGGGTTGCTCGCCCTGAACCTTGCGGTCGCCGCGGCCGGCGCCATGGTCATCGTCAACACCGTGGTGATCGTGCAGGGCCTTCTAGGACGCCCCCAGACCGACGTGGCCCTCGCCCTCGGGCTGTTCGGGGGCGGCTCCATGATCGCCGCCCTGACGCTGCCCCGCCTCCTCGACCGGCTCTCCGACCGGGCCGTGATGATCCCGGCGGCAGCCCTGCTCGGCGCGGTTCTCCTGGGTGTCGCCGCCATGACCTGGGGTGGGACCATCGGCTGGCCGCTTTTCCTCGGGACCTGGTTGGTGCTCGGCGTCGCCTACTCCGCCGTGCAGACCCCCACCGGCAGACTCCTGCGCCGCTCGGCGACCCCGGAGAACCGGCCGGCCGTCTTCGCCGCCCAATTCGCCCTGTCCCATGCCGCGTGGTTGCTCACCTATCCGTTGGCCGGCTGGCTGGGCCCGTCCATGGGGATGCCCGCCACGCTGGCGATCCTCGGGGGCGTGACGCTTGTAGGCGTCGCCGCGGCTGCCCGACTATGGCCGGTGGACGATCCCGACGTGATCGAGCATGCCCACGCGGACCTCGACGTCCGGCACCCGCACCTGCATGGAGGCCACCATCACGCCCACGCCTTCGTCATCGACGACCTGCATCATCGTTGGCCGGTCAGGGCTGGGTGAAGGCCGTTCGGTGATATTGCCAGCTGAGTCGAAGGTCGGGCCGGCCAGCGCAGTGGAATTCGAATGTACCGTTAGGCACGCGAGCGGGAGGAGAACGTACCCCGCGGAACGGTCTTGGAAGCGGAGCCGTTCCCAAGGCTCGGGTGCCGTCGTTTTCGACGCATTGCCGACAACGACGTGAGGAAGCCCATGAGAAAGTCCCTTTTCGCCGCCGCCATCCTGGCAACCCTGGGTGCGGCTGCGGTCGCCCCCGCCTCGGCCGCCCCCGGCATGATCGGCGCCGTCGATGCCCCGACCGCCGTGACTGAGGTCCGGATGGACGGTATGCACGGTCATCGCGGCCATGGCATGCGCCATCACCATCATCGTGGGCACATGCTGCGGCACCATCATCACCACCGTGGCCACATGATGCGCCACGGGCATGGCCATCGCCACCATCGCATGTGATCTGCAGGGGCCCTTCGGGGCCCCTTATCGTATCCGACGACACCCGGGCTCAGGTGTCGCGACGTGATGGCGGGGACCTGACACAGGAGCCCTCGCAGTCCAAGCGCGGTCCGTACTTCCAAAACTCAACTTTTATCAGGCGAAGAGGGCGTAACAGGTTGACCAGCGTCATCCCGCTTTGCAGCGCTAGTGTTGAAAATCTGACGCTGTGTACCGCCACAAACGTCCGGGATGAAGGGGGAGCGGACCTTGGCTTTTCGCGCTGGAGCGGACGTGCCGTATCCGACCCAACTAGGTCATAGGAGCAATCTAACGGCGGCCTCGAAAGCAGACGTTGCAGTCGGACGCGCGCTGCGAACGCATGCTCTCGGATTCCCGCTTCCCGCGCTCGTGAGGCCGCCCGTTCAATCCACAGTCTGCATCTGGACGACGCCGCCGAGTTCACCGGGCTTGCCCGAGACCACCACGAGGTAGCGCCGGCTCGCGCCGGCATCCGTGCGGGTGATCTGGCGGATCGGGCCGATGGCGTTGACGATGGCCGCGCCGGCCGGGTTGGTCATGAAGGCGGCGAGCGGCTCCAGGCCGGCGGCCCCCTTCGGATCGGCGGCGAGCGCCAGGACGAACGGCGTCTTCGGCGCCAGTCCCGTGACCGCGGCCTGCAGGGTCTGCAGCACGCCCTGGTCGAACAGGGTCACCTGCGTCGCCGGCTTGCCATCGGTGCCTGCGAGCGTCAGCGCGCTGGTCTTGCCGGCTGCGCCCAGCGGCTGGAGGTTCTGCTTTCCGTCCCCCTCCGGCACGGCGTTCGGGACGTAGGCCACGCCCTGCGGCCCCTGGCCGATCGGAACCTCGGCGATCACGGTGTTCGATGCGGTGTCGATCACCGCCGCCTTGTCGGCGTTCTCTAGGCCGACATAGACGCGGCTGCCGTCGCCCGAGGGCCAGAGCCCGTGCGGCAGGGCGCCGGTCGGGATGGTGGCGACCTGGGTGAAGTCGTCGGTGCGGAACACCTTGACCTGGTTCAGGCCGCCGATCGTCACGTAGGCGAACTGGCCGGCCTTGGTCGAGACGATGTTGACGTGGTTGGTGATCGGCCCGGTCTCGATGGTCTTCAGCGGCGCGAAGGGCGGCGTCGCAGAGAACACCTGGGTCCGGCCGACATCCTTGAGGGTCAACCACACCTGCTTGCCGTCCGGTGTCGCGGCGATGTCGGGGCAGAACGGGCTCTCCTGCTTCACGCGCCCGACGATGGTGTGGGTCTTCGTGTCGATCACCACCGTCTCGGGGCTGAAGCTGGAGCAGACATAGCCGTAGGCGCCGTCCGGCGAGAAGATCGTCATGCCGGGCCCGTTCGGCACGGTGATCCGGCGCGTCTCCTTGGCGGTCGCGGCATCGAGTACGGCGATGTAGTCCTCGCCGCGCACGCTCACCCAGGCCTCCCGGCCGTCCGGCGTGAAGAAGGCCTCGTGCGGCGCGCGGCCGACATAGGCCGTGTGGCGGACCGTGTTGGTCGCCGTGTCGATGAAGCTCACGGAGTTCGAACCGATCGAGACCGCGAGCAGCGTCCTGTGGTCGGGCGAGAAGCCCATGCCGTGGACGAGGAGCTGGCCGCGATAGAGCGGGCTCAGGTTCATCGGCGTCGGGTCGCCGAGCCGGATCACGCCGAGCAGGACGTTGGCGGCGGGATCGACCACCGAGACCGTGTTGGAGAACTGGTCCGAGGTGTAGAACCGGTCCCTGCCGCTGACCGGCACGTCCGGTGCGGAGGCTGCGCCCGGGGCCTGCCCGGCGAGAGCCGAGCCGGAGAGCAGCGCGAGCGCGAGGAGGGTGAGGGCGGTCTTCATCGGCAGATCTCCGAAGGCATCTCGGCGGCAGGGGCCGTGCCATGGTGGTGAAGGTGGGCGGCTGCGGCGGACGAATCCGGCGCGGGAGGGAGATCGGCGAGCGCCCGGCGCATCACCGCGATCTCCTGGCCCTGTTCGACGATGATCCCCTGCGCGAGGCGGCGCAGGACCGGATCCTTGCCGTAGAGCAGCTCCGCCTGGGCCATCGCGATCGCGCCCTCGTGGTGCGGGATCATCATCGCGGCGAAGTCGCGGTCCGGATCGCCCGAGGGCGGGACCATCATGTCGGCATGCATCCGCGTCATCGACTGCGCCATCACCGCGTCGAAGGACGCGGAAACGACGGCCGGCGGCTCGGCAGCGGCCAGCGTCGGGGGCATCATCATCCGGCCGCCGACGAGGCCGCCGGCCATCACGGCGGCCGTGAGCGCAAATCCCAATGCTCCGCGCATGAGCCGTCCTCCCTGTTCGTTGTCGAGGGGAGAGATGCCGGGGAAACGGTTTTATTCCCTGGCCGGGGACGAATTCGCGGCCCTGCCGATGTGATCGATCTTTTCCAAATGTCAGTGGAATAGACGCGCCCGTTCGGCATCTCTCCCAATGCGGTCATGGTCGACCGCCGGAGACCTCACTCATGCGCACCATGCTGATCCGCGCCGCCTTTGCGGCCTTCGCCTTCTCCGCCGTCGCCGCCCAGGCCGCTGCGCCTGCGATGACGGCCGAGACTGCCAAGGGGCCGGCGCTCGTCGATGCCAAGAGCATGACCCTCTACACCTTCGACAAGGACATGGGCGGCAAGTCGATGTGCAACGGCCCCTGCGCCGCCAACTGGCCCGCCCTGATGGCGGCGCCCGGCTCGGCTGCTAGTGGCGACTGGACGATGGTGACGCGGGACGACGGCACGATGCAGTGGGCCTATAAGGGCAAGCCGCTCTACACCTTCGCCAAGGATACGAAGCCCGGCGACATCACCGGCGACGGATTCCTCAACGGTGCATGGCACATCGCCAAGCCCTGATCGGTAAAGCCTCGTGGACGAGATCGCTGCCCTCATCGAACCGCAGATCCCAGCGTTGCGGCGCTACGCCGTCGCGCTGTTACGGGACCGCGAAGCGGCGGACGACCTCGTCCAGGACACTTTGGAGCGGGCGTTGTCCGGCTGGTCCGGACGCCGCCGCGACGGCGACCTGCGGGCCTGGCTGTTCACGATCGAGCGCAACCTGTTCCTCGGCACTGTTCGACGCCGGGGCCGGCGCGGCGTCGATCTCGGCGCGGAGGCTTTGGAGCAGGTGCCTGATCCGGGTGCCGACCCCGAGACCGCTATGGGAGCCCGTGACGTGCTCACCGGGCTCGATGCGCTGCCCGAGGAGCAGCGCTCGGTGCTGCTGCTCGTCGCGGTTGAGGATCTGTCTTATGCGGAAGCGGCCCAGGTGCTCGGAGTACCGCTCGGCACGGTGATGTCGCGGTTAAGCCGAGCCCGGGAGCGGATGCGAAGTTTTCTGGAAACCGGCCGAACCGGCTTGTTGAGGAGGGTAAAATGAGCGGGGATCCGCGCCCGGTCGGCGAGGACGACCTGCACGGCCTGATCGACGGTCGTCTGGAACCGGAGCGGCAGGCGCTGGTCGAGGCATGGCTCAGGGGAAATCCCGCGCGGGCGGCCGAGGTCTCGGCGGATCGCGCCTTGCGCGAGCGCTTGCGTGCCCGCCTCGCGCCGATCGCCGAGGAGGCGATCCCGGCGCGGCTCAGGGTCGCCAATATCCGCTCGCGACATCGCCCGATAACCGGGCGCTGGCTTCCGGTCGCGGCTGCGGCCGTGCTCTGCCTCGCGGTCGGCGGTGCCGCCGGCTGGTTCGGCCATGCCGTGCGGCAGGTACCCACGGTCACGCTCGCGCGAACCGAGCCGGCGACCGACGACGCAGTGGCGGCCTTCCGCACCTACGTGGTCGAGGCGGTGCATCCGGTGGAGGTGCGCGCCGACGAGAAGCCGCACCTCGTGACGTGGCTCTCGAAGCGCCTCGGCCGGGCGGTGACCACCCCCGACCTCACGGCCTACGGCTTCCGCCTGATGGGCGGCCGGCTGCTGCCGGCGGGTTCCGAATCCGCCGCGATGCTGATGTACGATGACGATCACGGCACCCGGCTGACGCTCTACAGCCGCGTGGGCGATGCGGATGGCCGCACGGTGTTCCGCTTCGCCCGCGAGGGCGATGTCGCTGCCTTCTCCTGGGTCGATGGCGGCATGTCCTACGTCGTGACGGGTCGCACCGACGAGGCGCGGCTGTTGACCGTCGCGCAGGCGGTTGACGCGCAGGTCCGTGGATTGCCGGTTCCGCCGCGGCAACCATGACCCTCGACCAACTCCGCATCTTCGTGGCCGTGGCGGAGCGGCAGCACGTGACCCGGGCTGCAGAGGCGCTGAACCTCGTCCAGTCGGCAGTCAGCACGGCGATCGCCAACATCGAGGGGCGGCACGCCACCAAGCTGTTTCACCGGGTCGGCCGCGGGATCGAGCTGACCGAGGCGGGACGCGTGTTCCTCGTCGAGGCCCGCGCCGTACTCGCCCGGGCCGAGGCCGCCGAACTGGTGCTCGCCGACCTCAGTGGCATGCGACGCGGGACGCTGGCCCTCTATGCCAGCCAGACCATCGCCAGCGACTGGCTGCCGCGCCACCTCGTCGCCTTCCGCCGGGCCTACCCTGAGATCGCCATCCGGTTGGCGGTGGGCAACACCACCGACGCCGCCGACGCGGTGCGCGCGGGGCAGGCCGAACTCGGCTTTGTCGAGGGGGCGCTGGACGACCCGACGCTCGCGAGCACGACCATCGCGCAGGACCAACTGGTCCTCGTGGTCGCCCCTGGCCATGCCTTCGCCGAGGCGACCCACCTCGAACCCGAAAACCTCGCCGGGGTCGATTGGGTGCTGCGCGAGGCGGGATCGGGAACCCGCTCGGCCTTCGAGGCGGCCCTGGGTGCGGCCGGCCTCGCAGCCGCCCAGCTTCGGGTCACGCTCGAACTGCCCTCTAACGAGGCGGTCCGCGCCGCCGTCGAGGCCGGGGGCGGGGCCGCCGTCCTGTCCGAGACCGTGGTCGCCGCCGCGCTTCGGGCCGGGACCCTGGTCCGGGCGGCGTTCGACTTACCGAGCCGGCCGTTCCGGGTGCTGCGCCACAAGGAGCGCTACCGCAGCCGGGCCGCCGACGCGCTTCTCGACCTGATCGCGACAGCGAATGCCGGATGAGCGAGCTCGCGAAACCCGTGCCCCCCGACGATCCCCGGGTGAGACTCGCCGAGGATCGGACGGTTCTAGCGGCCGAACGCACCTTCGTGGCGTGGCTTCGCACCGGGCTCGCGTTCCTAGGCGTCGGCCTCGCCGCGCAGCGCTTCCTGCGGGAGGTGCTCGCGGTCTGGCCGCTGAAGGTATTGTCGCTGACGCTGATCGGCTGCGCGCTCGCCTCATTCGCCGGCGCCGTGTGGCGGGACCGGGCGATCCGGGCACGGCTCGCCCATTCCGAGATCCCGATGATGCCGCGCCTCCTCACCGTCGGGATTGCGGCCCTGCTCATCGCGATCTCCGGCCTCGCGGCCACCGCCCTGCTCTGGGCGTGAGGGTCAGGCCACCGTCACTCGCACCCGGTGCCAGGCGGCGCTGAGGTAACCCTTGTAGTTCCAGGTGTCGTCGGGGGCGGCCGGCTGGGTCTGGCCGGCGGAATCCCAGGCCCGCACCGCGAGCTCGTGCTCGCCCGCGGTCAGTTCGCGCTCGATCTCCCAGAACGTCCAGGCGTAGGGCGCGTCGGCATCGCGCTCGATCCGGGCTTGCGCCCAGCTGCGGCCGCCATCCGTCGAGACGTCGACGCGGGCGACCGCGCGGTCGCTGGCGATGGCGTAGCCGCGGATCGCGTGCCGGCCGGCCTTCAACGCAGCGCCGCGGGCGGGCTCGCAGATCGCGCTGTTCAACGGCATCGCCTCGATGGTGATGCCGTGGGCCGGGTCGGCGGTCTCGGCCGTCACGTCGGGCGGAAACAGCTTGTAGTCGTCGGCCTGCATCGGGTTGTCGGAGGGCCGGTCCTGCACCGTGATCCGGGCGAGCCATTTCGGGCTGCGGATGCCGGCAAAGCCCGGCACCACCACGCGTAACGGATGGCCGTGCTCGGGGGCGAGAGGCTCGCCGTTCATCGCGAAGGCAAGCAGCGTCTCGGGCGCCAGCGCCTTGGCGAGCGGGATCGAGGCGCCGAAGCGCGTGTCCGTGTCCGCGATCCGGTCGTGGCTCTCGAAGGCGACGTGGCGCTCATCATCCGCTTTGATGCCGGCCGCGCGCAGCACGTCGGCGAGCCGCACGCCGGTCCATTCCGCATTACCGATGGCGCCGGGCGCCCACGGGTCGCCGGAGACCGGGGCCACCGCCAGCATGTCGGCCCGGCGGTTGCCGGCGCATTGCATCACCGCCGTCACGGTGACGGGCGCGAAGCGTTCTTTGAGATCGGCGAGGGAGAGGTCGAGGGGCGTCGCGACCATCCCGTCGACGGTCAGGCGGTAGCCGTCGGCGTCGAGGTCCGGGATGTCGCCGTGGCTGCGGACGTAGAAGTCGGCTTGATCAGTCAGGAAGGCGGCCCGCAGGCGATCGAGCGGCGGCTCGGCGTTGTAGGGCGTCTTTCCGTGGACGATGAGGCGGTCCTTGCGCTGGAACAGGCCGAGCATGGGGTCTTTGTCCTGCGTTCGCGACGTGTCGAGATCGAGAACGCGCCGGGCGCCGAAAGGCACCCGGCGCGCGACGCTTCACGGCTTCATCGTCGAAACCACCGCGTTCTTCGCGCGGTCGACCACGGCCACGCTGAGGTCGCGGTTGAGGACGTACGCGTGGGCGTTGTCACTGGAGAATGCGATCGCCTGGCGCGGCTCGTTCAGCCCGGTCACCGTGGCGACGACCTTGAGCGTGTCGGTGTCGATCACCGAGAGCGAGTTGTCCTTGAGGTTGCCCGAATAGACGAAGCGCCCGTCCGGGGTCAGCGCGGCACCGTAGGGGTCCTTGCCCACCGCGACTTCTGACGTGACCTTGCGGGCGGCGACATCGACCACACTGACGGTGTTGCGGCCGCTGTTGGCGGCAAACAGCGTCTTGCCGTCCTTGGTGATCGAGATGGCGCGCAGCTTGTCGAACCCGGCGATCTCGCTGGTGATCTTGTTGGTGGCGGTGTCGACCAACGTGATCTTGTCGCCGAGGAAGTTCGTCACGAACACGGTCTTGCCGTCCGGCGACAGCTTCACGCCTTGGCGCGGCTGCGCAAAGCCGGGGATCACGGCGACTGCGAGCATGGTCTTGGTGTCGAACACGGTCAGCGTGCTCGCGGCCTCGTTGTTGACGTAGAGCTTTGTCCCGTCGGCCGAGAGCACCGTGCCGAACGCACCGGGGCCCGCGGCAAGAACGCCGGCTTCTTTGCCGGTGCCGGTCTCGTAGACCGTGATCCGGCCCGTGCCGCTGTCGGAGACGTAGAAGCGGGCGCCGTCCGGCGCGAACACGATGTTGCGCGGCGTGACGAAGCCGTCGAGGCGGCGGAGCACCGTGCCCTTGGCGACGTCGTAGACGATGACGGCGCTCTCCTCGCTGTTCGACACCGCGGCGACCGTGCCGGCGGCGTTCAGGGCGAGCGCGTTGTTCTTGATTGCGCCGTCGAAGCCGGCGGCGAATCCAGGTTGGTTCTGGGTGAGGAGCAAGGCAGCTCCGGCGAGGAGGGCGCGGAGGCTGGTACGGACGTGGGTCATGAAGCGTGTCTCTCGGGCATGCGCCCTCGTTCGACGGCCTGGGGCCGGCCGTGCGGGCGAGTTCGAAATCGGATTGCGTCGTGCGGGACCGGTCAGGCCGTGCATCGCCTTAGGGAGATGCCAGCGAGGGCGGTCTATTCCCCGAGGCCGGCGAAAAAAGCACGGCGGCCTCGGGATTCGAGGGTTCAGGGCGTGGGCTTCAACGCCGTGAGGTAATCGACGATGGTCTGCACATCGGCCTGATCGACCGGCGCTTTGTAGACGTGGACCATCTTGTTCACGGTCTCGGTCCACTGCGCCTTCGTGAGCTTGGGCTGGGTCAGCACCATCCCGGCCGAGTGGCAGGCGAGGCAATTGTTATTGACCGCCTCGGCTCCCGGCCCGTCCGGAAAGATCCGGTCGGACGTCGGAAATTCGATCGATTGCGAACTGAAGCGCATCGGCTCGGGAGCAGGCGCCGCGAGCGCCACCAGGGGAGACAGGATGAGCGCGGCGATGAGGGCCGCAGGGCGAATTGTGTTCATGGCTGTTCTCCTCAAGCGGCCTGGAAGGACACGGTCTCGATGCCGTTCTGCATGAAGCCGTTGGCGTTCCAGACCCGGTCCATGCCTTGCGCGACGCCCTTGGTATTGGTGCAGCGGACCCTGACCGTGTGGGTCCCGGCGGCCAGCGCCGGCAGGCTGCCGTCGAAGCGGCGGAAGCTGTAGGGGCCCTCGTCGGCACCGAGTTGCGCCGGGAACCACGTCGCCCCGCCGTCGCCGGAGAACTCGACCGCCTTCACCCCACAATCGCCGCCGAACGCGATGCCGCGGATGGCCACCGGCGTTCCGGCCGCCACCTTGGCGCCGTCGGTCAGGTTGGTGACGAACGAGCGCGGCACCATCCTGTTAATCGGCACTGTCTTGAACCCTGTCTGCCCGGGCTTGATGTTAGCACCCGGCACGTCGGGAATACGGTAGGCGGTCTTCATCCAATATTGTTCGTCGGGCTTGTCCAGCACCTCGATGTCGGACAGCATCTTGACCCAGTAGGTTGAGTACCAGCCCGGCACCACGAGCCGGAGCGGGAAACCGTTGAGCAGCGGGAGCTGCTCGCCGTTCATCGCGTAGGCGATCATCACCTCACCATTGTTGGCGTGGTCGAGATCGAGGGACTTCTTGAAGTCCGGCGCGTCGTCGACCACGGGCTCGTCGAGGCCGTTGAAGCGCACCTGCACGGCACCGGCCTTCACCCCGGCCTTTTCGAGCACGTCCTTGAGGCGCACCCCGGTCCAGCGGGCGTTGCCCATTGAGCCGTTGGCCCATTGCGCGCCGGGCACCCGCGGCTCGAACAGCCCGCGTGAATTGCCCGAGCACTGGTTGACCGCGGCGATCTCGAAGCGCGGCAGGCCGGCGATGGCATCGAGGGAGAGCGAGAGTTCCTTCTCCACATGGCCGTGGACCTTGAGCCGGAAGGTGCCGGCATCGACCTCGGTCGGGATCGAGGCCCAGTGCCAGCGCACGTAGAAGCGGTCGTTGGGGGTGAACACGCCCGCGTCGAACACCGAGAACGGCGTCTCCAGCAGCGGCGGATGGGTGCGCTGGAGGATCATCTCGCCCTTGCCCGGAAAGGCGGTGGTCAGCGCCCGCTCGTCCGGGCCGCCGGGCAGCGGCAGCTTCACCGAGCCCGCGGCCCAGGCCGGCAACGCGGCGCCGAGGCTGCCGAGCCCGAGTCCACCCAGGACGAGGCGGCGGTTCGTCGGTCTGTCCAATCCGTGCATGGTCTCTCCCCTTGAAGAATGTCGGCGTCGATGCGTTCGAGCGCATCGGGCCTCGTGGCGATTCCTCGCGACAAGGGAGATGCTACGGAAAGCGATTTATTCCCTCCAACGGTCTTTCGCGATGCGAACGATCTCCCGGTGCGATGATTCGAGAATTTTCAATCTCCCGCTTAATCCGGATTTCTTCGGGGCATCGCGCCGGATAAAAACCTGGATCGGTGGTGGAGCCGGATCCACACCCGGATCAGACAAGGCCCAGCACGTGGATCAGGCCGAGGCTGACGGCGCCGAGCGCGAGGAGCGAGGCGACTACCGCCAGCGTCACCCGCGCCCCGGCCTTGGCGACGCTGCGCACGTCGACCCCGAGGCCGAGCGCCGCCATCGAGACCACGGTCAGCACGTTGGCGGTCTCCGACATCGGCGCGAGCGCGACCTGCGGGATCAGCCCGGCCGAGCGAAGTCCCGCGAGCGCGAGGAATGCGAGGATGAACCACGGCACCAGGCGGTGGATCGCGAGGCTGGCGCGGGCCGGGCGGTCGCCGGCTGTGACGCCGGGGGCGGCCTCGTCGGTCTTCTCGCCCAGCCGGCTCGCGCCGAGCGAGAGCACCAGGACGACCGGGCCGAGCATCAGCACCCGGACGAGCTTCACCAGGGTTCCGACCTGGACGCTGAGTGCCGCGACCGGCGCGGTGGCGGCGAGAACCTGCGGAACAGCGTAGACGGTGAGGCCGGCGAGCACCCCGTACTGCATCGGCGAGAGACCGAGCAGGGGCACCAGTAGCGGCAGCCCGAGCACCACCAGCACGCCTAGAACCGCGGTGAAGGCGATGGAGGCGGCGACGTCCTCGCCGTCGGCACCAATCACCGGCGCCGTGGCGGCGATGGCCGAGTTGCCGCAGATCGAGTTACCGCAGGCGACGAGGATCGCCATGCGCGGGTGCAGCCCGAGCGCCCGACCGATGCCGTAACTCGACAGGATCGCCACCGTGACGACGCCCGCGATGCCGAAGAGCAGACCCGGACCGGCCGCCAAGATCGTCGCGAGGCTGAGCGAGGCCCCGAGAAGAACAACCGCGATCTCCAGTACGGTCTTGGCCCCGAAGGCGATGCCGGGAAAGAAACGTTGCGACGGGGTCCAGGCCGTGCGGATCGCGCTGCCGAGCAGGATCGCCAGCACCAGGGCTTCGAGCCAGGCGCGACCGAACAGATGCGCCTCGACGGCCTCGAAGCCGACCGCTGCGGCGGTGACCGCCACGCAGAGGCCCAGTCCCGGAAGGATGGCTTTCGTGCCGGCCAAGGCGCCCATCGATCGAGGGTGGGAGAAAAGTCTGGGCATGGACATGGATGGCTCCGATGTGATGCCAGAGAATCCCATGTCCCTTTCATTCACTCCAACGGAATGATCAGATGTTTCCCATCAACGGAATAGATGAAAAGGGGCCCCTTCGCGGCTTGCGGAGATCCATTCTGGGGGGCCGACAAGCGCATTCACCCGTCAATCCAGCGTGCCTTGATCGTCGTGTCCGCGGCAAACTCATAGATCCTGACGGAGCCCGTCGCGAGTTCGAGGTGCTCGACCTCCGCCGGGTTGAGGTCTTCGAGCGCCATCACAAGCGCCCGCAGGCAATTACCGTGGGCGACGACCAGCACGTCCCCGCCCATGACCGCCGGTAGGATGGATCGGAGGTAGCAGGGCACGATGCGCGCGACAGTGTCGCGCAGGCTCTCACCATTCGGCGGCGCATCAGCGTAGGAGCGGCGCCAGGTCTCAATCCGCACCGCCCCCCAGCGCGCATCGGCGGTGGTCTTGTCGAGCCCGCTGAGGTCGCCGTAGTCTCGCTCGTCGAGCGCGGCGAAGCGTTGGGGGATTAATCCGGGTTGCCCGAGCGCATCGAGGATAAGCCGGCCGCTCACGACGGCCCGCGTCAGCGTCGAGGTGAAGGCAACAGAAAAGCGCCAGCGGCGCTCGGCCAAACGCCGGCCGGCTGCCTCGGCTTCCATCCGGCCCTGCTCGGTCAAGGGCGAGTCCAGCAATCCCGTGAACAGGCCGGATCGGTTGGCTACGCTCTGGCCATGCCGGACCAGCACGAGACGTCGCGTGACCGGGGCTTTGCAATCGTGAATCACGCTGTCTCCCGAGGCAGAGCACTTTCGCGCCGGTGGCATCGCCTCTGATGAAGTCGGCATCCGGCTTTAACAAAATTCGACCCTGAGATGAGTTGGACCGACCGTCCGGAGACGGTGATTCATCCTTGGTCCGCTTTAGAACGTCTTGCGACTGAAAGCAGCCAAGCTGCTTGCCACCCAACCCGGTCGTTGGCCTCTGCCTCGACAGCCTGGGAGCGGACCTTCGGAGTGTCGGCAAGGGGCCGGGAGTCGGCCCAGGGCATGGTTTCAATCCGTCAGATTGTTCATAACGTTACAAGTCGGGCCTCGGGGTCGATGGTATTCGGTTCGGACCGCGGCAGCCCCCACCCTTTCACGAAGCCGTAGACCGCCGGGATCACCAGGAGGGTCAGCAGGGTCGAGGAGACCATGCCGCCGATCATCGGCACGGCGATCCGTTGCATGACCTCGGAGCCCGAGCCGGTGCTCCACAGGATCGGCAGGAGCCCGGCCATGATCGCCACCACCGTCATCATCTTCGGGCGCACCCGCTCGACCGCGCCGACCATGATCGCCCGCCGCAGGTCGGCCCTGGTGAACGTCAGCCCGGCCCTATCGCGCTCGGCCCGGATCTCGGCCAGCGCGTGGTCGAGGTAAACCAGCATGATCACCCCGGTCTCGGCGGCCACGCCTGCCAGCGCGATGAAGCCCACCGCCACGGCCACCGACAGATTGAAGCCCATCCACCACATCAGCCAGACCCCGCCGACGAGGGCGAAGGGCAACGACAGCATGACGATGAGCGTCTCGGTCAGCCTACGGAAGTTCAGGTAGAGCAGCAGGAACACGATCAGCAGCGTCAGGGGCACCACGATCTTGAGCCGGGCGGTCGCCCGGTCGAGGTACTCCACCTGCCCGCTCCACTGCACGAGGGTACCCTGGGGAAGCCTGACCTCGTTGGTCACCGCCGCTCTAGCCTCAGCAACGTAGCCCCCGAGGTCGCGACCGGCGACGTCGACGTAAATGAAGACCGCGAGTTGCCCGTTCTCCGTCCGGATCTGCGTCGGGCCGCGGTTCAACTGCACCTTGGCGACCTCGCCGAGCGGCACGGTCCCCCCGCCCGGGATCGGCACCTGGACCTCGGAGGCGATGGAGTGCGGATCGGACCGAAAGGCCCGGGGGTAGCGCACGTTGACGGTGTAGCGCTCCCTGCCCTCGACGGTGTTGGTGACGCTCTCGCCGCCGAGCGCCATCCCGATCACGTCCTGCACGTCCCCGACCGTCAGCCCGTACCGGCCAAGCGCCTCGCGGTTGGGGGTGATGTCGAGGAAGTAGCCGCCCTGGACGCGCTCGGCGTAGGCGCTCGACGTGCCCGGCACCACCTTCACCACCGCCTCGACCTGGCGGGCGACCTTTTCCATCTCGGTCAGGTCCGTCCCGAGCACCTTGATCCCGACCGGCGTGCGGATGCCGGTGGAGAGCATGTCGATGCGGGCGCGGATCGGCTGGGTCCAGGCGTTCGAGACCCCGGGGAACTGGAGCGCGGCGTCCATCTCGGCCTTCAGGCTCGCCGTCGTGACCCCGGGACGCCAATCCACCTTCGGCTTCAGGTTGACGATGGTCTCGAACATCTCGCTCGGCGCCGGATCGGTCGCGGTGTTGGCCCGTCCGGCCTTGCCGTAGACCGAGGCGACCTCGGGGAACGACTTGATGATCCTGTCCTGGGTCGCCAGCAGGTCGCCGGCCTTGGTCACCGAAATGCCCGGCAGGGTGGTGGGCATGTACATCAAAGTCCCCTCGTCGAGGTCGGGCATGAACTCCGAGCCGAGCCGGCTCGCCGGCCACGCCGTCACCGCCAGGACGACCAAGGCCAGCAGGATCGTCAGCACACGCGCCCGCAGGACGCCGGCGATGAGAGGGCGGTAGATCCAGATCAGGAGCCTGTTCACCGGGTTGCGGTGCTCGGGGATGATCCGGCCGCGGACGAACAGGACCATCAGCGCCGGGACGAGTGTCAGGGACAGGACTGCCGCCGCGGCCATCGCGAAGGTCTTGGTGAAGGCCAGCGGACCGAACAGGCGGCCCTCCTGGCTCTCCAGGGTGAAGATCGGCAGGAAGCTGACCGTGATGATGAGCAGCGAGAAAAACAGCGACGGACCGACCTCACTTGCCGCCTCGATCAGGATCTCGACCCTGGGTTTGTCCGGCGGCGCCCGTTCCAGGTGCTTGTGGGCGTTCTCGATCATCACTATGGCGGCGTCGATCATGGCACCCACCGCGATGGCGATGCCGCCCAGGCTCATGATGTTGGCCCCGAGCCCCAAAGCCTTCATGCCCGCGAACGCCATGAGGATGCCGACCGGCAGCATCAGGATCGCGACCAGCGCGCTGCGGACGTGGAGGAGGAACACGACGCAGACGAGGGCGACGATGACGCTCTCCTCGATCAGCGTGCCCTTGAGGGTCTCGATGGCCGCCTCGATCAGGTGCGAGCGGTCGTAGACCGGCAGGATCTCCGTGCCCTTGGGCAGACTGGCGGCGACCTCGGAAAGTCGGGCCTTCACGTTCTCGATCACGTTCAGGGCGTTGGCACCGAAGCGCTGCAGGATGATCCCGCCGGCGACCTCGCCGTCCCCGTTCATCTCGGTGATGCCGCGGCGCTCGTCCGGGCCGAGCTCGACCCGAGCCACGTCCTTCACCCGCAGGGGCGTGCCCGCCTCGGTCTTCAGGACGATGCTCTCGATGTCGGCGACGCTCTTGAGGTACCCCCGCCCGCGGACGACGAACTCGAACTCGGACAGTTCAACGGTGCGGCCGCCGACGTCGGCGTTGCTGGCCCGGATGGCCTCCCGGAGCTTGGACAGGGTGATGCCCTGCGCCCGCAACCGGTTGGGATCGACCACGACGTTGTACTGCTTCACGAAGCCGCCGACGCCGGCGACCTCGGCCACGCCCTCGGCACGCGACGCCCCGAAGCGGACGACCCAGTCCTGGAGCGAGCGGAGTTCGGCCAGCGACCGCTCCTTGGCGACCACGACGTACTGGTAGACCCAGCCCACCCCGGTCGCGTCCGGTCCCAGCGTCGGGGTGACGCCGGCCGGCAGGCGCTTGGCCACGGTGTTCAGGTATTCGAGCACCCGGCTGCGCGCCCAGTACGGGTCGGTGCCGTCCTCGAAGATGACGTAGACGAACGACACCCCGAAGAACGAGAAGCCGCGCACGACCTTCGACCGCGGCACCGTCAGCATGGCGGTGGTCAGGGGGTATGTGACCTGGTCCTCGATGACCTGGGGCGCCTGCCCGGGGTACTCGGTGTAGACGATGGTCTGCACGTCCGAGAGGTCCGGGATCGCGTCGAGCGGCAAGGTTTTCAGGGCGTAGAGCCCCGCTCCCACCGCGAAAACGGTCCCGATCAGGACCAGCATCAGATTCCTCGCCGACCAGGCGATGAGACGGGCGATCATGGCGCCTTCCCTTCGGCCGCGGCCTGTGGGCCGGGATCGGGTTTGGGCTCGGACAGCCCCTGCAGCGCCGCCTTCAGGTTGCTCTCGGCATCGATCAGGAAGTTCGCTGACGTGACCACGCGGTCGCCCGCGGCGATGCCGTCGCGGATCTCGACGTAGCCGTCGCCGCGGGTGCCGAGCCGGACCGGCCGCGGTTCGAAGCGGCCCACGCCCCTGTCGAGCAGGACGACCTGTTTCGTGCCGGTGTCGATGACCGCGTCGTCGGGCACCGCCACCACCGGCTTGTCGCTGCCGGTGGCGATCGTCACGTCGGCGAACATCCCCGGGCGCAGGTCGCCGTTCGGGTTCGGCAACTCGATCCGCAGGCGGGCGGTCCGGGTCGCCACGGCGAGGTGCGGGTAGATCCGGGTCACCGTGCCGGTGAAGAGGCGATCCGGGAACGTCCGGGCGCGCACCGTCGCCGTCTGGCCTTCGGCCACAGCGGCCAGGTCGCGTTCGGTCACGTCGGCCAGGACCCAGACCCTGGAATGATCGACGAGCTTGAAGAGGGTGTCGCCGGACTTGGCGCGCATGCCGTCCGAGACGTTGCGCTCGACCACGACGCCGTCGCGAGGCGCCGACCACGTGATGGTGGAAGGCACTTTTCGGGATCGCTCGATCTCGTCGATGACCTCGGGCGGGATGCCGAGGTTCTCCAGGCGACGGCGGGCGCCCTCGTAGCCGATGCCGGTGAGGTACTGCGCGGCGGCCGCATTCATCTCCGGCGAGAACAGGCGCAGGAGAGGTTGGCCCTTGTGGACGTGGTCGCCGGTGGTGACGGCCTCGACCTTCTCGATGAAGGCGTCGGTGCGCATCGCGATCACCGAGATCCGGCGCTCGTCCTCCTCGATGGCGCCGGGCGCGCGCACCGGCATCGACAGGACCCGTCGCTCGGCCACCGCCGTCCGGACCCCGGTGCGCTGGAGCTTGCCCGGCGAGATCCTCACGGTGCCGTCGTCGGTGTCCTCGCCCTCGTAGACGGGGAGGTAGTCCATCCCCATCGCGTCCTTCTTCGGAATCGGCGAGGTGTCCGGCAGGCCCATCGGGTTGCGGTAGAAGCGCACCTTGCGGGCGCTCGCAGGCATCGTGGTCTGACCCTTGGCCATGTCGCCGTGCCCGGGGTCGGGAATCGCCTCGGGCTCGTCGGGTTCGTCGAAGCGCACGTCCTCGCTTGCGTGGACGGCGCGATAGTCTCGACCGTCCGCTGTGCGCTTGGGCTCGGCGGAGTAGTCCGGCTTCCCGTCCGGGTCCCGGTAGTAGACCACGGGACCGGTCGCCTTGGTCGGGACCCGAGCGGGCACAGCGGACCTTGTCTCGGCACCCGGCAGCCAGTGGACGAACCCGGTCCGCGCCTGCTGGACGAGCGCCGGCACGGGGCTGCCCTCATGCCCCGCGCCATACCCCAAAACCCCCGCCGCGAGCGCGGCGAGGGTCCCGGCCAGCCATGCTCTCCGGCTCACTTGGTGGCCTTGAACACCAGCTTGTTCTCGACGGTGCCGGTCTCGCCTTGGACCTTGGCCCCGAGCGAGAGGCGCCAGCTGCCAGCCATCGTCAGCTTCACCTTGAACCGGTAGAGACCCGGCTCCGGCGACGGCAGCTGCTCGATCTTGGAGGTCATCTCCTCCATGCTGTCAGGCGCCATGTCGATGCGCTTGGCGAAGATGACGGCGTTCGGCACAGGCTTGGACGTGCGCTTGTCAACGAGGCGGACGTCGAGGATGGCCTCGCCCTGCTTGGCCTCGTCCTTCACCAGTTGGAACTCGTAGTCCTTGGTGTCGGCCCGGGCCGCGGCGGTCAGGGCGAGGCCGAGCAGCGCAGCCGTGAGCGCGCGCGAAAACGATGTGTTGGACACGGTCGATGATCTCCTGAAAACGATGGGACCCGGGCCTTCAGGCGCGCGGGATCTGCCGGCGCAGGCGCCGGCGGCATCGGGTTCAGGCTCGGGGAGGCTCGGTGGGCGGCCCTTGCGACAGGCTGTCGAAGGAGGCGGTGACGCCCCAGGTCGGCCCCTCGACGCCGCCGACGCGGCCCGGAAGTCCGACGGCGACCGGCAGCCCGGTGGCGACCTTCGCCAGGCAAAGCGCCATCAGGGGGCAGCCCTTGGAGCAGTCGGGCATATCCGGCCGCTCCTTGGGACAGCACGGCATCTCGTCCATGGCCATCCCGGCCATGTCGGCCATGGCTTCGTCGGGCATCGCCATGGCGTGCCCCTGAACGGCCGTCGGCGCGCGCATGCCTGCGGCGGCCGCGGATGCGGTCACCGGCGCAAGGGCGAGGCCGATCACCGCCAGGAGCGGGAGCAGCCTGCGAAGGGCGAGCCAAAAGGTCACGAACGGACGATGCCACATCGCGTGTCGGCGCGGAAGGGATAGGCACTACCTGACGAAAGCCCCACCCGCGGAGATAGCAAACCCGCGACGAGGAAGCCGAGGGACAGGCCCCCGATGACCCATCTCAGAGGCCACCCCGTATACTCCGATATCAGGTTGGCGAGCACACACAGCAGGTAGAACGAGGCCCCCCCGGTCAGGATTTGGATCGAGCCAAGGGCCGAGATCACCACGAGACGGTGGCGATGCGGGATCACGGGTACGCTCTGCCGTCTCATCGGGGGCGACTTAGACGGCCGGGACCGGCGACGCCGCCGTTGGGCCGAGCCTGGGCACGAGGCGGACGTAAACGAGTTCGCTCAGGAGCTCGATCAGCGTCTGTGTGACGATGACGGCGGGCAGGAGCGGGACGGCGCCTGGAACGGCGAAGGCCAGCGGCAGGACCACCATAGAGTTTCGGGTGGCGGCGCTGAAGGCCAGCGTGCGGACGGTGGGGGCATCCAGGCGGAACGCGCGCCCGACCGCCCAACCCAGCAGCGGGGCAGCCACGGCGAAGGCGACGTAGACGGGGACCACCCGCAGGGCGTCGTCTAGGGCCGGCCCGAGTTGGGGCAGGACGGACGCGATCACCACGAACAGGACGAGGGCCGTCGACGGCACCGGCAGAAGTCCGAGCCCGGTGGCGATCCGGTGGCCGGCGCGGCTGTGTCCGGCCCAGATCTGCACGGCCGCAGCAAGTCCGAGGGGAACCGCGATGAGCCAGACGAAGGCGTGCACGAACGGACCGACCTGGACGAACCTGGCGGCGTCCTCGCCGAGGAAGACGTTGAGGTAGACCGGCAGCAGCAGCATCTGCGCGATCAGCAGCGCCGGGGTGGAGGCCAGCAGCACCTTGGCGTCCGCGCGGCCGAGGTGGGCGAAGGTGACGACGTAGTCGATGCACGGCGTGAGCAGGACCATGAGCACGCCCAGCCGCAGCATCGGATTGGCGGGCAGGAACTGGATCAGGCAGGCCACCAGGATCGGCAGCGCGACGAAGTTCGTGGCGAGGAGCGCCGCCAGGAAACGGACCCGCGTAAAGGCTTTCCCCAACTCGGGCAGGGGTACCTGGAGGAAGGTGACGAACAGCATCAACGCCAGGGCCGGGTTGATCCCGACGTCCAGGGCCGTGGTTCCGGGGACCATCAGCGCAACGACGACGGCCAGGCCGATGGCGGCGAAGTAGATCGGGATCTGCCGGCCTTCGAGGATGTCGCGCAAGGTGGTCATGCTTCCTCGCAGGCGATCTTGGGGGCTTGCTCGACCCGCTGGGGCCGGCCCGTGCATTTGGCGAACAGGTCGATGGCGCGGTCGCAGACCTCGCAGTGACCCTCGCAGCAATCGCGCATGAGGAAGGCGACGAGGTCGGACAGGGCCGGGAAGATCGCACTGTAGATGATCGAGCGACCTTCGCGGCGGCTCTCGACGAGGCCGGCGTTCTCCAGGTGGCTAAGGTGGAACGAGATGCGCGGCGCCGAGGCACCTGCGATGGCCTCGGTGATGGCACCAGCCGCCATGCCCTTCGCCCCGGCCGTGACCAGCAGGCGGATGATGCGCAGGCGGGTCTCCTGCGCGATGGCCGCGAAGCCGTCGAGCGCTTGTTTCTCTTGCACGACACTTAAACCGTTATGGAATCGTTTAAGCGTCAGTAGGCTCGCGACGGGTCGGAGGCAAGATCGGATCGGGACTGGATCACGGCGACCGTCGAAGGCGGCCGCCGGCTCCCTGGCTTCGCGGCCGGACGCGCCAGAGCGATAGGGCGAGCGCGACGTTCGCCACGGCGAGCACGCTGAGCAGGGCGTAGGTCGCGTCCGCGCCCGCGTGGGTCAGGACCACGGCTCCGACGGAGGGTGCAAGCGCCTGCGCCACCAGCCCCGGACGGGCGAGGCGACCGACGAGCGCGGCGTATCGTTCGGGACCGAACAGGGCCAGGGGCACCGTACCACGTGCAATCGAGTAGATCCCGTTCCCGGCCCCGTAGAGGACCAGCGCCAGCCCGACCAAGGGTAGGCCGGCCGTCAGCATCGCGATCCCCAGGATCACCAGGACCATGGCGGCGGTCAGGGTCCAGAGGGGGTGATGCCGTCCCTTGCCGGCCATCTCGATGATGCGGGCGCCGACCTGGGAGGGTCCGATCAGCGCCCCGTAGGCCACGGCCGAGGTGAGAGCCACGCCACGGGCCTGTAGCAGGGTGATGAGGTGCACCGAGACCATGGCCATCACCGTGCCGCCGAGGGTCAGCACCCCGGCCATGAGGAGGAAGGCGCGTCGCTCCCGCCCATCCAGCCGAGCGCTTGCGTTTGATCCCTTAAGCCGTCGAGCCGTAGGCGGCGGAGGGGACGGGATCACGACGAGCACGAGGGGGAGTGTGACCGTAAGGTGGAGCGCCGCATAGGCGAGGCAGGTGCCGCGCCAGCCGACCTGCTCGAGCAGGAAGGCGGAAAGCGGCCAGCACACCGTGCTGGCGAAGCCGCCCCACAGGGTCAGCGTCGTGATGGCGGACCTCGCCTCGGCACCGTAGAGCCGGCCGAGGGTGGCGAAGGCGGGATCGTACAGTCCGGTGCCCATGCCGAGGCCGATGAGGAGCCAAGCCGCCAAGTAAGCCGTAACGTACGGGGCCAGGGCAAGGCCCGTGAGGCCCAGCGCCAGGGCGATGGCGGCGAAGGCCAGCATCGGCCGGCCGCCATGCTCCCCGATGAAGGCTCCCACCCGCGGCGAGACGAGGCCCGCGACGAGGAGGCCGAGGGATAGGCCCCCGATGACCCAGCCGAGGGGCCATCCCGTATCCCTCGACATCGGGGTGGCCAGAACCGACAGGAGGTAGAACGATGAGCCCCAGGTCAGGATTTGGATCACGCCCAGGGCCGAGGTCACGGGCCAGCGGTGCGGCGGGGTCATCGCCGTGCTACCGGGCCCCGATCATGGGTAGCCACAACGCCAGGGCCGCCAGGGTGACGAGTAGCACCGGCGGCGTGATGACGAGGCCGACCCGCATGTACTGGCCCCAGGTGATGCGCTGGCCCTTGGTGTCGAGCACATGCAGCCACAGCAGGGTCGCCAGACTCCCGATGGGCGTGAACTTCGGGCCGAGGTCGCAGCCGATGACGTTGGCGTAGACCATGAGCTCGCGCATCAGCGGCGACAGGTCCGGGGCCTGCTGGATCGACAGCGCGCCAACCAGCACGCTCGGCATGTTGTTCATCACCGAGGACAGGATCGCGGCTGCGACCCCCGTGCCTATGGTGGCGACGAACGGCCCATGGCCCGAGAGCCAGACGAGGCCTTGCGCCAGGTAGTCGGTCAGGCCGGCATTCTTCAGCCCGTAGACGACGAGGTACATGCCGAGGCTGAACAGGACGATCTGCCAGGGGGCCCCCGCTAGCACCTTGCGGATCGGAATGACGCGGCTCCGGTTCGCCAGCGCCAGCAGGATCACGGCGCCGGCGCAGGTGACCACCGAGACGGGCACGCCGAACGGCGCCGTCACGAAGTAGGCGACCAGCAGCAGCCCGAGGAGCGGGAAGGCTGCCTTGAACACCAGCGCGTCCATGATCGCGTGGCGCGGCGCTTCGAGCTCGGCCACGGGGTACGTGGCCGGAAGGTCGCGCCGGTAGAACAGCCACAGCACCACCAGGGTCGCCGCGAGCGAGACGAGGTTCACCGGCACCATCACGGCCGCGTAGCGGCTGAAGGAGATGTCGAAGAAGTTCGCCGAGACGATGTTGACGAGGTTCGAGATCACCAGCGGCAAGCTGGTGGAGTCCGCAACGAACCCGCAGGCGACGATGAAGGCCAGCGCCGCGGCCGGCTTGAAGTCGAGGCGCAGCAGGATGGCCAGCACGATGGGGGTGAGCAGCAGGGCCGCGCCGTCGTTGGCGAACACCGCGGCGATGGCGGCGCCGAGCAGGATCACCAACGGGAACAGCAGGCGCCCCCGTCCGCCGCCCCACCGGGCGATGTGGAGCGCCGCCCAGTGGAAGAAGCCGGCCTCGTCGAGCAGCAGCGAGATGATGATCAGCGCGACGAAGGTGAACGTGGCGTCCCAGACGATGTGCCAGACGACCGGGATGTCGCCCGGGTGGATGACCCCGGTGGCGAGCGCGACCGCGGCTCCGATCAGGGCGCTCCATCCGATCCCGAACCCCTTCGGCTGCCAGATGACGAACACGAGGGTGACGACGAAGATGGCGAGCGCGAGCATCGGGACCGTTTCTTGTTCTTGATTATGTGGAGCGATCAGGCGGTGGCGATGCGCCGGCCGTGCTCGTCGACGACGCGCTCGCCGTCCTCCTTGACGAACTCGCCCTGCTGGGCAGGCAGGAGGTCGAGGACCGCCTCGGACGGTCGGCAGAGGGCGACGCCCTGAGGGGTGACGACCAGGGGGCGGTTCAACAGGATCGGGTGAGCCTCGATGGCATCGAGAAGCCGGTCATCCGTAAGGCTCGGGTCCCCAAGGCCGAGATCGGCGTAGGGCGTGCCCTTCTCCCGCAGGAGGTCGCGCACGGTGAGGCCGGCACGCTCCGCGAGTTGACGGACCATCACCCGGCTCGGCGGCGTCTTCAGGTACTCGATCACGTGCGGCTCGATGCCGGCGTTGCGGATGAGTGCCAGGGTGTTGCGGGACGTGCCGCAATCCGGGTTGTGGTAAATCACGACGTCCATCAGGCGGTTTCCTCGCAGCAGGCGGATAGGGCGGCTACGGCCGGGGCGCAGACCTCGGGGCGGCCCTGGCAGCAATCGCGCATCAGGAACTGGATGAGCTCGGACAGGTCCGGGTAGGCGGCGCTGTAGATGATCGACCGCCCCTCGCGCCGGGAGGTGACCAGGCCGGAATGGCTGAGTTCCTTCAGGTGGAACGACAGGTTGGTGCCGGACACGCCGACCGCCTCGGCCAGCATGCCGGCCGCCATCCCGTCAGGCCCCGCTGTGACGAGCTGGCGCACGATGCGCAGCCGATGCTCCTGGCCGAGGGCCGCGAAGGCAGCGACAGCTTGCCGTTCGTCCATCATGATGTCAATATCTCAACCATCATTGAAACGTAGAGGATAGACGTTCCTTGGACAAGCCTCGACAGCCCTTCGCCGACGGCCTGCCGAACCTGAGCGAGGGACACTTCATCGTTCCGGCGAGCGCCGACCTGCAGGTGGCGACGCCGTTCGCCCACGCCCCGCGCTTCCTGATCCTCTACGGGTCGCTCCGGGAGCGCTCGTTCAGCCGCTTCCTCGCCTACGAGGCGGCGCGCCTGCTTGAGGCGATGGGCGGCGAGGTCCGCATCTACGACGCGCACGGCCTCCCTCTGCCCGACGACGCCACCGCCGATCACCCAAAGGTCCAGGAACTCCGGAACCTCTCGATCTGGTCGGAAGGGCACGTCTGGGTCAGCCCGGAGCGACACGGGGCCATGTCCGGGGTGATGAAGAGCCAGATCGACTGGCTGCCCCTGTCCGAGGGGTCGGTGCGCCCGACCCAAGGGCGGACGCTGGCCGTGATGCAGGTCTCCGGCGGCTCGCAGTCCTTCAACGCCGTCAACGGCCTGCGCGTGCTCGGGCGCTGGATGCGGATGGTCACCATCCCGAACCAGTCCTCGGTGCCGATGGCCTACAAGGAGTTCGACGAAACCGGCCGGATGAAACCCGGGCCGCTCTACGACCGGGTCGTCGATGTCTGCGAGGAGCTGATGAAGTTCACGCTCCTGACCCGCGAGCGATCCGACTACCTCGTGGACCGCTACTCGGAACGAAAGGAGCGGGAACCGGATCGGCTCAAGGCCGTCGCCGCCGACATCGGGTTCGTCAGGAGACCCTCGTAACCGTCCCGGGGACCGGCGGCGGATCGTGACGCACGATCCCGGGCCAGACGGTCATAGTTTACGGGCCGTTGACTCCGGAAGCGGGCAACGGGACGCGCGTCCCGCTATGCGCTGCCTTAGGAGTCGTGAATCCCGACGCCCCTTGGATGGGGTCAGCGGTAGGAGAACTGCAGGACGGCAGCGGGCAAACGTTCTCCCTCGATAGGAATGGCGGAGGCGGACGCCTCAATCTCGGCCATGTCCTGGGGCGTGAGCACGACCCGGTCGAGCCGGCGCGTGCCGGGGATGGGCACGATGAATGGCTTTCGCGAGAGCAACCAAGCCAACGCGATCTGCGCCGCCGTCGCCTCCTTGGCCTCGGCGAAGCGTTGCAGGAGCTCGACCAGCGCCTGGTTGGCCGCTCGCGGACCTCAGGGGAGAAGGGTGGGATATGCTTCGTCATGGCTCCAGTCTCTCAAGAGTTGGAGCCTCCGAAAATCCCGGGGCGGTTCAATCTCCGGTTCCGGGTCGCGGGTCCAAAGCGAATACTCGCTTTGGATGGCGGCCACGGGCTGGACCGCGTGCGCCCGACGAACGGTCTGCGCTCCAGGCTCGGACAAGCCGAAATGCTTGACCTTGCCCTGGGCGATCAACTCCTTCACCGCGCCGGCGACCTCCTCGATGGGGAAGCCGCAGGACCTGATGCACCACCGCTGCATCAACCTACGCCTGCCGACGCGTGGGAACATCTACGCCTGGGAGTTCGAGAAGGCCGGCCGCGAGCTCAACGTCCGGGTCGAGGGCCAGATGGCGTTCAACAACACCGGGCTGATCCTGAAGGCCGCCCTCGGCGGGCTGGGCCTCGCCTACCTGCCGGAGGACCGGGTGCGGCCTTACGTCGAGGAGGGCCGACTCAAGCGGGTCCTGGCCGAATGGTGCCCCCCGTTCGCCGGCTACCACCTGTACTACCCGAGCCGGCACCAGCACGCCCCGGCCTTCGCCCTGGTGGTCGAGGCGCTGCGCTACCGAGGCTGAGACGACTAGGCTGGGATATCGAAGTTTCCAAGCAAGCGGGATGCATTGCCGTCGGTGATGGCTTCCAAGTCCGCCGTGTCCTTTCCCAGCATCTCCGCAAGGCGGTTCACCGTAGCCCTCAGGTCGCCCTTGCCACCCCGGAAAGGGGCATCGCTCTCGATCAGCAGCGCATCGAGGGGAACTGCAGCCATGAGGGAAGATGCCCGTGCCCCCTTCAACATGCTGCCGTTGACGGAGAACCAGCAGCCCGCTGCGATGGCCCGACCGAGTTCGGAGGCCGTACCGGAAAACCAATGCAGGACGGGCAGGAAGCCTCCCCTCGACGGGCAGGCACGGATCTCGTCGAGGACCTGTCCGGCGGCGCGACGGCTGTGGATGCTCAGCACCCGGCCACCCAGCGAGCCTGCCCGGTGCAGGACCTCCCTGAACACGCGTCGTTGCGCCTCGAAGGCATCCGCCAGGTGCGGACTGCCGTCGAGGCCGATCTCCCCGATGAGCCTCGCCTGGGGCATGAGGTCCAGCATCAGGCCGACCTCGTCCTGTGCCTGCCCGACCAATTCCGGGTGAAGCCCCAGCGCCGGTCGCGTCCAAGGGTTTCCCTTGGACCATGCAAGGTTCTGTTGCCAGGCGCGCGGGGTCGTCGTGACGGCGACGGTGGTCACCCGATAGGCACCGCGCGTTTCGTACTCCGCCTTCGGATCGGCCATCAGGTCGAGGTGGCAATGGAAATCGTGCAAGGCCACCGCCGTCGGGAGCTTCAGGGAGCGAAGGACTGCAGGTTTCCGATAGCTCGTCCCACCTCGTCTATACCCTCCGCGAAGACCTTGGTGTAGTCGCGTATCTCCCCGGGGGCGTAGTCAGTGAGCGGCCCAGGTTTTCGCACGAGCGCGACCGCGGTTTCCGGCTTTCGCCGCAGACGTTGGGCCATGAACTCGAAACTCCTGACGTGTTCTCCCTTGGCGCCCCGCGGATCGACCGTGCCGCCCAACACGGGAAGGTCAAGATACGTCGTGGGTTCGTAGCCGTAGGCATGGACCTCGGCGGCGCGCCGTATGAGGCACGGTACGCAATATCCGCAATGACCGGGCGGCCTTCCCTCCCACCGGGCCTTCGATACCGAGGAGCAGGATATCGTGCTCGGCATGGCGGCTTCGACGAAGCTGCGTCGGACCACCTCGTCCAGCATCTGTCCCTTCGTCCTGAATCGATAACGGTTCTCGACGTTCTCCGCGAGGTCCAGCCGCCTCAGCAACTCCTGCCAGCGAGCCAGGTAGAACGGATGTGTCGTGCGTGTACTCCATGCTCCCACTCGGAGCGGATCGAGCGGGACGTTGAGGGAGATGAGGCCGTTCTCGGGAACGTCCACCACCCGGGACCCACGGGGCATCGCGCTGGTTCCGGCGGCGGCGAGGGCGAGGAATAGGAACGACCTGGCACGCTGCGTGTCCTCGCTGCCAAGGGAGGCCATGTCGCCGGCCGTGACGCCGACCCGTGCACGAACGTGGCGCGTGCCGAAGGCTCCGAACTGCTGATCGAGCATTCGGACGCATGCCGCCTGGCTCGACGTGCCGGCATCCCAGTAGTGGCTGACGAACAACGTCTTGCTTCCGCTGGCGAGGAGATCTGTCGCGCCGACGAAGCTGTCGACCCCGCCGGAGAACAAGGCCACCCGGTCGAACGGGAGAAGCGGTAGACCCAGAGGAGCCGGCGCGAGCGGACCGTCGTCGGGCCTGGATCGAAAGAACACGCGCCAGATGTCCCCCGACAGGAAGCCCAGCATCCGCTCGATCAGGTCCGCCACGCCGGACCATAGCGTGGGATCCGAGACCGGGACCCAAAGCGCGATCTCCCGCGTGAAGGAGTCCTCCGCGTTACGGACCCTGGAGATCCGCGTGTCGGCCGCCTGCACGGCTACGGCAAGAACCAGCAGGTCGACGCCTACCTCGGTCGGACGCAACCCGCGTGTGGCCATCTCGCCGAGGATCTGGCCCATGCCGAACCTCAGGCCCGCTACGTCGGGACGGACGTCGAGGGTACGCTGCGGCTCTCCGGCGGGGGCGGCGATGGATGCGCGGTCGGAGGGTCCGAGACGAACGACGATGTGGCATCTCATGAGGATTCGCCTTCATCGCCGTAGGTTTCCAACAGGGACCACGCCACCTCGTAGATCTCGTCCACGATGCGTCCCAGGCTCGGGCCGGTGAGGTCGCCGAACGATTGCGGGGTTAGGCCGATGATGCCGTCGCGCGTGGCGGCGGACACGTAGTCCCGCAACTCGCGCTCGACGGTACGGAAGTCGGCTATGACCGGGGCGACCTTGAAACCGCGAACCGCGATATCGTGGAAAATGCGCCCCACGATGCTGTTGGAGAGGAAGGCGGCGAAAAAGCCTTGCTTCTGGGCGGCCTCGAACGCGTCGAGGCTTTCGATCCCAAGGGCGCCGAGCTGGTCGACGGTCTCGGCCCATGCGTCACGAGCGATGGCTTCGTCCACGAGGCCACCGTCGGCGCAGATCACGTCCGTGAGCCCCGCGAATGCCTCCGCAACCCCTCCGTCGAGGAGCGCATCGAGCCCAAGGCGCTCGAAGGTCTCGCGGACGCCGACCGTGTCGAAGTCGCGGAACAGGCCGAGCACGCCCGCCGCAGCCTGACGGGCCGCTCCCATCCGGCGCGTCGCGTTGCGTGCCCCACCGGCGGCGTTGCGGGCGTACCCCCTGACGGCCCTGCCCAGGGCACGGTCATCGGTTCCGCCGCTCCGGGAGAACCTGGTGAAGTTGGACCTGCTCGGGCCGAAGCGGTTGGGTTCGGGCGGAGGGGCTGGCGGAGGGGCCGGGACCAAGGGAAGTGCGGGAGTTGCGCCAGGCGGGGTCGGAGGGCCTGGGACCGGGACAGGAGGCACGGGTCCGGGGGGGACGACGGGGGGCGGAGGCATGCCGGGCGGCGGGACCGGCGGCGGTGCCGGACCGCCCAGCCAACCCGGGACCAGAGGGGTCGTCGGACGTTGCCCGCGTGGCAGTGCGGACGTTCCCATCAGCGGCGCTCCGGTCCGTCCAGACTTCTCAACGTGGCCTTGGCGGTGATCTGGAGTTGACGGCTTCCCCTGGTTGACCAGGACCGCAACATGTCCCGCGCCCGCGTCTTCGGCCCATCCTGGAAGGCCTGCGGGGACCAACCGGCAGCGGCCCAACTGCCGAGCTCGTCGGCTGGCAGTTCGCCGAGGAAGTCCAGGAGCCGACCCTGGAACCTGGGGTGGTGGCGCACAAGCGCACACAGGCCGGCAAAGTGCGGAGGCGAGGCCGAGAGCTGATCGACGGCCAGGATCTGGTCCTTCAACGTGTTGAAAAGCAGGTTGGCACCGGTTTCGTCCAGTGCTCGGATGTCGCCGTCCACTTGCGTCGCCCCGAGCGCACCCGAACCCACGGACGACAGGATACGGTCGAGCAGGGCGTTGGACGAGGCACGACCGAACGCGCTCTTGCGGTCGCGGGTCGCGAACACGTACGGGCGTAGGTCGACGGTACTGAGGAGCTTGTCGGGGTCCAGCCGTGCCCAGTTGCGCAGCCAAGCGTCCCCCGCCCAATCGGCCACGGCCTCAGGCAGTGTCCTGGAGCCGTCCGCTTGGGGCGATCCAGCGGACGGTCCACCCGGTCTCGGAGGTGTCGCCTCGTCGCTTTCAAGCAGCTTCAACTCCACGACGATGCCACCCGCGACCGTCATCGCCTGCTTGGCGACCTGCGTGAAGAAATCCGGTTTGAAGCGCTCGATCAGCATCACGCGCCCTAGGACGGAGATCTCGACCTCGCTTGAGAGACCGCGCGCGTCGGCGACGGCTTTCCGCAACGCGACGGCGTTCAGGAAGCGCTTGATCTGTCGGGGGTTGCCCTCAAGCCCTTCCGCGACCGTCGGCCCTAGCTGCTGCGCAAGCCGGTAGGCGGCCGTCAGCTCCGTTCGCTTGTCGGGCCCGGCAGCGATGATGTCCTCCAACGTGAGGGCATTCGAAATCCAGGGCGTCTTGATGACGGCCCGGGCCTTCTCGACCAGCGTCACGAAACCCCGGGCCTCCTCTCCCAGGATCGCCTGCGCGAGGAGCAGGGTGACGTAGACCTTGGCCTCCTCCATCCCGAGCGCAGGGATGCGGAACGGCACCTGGATCAACTTCTCCAGGTAGTTCCGCGCATAGGAGGTCGGCCCCGCCGCAGCCGGCAGGTCGGGGAAGTGCTGCCGGACAGCATACTCGATCATCGCCTCGTCCGTCGCGATGATGAAGGCCGTCTGCGGAGTGAAAAGGAAGAGGCGGATCGCCTCCAGGGTCTCGATTGCGGTCTTGGGCAGGCAACGGTCGAGGTCGTCGATCAGGACGACGAGCTTCTTGATGCCCGCCTCCTTCAGGAGCGTTTCGAACTCCTTCTGGAACGCACGTATGTGCGTGACCGCGGACTCGGCCGCCTCGGGTTCGGCGAGGTATTCCTTCGCCTCCTCCACGACCTTCTTGAGCGCTTCGCCGTCGACGGCTTCCCCCGGCGCGTTGAGAATGCCGGAAAGCTTACCTAGGATCTCGGTGACCTGATCCGGGCTCGGCAGGCCGCTCGCATAGTTCCAGGCCAACTGGCCGCCTCGCTTGGCCAGCTTCATCCAGCGGACGCGCTTGAGCAGGCCCTTGGCCGCCTTCTTCGTCTTGGCACCGAAGGTCTCGGAGTCGCGCAACTCCTCGACGATGGTTTCCAGTAATGCCGTCTTGGCATCGTCGAACCCCTGGAAACGCCACCCGTCGAAGTGGAGGCACAGAACGCCCTCCCGCTTCTTGAGCCGAGCCTCGGCCATTCGCAGCACGCTCGACTTGCCGGCCCCCCAATCACCGTGAATGCCGACGGTGAGTGGCTTGTTGGGTGTCGCATCGATCAGGTTGACGACCGTTTGCGCGATGGCCTCGAAATAGAGGAGATCGACCGCTGTCTCGTGGTCGGGGACAACGACAAGCGCAGCTGCCGCCACTCCGTTGCTGGCCATCGCAATGCTCCACCCAGGACCTTACTGCCTAGATGGTATCCTACCGCGACGGCCGCAACTCTACATCAGCACATTCGACTCGTTTCAAGGGACGGTAGCGCGGTTTTCATGGGGAGAGACTGATGCCGAGTAGAACGACAGTGGTGTCCGGCGCTCTCCGACGCCATCACACGACTGGTTGTCCCGGTAAGAATGCCGTTGTTCCGCTTGCCCCCCGGATCGGGAACCCCGCTTATCCGGCCTTGCGCACGAGGGTGCCGTCCGGAGCCTTCTCGAAATACTTCCCGTGCTCCCACCGGCCGATCATCTTCTTCTTCAGCGTGTCCTCGTCGAGCGGCTCCTTGTGCAGCCGAGCCCCGCGGTGGATCGAGTCCTTCAGGCCCGCCAAGATCTCGTCCAGCGGCCGCGTCCCGCCGACCGGCATCATCTCCGCCACCTCGGCCATGACCCGGTCCCAGAACTCCTCCGCGCGTATCCTGTCCAGGCGCCGCCGCATCTGCTCGTTCTCGGCCCGCAGCTTCAGCACCTCGGCGGCCTCCCGCGCCAGACGGACATTCTCCTCTCGTAGGTAATCGCATTCCGCCAGGGCGTCGTCGCGCATCTCGTCATTGGCTCGGAGCCTGGCCTCCAGCTTCATGCAGTCGTCCTCGAAGTGCTTCGTCTGGCTCGCCTGCGCGGACTCGACGACACTCTGGAACGTGGTCGTGCACCCGACGGATACCGTCTGGCACTTGAGCGACTTCGCTCACATCATCTGGCACTGGTAATGGAGACCTTCGACAATCCGTTACGCAAGTCGGAGCACTCGTTACACAGCATAGGTGTAACGGGGCGCTCTGTTACCGTACGAACCCAGCCCTGCAGGCCGATCCAAAGTTGGCCCGCACGTAACGGGTTCTCCACAGGCGGCCAGGAGATCAGTAACCACTACAAGCGACCGACTCTCGACAAGTGAATCCGAGTAGCGATCTCCTGGTCTCACGCACCAGGGGAGGCCCCTATGAACGCAGACCGTTTCGTTTCCAGCTTCGAGAACGGCGCCTACGGTCTCGCGGCCGGCCTCGCTGCCGCCCATGCTGCCGGCCTCGCCCGGGGTGACCGGTTGGTCGCCGAGGCCCGGGCTGCCGAGGAGGAGGCGGTGACCTCGGAGAACCTGGCGACCGTCGCCCGGGTCCTCCTGGAGCAGCGCCGGGAGCTCGCTGCGCTCCGGGCCGAGAACGCCCGCCTGAAGGGCGAGCTCGCCACCAGCCGCCGGGCTGATGCGGTCCGGGCCGTCGCGGTCGCCGCCCGCCGTACGAACGCCCGCCGCGCGTGACGTACGCGGCACCGGGGCCGCGTACGTACGGGGCTCCACGTGCTGACGGAATGCTTTCGCGTGCTGACGACGTGTGCACACGTGCGCACAGGGAAAGTCGCAACCCCTAAAATGCACGGGGACGCATTTTTCTTCGATGGCATCCAGACCTGAAAAAGCCCGCCCCGGGGTGACCGAGGCGGGCTTCGTTGCGTCAGGGATGCGGGGTGATCAGACGCCCTGGCAGGGCACGTACGAGGGGCTGTCGATCAGGTCCTGGATCGCGTCGCTGATGGCCTTGCGGCCCTCGGCCATGCGCTCGCGCTTCTCCGCGGTCATCTGGGCCATCTCGCGCTTGCCCTGCTCCCACTCCTCAAGCGTCGGGCACGGCGGCAGGGACGCCAGCGGCTTCATGCCGAGCATGTGGCGCCCGATCATCAAGGCGTCCCCGTTGGCGACGTTCATCAGGTCCATCCAGGGGAGGCCCCGGAGCCAAGCCTGCGCCGCCTCGTCGAGGGCGCGGAGATCGGGCTCCTCGTCCGTGAGCGTCCCCTGGGACAGGGCGAAACGCTGGGCGAGGGAGCCCCACTCCCTGGCGGCCTCGTCGGGGGTGATTGCCTTCTTGGGGGCCGGCGCGGCGGTCAGGGCGGCAGGCGATCCGACCGGGGCGGTCGCGGCCTCGGCCAGCGCGGCGGCCATGTCGGCGGAACCACCACCGGCGGGGGCGGCGCGGCGGGGAGCGGGGGTGATCGATTCGACGACCCAGCGGCCCGCCTTCCAGACGAGGCGGGTTGCGGTGACGGCCATCTCGGCGACGGCGGCGATGGCGGCGAGGATGTAGGCGAGAAGCTGACGGGCCACGGGTTGTCTCCTTGGTTGGTGGTGAGGGAATCGTGCCGCGCCGGCTCGAAAGGCACAGCGGGGAAATCCGCAAAAATGCGGATTTTTCTTCAGGCGGCGATCTTCGATGCCCGTGCCTCGGCGATTGCGGCGAGCCCGGCCTCGGTGAAGGCCGCCTCGATCTCGCGCTTGCCCTTCATGCGCTTGGGGGTTGCCCAGCCGAGCTCGATGGCGCGGACGGAGCCCCAGCCGTGCAGGTAGTTGTTGGTTACCGACGCGCCGAACGGCTTCGCCCACGAGCCGAGGATTGCCGGGCGTGCGTCGGCGGGCTCCGGCTCGCCGATCCTTTCGAGAAGGGCGCGTGCGTTGCCGACCGACAGTTCCCCCCAGAACACATTGAGGCCGACGGCGTGGAGCACGTGGCTGATCTTCGTGTGCTCCATGCTCCCGGCTAGGCGTTCCCAGCCGGCATCGGTCGCGAGATCGATGGCGTGGTGCCACATGCCCCCGTCGCAGTTTGAAGGCGCCCACACGGCCTTCAGCCCCGTGACCTCCTCGACCCTGCGCACGTACGGCAGGTCGGCGCAGGCCGGCGTCGATAGGAAAAGGTATGGGCGACCGCCCCGGTCGCGCCGGAGCGTCACCGGGAAGGCGATGCTCCGTGGTGCGAAGGGCACCGTCATGTCTCGCAGCGCGTACCCCATCGAGAGGGAGTAGAGGTTCGCGAGGCCGGCCTCGATCAGGGCGGCGTCCATCGGGGTACGACCCGGAACGACCCCCATGATCGAGGCGTCGACGAACGGCGTGATCTCGTCGTCGCGGCGATCCGGTTGCCGGACGACGGTCTCCGCCGGCTCCGGGGTTGGCTCTGTGACGCTGGCGAACAGGTCGAGTTGATTCGGATGCGGTCGCCGGGCCATCACGCGGCCTCCCCGAAGAGCTCGCGGCGCATGTTGTCGGGGATCTGCCGCCGGTGGACGTGGACGGCCCACAGGGCCTGGGACGCCTCGCACTGACCGAGCCGCGGCAGGCCGGAGAGGACGTGCCCCAACGCGGTGTGAGCCTTCGACCAGCCCGCATCGTTAGAAACCGTCGCCCAGTCGTCGTCCATGGCGGACAGGTGCTTCGTGGCCGAGTGGACGAGGAGTTGGATCGCCGGGTCAGCGGCCAGCGCCCACCACTTCTCCTTCCTCTCCGTCTGCGCCCGATCCGTGACCCGGGCGACCATCTCGTCGCAGGTCTCGACCAGGCGCCGGGCCATCTTGGCGGCCGACGCTGACGGCTGATCGCCCTCGGCGAAGATCGCGGTCGCCTTGTCCCGCTGCGACCGCGTCCACGCCCACGGCAGCGCCTTCATCCGGTCGCGCAGGAGGGAGACGGCGGCGAGGCGCTCCTCACCCTCCTGCGCCCACAGGCGAGCCATGTTCTCGGCCACCCGGGCCCGGCGTTCGGCCTCCTCGGCTGCGCGGCGTCCTTCTTCCTCGCGCGCGATCCCGTCGGCCCGGGCGAAGGCCGCCTCGAATCGGTCGTTCGACGGCGCGGGCTGCGGCTCCCAGCAGACCGGCTTGTCGTACTCGCCCTGGCGGTCGCCACCCCAGGAGAAGCCCAGCTCGCGCATCCCGTCGCGATCCGCCCGGTAGAGCCGGCTGTAGGAGCTCTCGTCACCGGCATCGGCGAGCCACAGGGTCTTGAGGCCGCCCTTGGTCTGGCGCTCCCCGACGCGGCGCCATGCCAGGCCGAGGGCACCGACGGGCAGGGCCTCGGTCAGGGGCGGGAGCGGGCGCTGGGCCGCCCCGTAGGCCGAGGCGCAGACGGCCCCGACGGCGACAAGGAGCAAGATGAGGGTGAGCATGGCGACCTCCGATGATCCGCAGATCAGAGTAGATTGCCATGAATTCCAAGGCCGACAAGGGCCGATGATTTATTATGGATTGTGGAATAAATCGAAATGCCAAAATAGTCCCTGATCATCCGTTACACATCTAGCGGATCAGCGGATCGCGGGTACATTCTCTCTTGTCACGTCGACAGGAGGGCCCGATGGTGGCTGACGATAGCCTCGAACGACCAGTAGTCCTCGGAGACGAAGCAATCGTCCGCATGCTCCTGGCCGAGTGCCGGGCTGCCGGTACCCAGGCGAAATGGGCGTCCGCGAACGGGGTCTCGCCTCAGTACGTGAGCGACGTCCTGAGGGGGCACCGGGTCCCCGGGGACAGGCTTCTCCGCCGCCTCGGTCTGCGACGCGAGATCACCTACGTCCCGGTCGACGAGGTGGTGTCGTGAGCCGCGGCAAGAGCCTCGCCACGGACGTTTGGATTCGCCCCAAACCCGAGACCGTCGCGCTGCTGTTGTCCCGCGAGGACGGGATGATTGCGGCTCGCGAGCGCTGGCACTGGTGCTCCGTGAACGTCCTTCTGGAGTTGGCGGCCGAGGGTCGCCAGACGCTCGGGCTCCCCCGCCCTGCGCGGGGGAGCAGGCCGCTCAAGACCCCCGGCCTCGCTGACGCCGTTGTCGCTGCCGTCGAGCGCCTCGCTAGCGTGCCGGCCGCGGCCGTCGAGACCGGGCTGTCGCAGGACAGCGTGCGCCGCGTGCTCCGCCAGCGCGGCCTGCCGATCCCCCGCGTGGACCGGGTCACCGCCGCCCGGCGCGCCGCCGAGGTCCGGCGCCAGAGGAGTGCAGCATGACGTCCGTCCGTAGCGAGTTCGTCACCGGCCTGCAGCGCCTCGACAAGGCGGCGACGAAGGCCCGGCTCATCACGGTCCGCGCGGCTGTCCACCGCCGGATCGACGAGCTCACTGACCCGGCCCTGAAGTGCGCGCTGATGGATGTCTCGGACTCGGTCGACCGCCTCCTCATGGAGACGTCGCGCATCAGCATCGAGCGCCTCGCGAACGGGCTCGCCGAGAGCCACGGCGAGCCGCCGCAGCCGTCCACTCTCCCCCGCGTCCCACCCAGAAGGAGCCAGCCGTGATCCATCGCGTAGGGTCCGCCTTCACCGTCGATTGCCTCGTCGAGGTCGAGCCGGGCCGCAGGGTCACCGTGTTCGCCCAAGGCACCGTCCCGGTCGAGGGCGACCTCCTGATCCTCCGGACGGAGCCCCCGCGGTGGCGGGCGGCCGAGGTCTACGCCGACGACACCGGCTGGCACGCCAAGGCGGTCCCGGCCCTCGGGCTCACCATCGCCGCCTGATCCGCCCCGCCGACGAGCCAGGCGACAGTGGCCACCGAGATCAGCGCAACTCCTTGGGAGACCACCATGAGCATTGAGAACACACGCAGGATCATCGCCGGCGAGATCGTCGCATCTGGCAACGTCGCCGCCCACGAGGTCGCCGAGCGCATCATGAAGCGCTTGGCGCGCGAGGGGCTGTTCGTCGTCGATGCCAGCCAGACCGAGGCGGTCGAGGCCCTCAAGAAGCTCGACTGCATCTTCGATTTCCCCACCGACGAGGCTGACGTGAAGGTCCTCGCCGAGCAGATCGGGATCGAGGACCCCACGGCCCTCACGGTCGCTTGCCTCGCCGTCCGGGAGGTCCTCGACGGTCCGAAGATCGCCGAGCAAGTCGCCTCCTACTACCGGCAGCCCGCAGCCGCCTGAGGCTGCCCCGTCGCGCGCCCGGCGGCAGGGGCGCTCCTCGATTCCCCCAGCAACCCCACACATGAAGGAGCGTCCCCATGCGGCGCGAGACCATGGACATCCAGACCAAGTTCCACGTCACCGGCACGAGGGCCGTCATCCACGCGGCGGTGCGCGCCGACCATGGTGGCTTATCGTCTGCGATAGAGCGGACCGACCGCATCCTGGCCGCTCTGGCCAAGGCCGACCTCATCATCGTGCCGAAGCCGACCGGCAACGCCGAGGCCGTTCGGGAGGCTGTCCGCACCGGCAACTGGACCGCCGTCTCGGAGAAGGATCTCCTGGCATGGCGTGAGGCCCCCGTGCAGGGGCTCGACATCGTCCTCGATGAGGAGGGTGAGCGAGCCATCAAGGCCGCGGCAGAAGCTCCCGTCCCACGTGGCATGGAGATCCTCGTCGCATCGGAGCGGCCGCACGGTCTCACCGACCGGGATCACGCCGTCCTGGACGCCGAGATGGTGATTGTCCGAGACATCAAGGCGGCAGTGCAAGGCTGCGCCCCCCACCGAGCCGAGGAGCTAGCCCACGAGATCACCCAGTCCCTCGCCAAGGCCGGGTTCGAGATCCGGTACGTGCCCCTCGACCTGGTCGATGACGTGGGGCCTCTTCAGCAGGTGTTCGCCGTCCGGATCGGCTGGCCGGAGTTCACGTCGAGCACCATCCTCGTTGAGGACGGAGCCGACGTCGCTACCGTGACCAAAGCGGCGAAGCTTCATGCGTTGAACGGGTATGGCAGCAAGGTAGACCGCGAGCGTTGGGTCGCCTTCAGCATGACCCAACGTCGCTTCCTGGCACCCGACGAGCCGGCGCCGTCAACGCTGATCGTGGGGCCCTACGAGGCCCTGGTGCGCGAATGCCGTACGCCTGAGCAGCCCAAGGAGGCCGCCGACGCCGATCTCAAACGCTACCAGGCGCGGTGGGAAAACGGCCTCCGAAACATCGTCACCATCCTGCACGGGCCCAGCTACTCGTTCGAGATCGACCAGATCGTCGAGGAGGTCCGCACGCTGACAGGCATCGTGTCCCGCCTTCCGGACGAGAGCCTCCGCCGGACGGAACACCACAGCTTCGGCGAGGACGATCCGTTCACGACCATCTCCGGGGACGCCTCGTCCGTGGAGCGCATCCTCGACCTGATCGAGAAGGGTGAGGCGGCGGTGAAGGCGGAGCGAGAGCCCGAGATCTCCATCTCACTCGGCGAGGACACCTTCTACCTGCAGGGCACACCCGAGGTCCGGAAGGAGCTGATGCAGTTCCTCCTGAAGGACATGGGTCGCTTCGCCAAGGCGGACGCCAATCTGGTGAGGGGGGCATCCTGATGCGGTCCTTCCTCACCCTCATCGCCGGCGGCCCGGGCAGGGTCGCCGTCTCCGCCGCGGGAATCGTGACCTGCGGCTTCATCCTCGACGGGCGCGGGGACGCCCTGCTGCGGGCGGTGTTCGTCACCGCGGTGTGGGGCTCCGCGTTCGTCCTGGCCTTCCTGACGCTGTGCTTCCTGGCGGCGGCGTGCGGGATCGACGTCGAGGGCGCGGTCGCCAAGCCCCAGCCGAAGGAGGCCGATCATGGCGAAGCGTGAACCACGGCTCAGCGTCTCGGTGACGGAAGGCGCCCGGGACGCCGATACCGGAAGGACGGCGTTCCGCATGGTCATCGTGCAAGCGTCGGGCGAGGCCGGCATCAACGCGGCACTGAAGCTCGTCGACGCCGTGACGGGCGTCCTCGACCGGCCCAAGCCGAAGGTGATCGGGCGTGGGTAGGATCGACCTGTTGACGTGGAGAGCCGAGACGGACGCGGTCGACAGGCTCGTGGACGGGCTCCTCGCCCGCGACGGGCGGGCCCAGGCCGAGGCGGTGGGCGCCATCCCCGACGACGACGGCGCCCACCGCCGGGTGTGGGAGCGCGCCCTGCTGCTGCTGTCCTGGCACGCCGCGCACGGGCCGGACTGAGCGCCCCATTCCCAAAACGGGAATCACCGGATCTGCGCTTGGTAACCACCTGTTAACCACTATTCGCCCCAGGGGTTGCAGGCGATCCGCGACCCTGCGAAGGTCTGGCATCGGGTTAACCTACCCAAACCGTCTTAACCAAGCTCCCAGGTGTCGATAGACTCCGCCCGGGACTTGGGGATTCCTTCGCGCATCGAGGCCGCCGGCCTCTGCGGGAGGAGCACATCCCATGACAATCATCTGTGGATTCGACGAGCCGACGACCGAAGACGAAGCCAAGAGCGTCATCCTGGATCGGGCGTGCGACGCCGCCAGGATCATGCACGCCAAGTGGCCCGGCGACCGCGTCAAGCAGGCCGACTACATGCTGCTGACGCTGTACCGGGCCTACGTCCTCGTGAACCTCGTGAAGGAGGAAGGCCGGGACGACCTGCGCATGTTCTACGTGAAGGGCCAGGGACGGTCGGACTCGATCCCTCAGGATTGGTTCATGGCCTACATCGCGGACGAGTGGACGCATACGGCGTGGCGCCTGGCGTACGGAGACAGTGAGGACGACGTGTTCGTCCGCAAGTGCCTTGTCGACAAGGACAAGGCCGCCTTCGACCGCCTGACGCAGTGGCTCACTCCGGCCGGCATGGCCCAGCGCATCAGCTTGAACGGCGACTACTCCGAGCATCCGGAACTCGCCGCCGTTCAGCACTACCACGACATCTTCATGGAGCATTCGGATGTCGAGGTCTGCGACCGTACAGTCGAGGTGAACTTCTAGCCCTCGCCGTCGTCCTCGGCCTCCAGCGCGGCGCCACGGACCTTCTCCTCGGGCTGGTCCGTGGTCGCCGCCAGGCGCTCCCGGATCTCCCCGAGGGTGACCGGCCTATAGCTCCACCGGTCGACCCCGACGTCGCAGGACTGCGAGGTGTCCGGGAGCAGGCCATGGGTATGCCCGAAAAGCTGGATGCTCCCCCTCCACGCGCCGACCCAGGCCCTCATCGGGTAGTGGCAGAGGATGACGCGCTGGCCCTCGATCCGGCGCGAGACGAGCTCGTGCTGCTCGTGCCATCCGAGGCTGGTCGTCTTCGTGCGGTCGTGATTCCCGCGAACGAGGTACTTGCGGCCCCGGAGGCGCTTGAAGAGCGCCGCGTACTGCTCCGGCGTGCCACCCATGCCGAAGTCGCCGAGGTGCCAGACCTCGTCGCGTGGGCCGACGACCGCGTTCCACGATTGCACGAGGAGCTCGTTGTGCTCGGCGATATCGACGAACGGCCTGTCGCTCATACGCAGGACGCCGGCGTGGAAAAAATGGGTGTCGGCGGTGAAAAAGGTCGTCATTTTGGCAGCCTCAAAGGGGGCTGCCGCGCACGCGGTCACGCCCCGGGATTAGGGATCTCGGCGAGGGGACGGCGGCGTATCGGTTTCACGGGTCTCTCCGGAGCGGCGAACCGTTTCCAAAACGGAAAGGGTTGGCGGTGGAATCGGTGTCGTAGCACGGGCCGGGTTAACGGGGCCTGGCCTGGGGGCATCAACGAAACTGTCCCCAACAGGATGATTCGACAGCTTCGGAAGCGGGTTAGACCATCAACGTCGGCCATGTTGCCCGAGCGTTAGATTTGTCGTTGGAGCCCCCCGCAGCTTTAGATCCGTCGGTCCGCCGTTAGCTTTGTCGGTCGGGCGGCCGGTCCGTGCCGAGGTCCACGAGGTAGGCCCGGCACCAGGGCACGTACTGGTTCGGGCCGCGCTTCCCCCACGCCTTCGGCCACCGGCACGTGACCGTCACGGCCAGCAGCACCGCGTCGAGCGAGGCGTTCGGCCCGAGGCGCGCGATCATCCTCTCGGTGCAGTAGTCCCCCCGCCGGCGCGGGCACCACAGGCAGGCCACCCGGACCCGCCGGTAGGGGAAGTCGCCCAGCCGAAGGATCACCGCCCCAGTCCTTGCTCCGCCGCGTTTGTTCTCTATCTGTTCCTGCGACGGAGGGTTGGCAATGCCTGATTACGCGGACATCCTGGATGCAGTGGCCGGCGAGGAACGCGACGCGATCCTGCGGGCCCTGGCGGAGGACATGCTGGAGGTGAGGTCGACGCGGCGGCCCGGGCTGGTGAAGGCCGAGCGGCCGGCGGACCTAGCGAGGGCGCTGGGGCGGGACCGGCGGCGGGCGCGTCCCGTGCGGCTGGCATCCTGATCCCGGGTGGGATCACCGGCTGCCGGTGATACCGGGTGGGATCATCCACAGGCGTCGCGACGGGGGCGGACGGGGGCGGGACGGAACGGGGGCGGATCGCGAGGTCCCGCCCCAAATCCGCCCCGGAACGAAAAAGCCCCGGCGTCCAGGCCAGGGCTTCGCGTCTAAGTCGTTGAATTCTTTGGTAGCGGGAGAGGGACTCGAACCCCCGACACGAGGATTATGATTCCTCTGCTCTAACCAGCTGAGCTACCCCGCCACTGTGACGAACGTCGCTGACGCGGCGTCCGATGGGCGGGATATAGGGAGAAGGGCGCGAGGGTGTCAACGGTCTGTTGCGGTCCCCGCGCAGGTTCTCCCCCTCAGAGCGTTTGACCGAAGATCTGCGCCACCTGCGGGATATCCTTGTCGCCGCGGCCGGAGAGATTCAGCACCATGAGGTGCTCCGCCGGCTTGGTCGGCGCGAGTTCCATCACCTTCGACAGCGCGTGCGCGGGCTCCAGTGCCGGGATGATGCCCTCCAGCATCGAACAGAGCTTGAACGCCTCCAGCGTCTCCGCATCGGTCGCCGACAGGTAGGTGACCCGGCCCATTTCGTGCAGCCATGCGTGCTCGGGGCCGATACCGGGATAATCGAGACCCGCCGAGATCGAGTGTGCGTCGGCGATCTGGCCGTCCTCGTTCATCAGCAGGTAGGTCCGGTTGCCGTGCAGCACCCCTGGGCGCCCGCCCGTGAGCGACGCGGCATGGAGGCCGCTCTGCACGCCGTGCCCGGCCGCCTCGACGCCGTAGATTTCGACCTCGCGGTCATCGAGGAAGGGGTGGAACAGGCCCATGGCGTTCGAGCCGCCGCCGATGCAGGCGATGAGCGAGTCCGGCAAGCGGCCTTCCATCTCCAGCATCTGCTGTTTCGTCTCTATGCCGATCACCGATTGGAAATCGCGCACCATCGCCGGATAGGGATGGGGGCCGGCCACGGTACCGATGCAGTAGAAGGTGTCGGAGACGTTGGTGACCCAGTCGCGCAGGGCCTCGTTCATCGCGTCCTTGAGGGTGCGGGTGCCGGACTGCACCGGGATCACCTCGGCGCCGAGCATCTTCATGCGGAACACGTTCGGGGCCTGCCGCTCGACATCGACGGCGCCCATGTAGACGACGCATTTTAGGCCGAAGCGGGCGCAGAGCGTCGCCGTCGCGACGCCGTGCTGGCCTGCGCCGGTCTCGGCGATGATCCGCGGCTTGCCCATGCGGCGGGCGAGCAGGATCTGGCCGAGAACGTTGTTCACCTTGTGCGAGCCAGTGTGGTTCAGCTCTTCGCGCTTGAAGAAGACCTTCGCCCCCTGCCCCGCCGGGGCCTTGGCTCGCAGGTGCTCGGTGAGGCGCTCGGCGTAATAGAGCGGGCTCGGCCGGCCGATATAGTGAGTGCCGTAGGATTCCATATCCGCCTTGAACGACGGGTCGGCCTTGGCGTCGGCGTAAGCCTTCTCAAGGTCGAGGATCAGCGGCATCAGCGTCTCGGCCACGAAGCGGCCGCCGAAGATGCCGAAGCGACCGCGCTCGTCCGGCCCGGTGCGGAAGGAATTGGGAGCGGGGTTCAGCGTCACGGGGACGGTCCTTCGCGAAGATCTGATCGTTGGCTCGCGTGCTAGACCCATGCGCGGGTCGCCGCAATGCGGCACAGCCGGACAAACGCGCCGAAGCCATCGCCGGACGCCGTCCGGTCGTCGTCAGACTCCGCGGCGGGCGGCGGCGACGAAGGCCGCGATCCTTTCAGGATCCTTCTCACCCGGCCGGATCTCGACGCCCGACGAGACATCGACGGCGACCAGCCCCGTCCGTGCCAGCGCCGCGCCGACATTGCCGGCATCCAGGCCGCCCGACAGCATCGTACCGGCTGGCAACTCGGCCCCGTTCAGGATGTCCCAATCGAAGCGGTGTCCGTTGCCGCCCGGCAGATCGGCACCGGGGGGCGGCTTGGCATCTAGCAGAAGCCGGTCGGCGACAACGGCATAGGCCGGGAGCGCGCTCAGATCGGCGGCGAGGGCAATGCCGACCGCCTTCATGACCGGCCGGCCGGTCCGGGCACGGATCTCCGCCACGCGCTGCGGCGTCTCATGGCCGTGGAGCTGGATCAGGTCGGGATCGAGCGCCTCGATGGCGGCAGAGAGCAGGGCGTCGTCCGGATCGACCAGCAGCACGACCCGCTGCACCCTCCCCCGCACCCGCTGCGCGAGGCCTCGGCCCCGTTCCAGGGTGACGTGGCGCGGACTCTTGGGGAAGTGGACGAAGCCGACGAGGTCGGCGCCCGCCTCGACGGCCGCATCGAGCGTCGTCTCGGTGCTGAGGCCGCAGATCTTGACACAGATGTCTGCCATGGGCGGGACGCCGCTCGAAACCCTCAGCGCGCCGCCGCCGGGGCCGGCAGCGCGGTGTAGGTGCCGGCGCTCGCGTAGCCCGGCTCGACACCCGGCGTGCCGAAGGTCTTCAGCTCCGCGGTCTCCTTGGCGAGACGGTCGGCCTCGCGGCGATGATAGCGCGCCCGCTGGCGGGTTCGGCTCTGCCCGAGCCAGCTTCCGATGCCGCCGACGAGGATGCCGAGCGCCACCGAGCCGAACACCACGGCGTAGAGCGGCAGGACGAGACTGAACACGGGTTCGGGCGAGAACGGATCGAAGGAGAGGGTCACGGCGTCGCGGTTGGCGACGGCGAGCAGGACCACCACCACCGCGATCGGCAGCAGCACCAGCGCCTTCAGAAAACGAATCATGCAAAAGGTCTCCGACGGACGGCGTGGGTCCTCAAGGACCCACCGGTGCCGCTAAGGGCTTTTCGAGGCTCAGACCGCAGAACTAGAGCGCTTCCCGCCGAAGGGGATGCCGGTTCGGTGCAAGGACACGGTGAAACGAGCGCATCCAAACGAGATGTGGAGACCGTGCTCGCGGCCGCTATCACCGCCCGGCTGCGATCAGGCGCCGGGCTGCTCCTCACCGATGCCGGCGCGGTTGAGGCGCAGGCGCATCTCCTTGCCGGTCTTGAAGACCGGGATCGCCTTCTCCGACACGGCCACGGATTCGCCGGTGCGCGGATTGCGCCCGCGGCGCGCCTCGCGGCGCTTGACCGAGAAGGCGCCAAAGCCGCGCAGCTCCACCCGGTCGCCCTGGGCCAGGGCGTCGGCGATCGTGTCGAGGATCGCGTTCACCAGGGTCTCGACGTCGCGCTGGTAGAGATGGGGGTTCTGCTCGGCGATCTTGAGCACGAGTTCCGACTTGATCATGCGGCTCTCTTCCGGATGCGGGGCGGGCGCGGGGCGAGACCTCAGGGGGCCGGCCGCCAGACGGCCAGGAGTCCGCCGGAGAGCCCGGCGGCTTCGTCCTCGACCGTACGGAGACGTCCGGCGAGCCCTTCGAGACCAAGAAGGTCGGCGCCGAGCCCCAGAGCCGACCAGAGCTTGAACCCGCCATCGGCCTTCGGCTTCCAGTCCTTCACCGGAAGCTTCTCGGGGACCTTTTTCTCCTTCTCGAGCCACGCCACGGCCTGCCGTTCGCCGCCGAGTTCGTCGACGAGCTTGAGGGGCAGGCTCTGGCGGCCGCTGAACACGCGGCCGTCGGCGACGGCGGCAATCTGACTTTCGTCCATACCGCGGCGCTCCGCCACGAGGCCCTTGAACCATCCGTAGGTGTCGAGGACGATCGCGGACAGGGCGGCGCGCGCCTCTGGCGAGGTCGGGCTGAAGCCTGAGGGCTCCGCCTTCAGCGGCGAGGATTTGACCGACTCGACCTTCACCCCGACCTTGTCGAGCAGGCCGGAGACGTCCGGATACTGGAACAGCACGCCGATCGAGCCGACGAGCGCAGTCTCGCGGGCGACGATGTGGTCGGCGGCGATCGCGGTGATGTAGGCGCCCGAGGCTGCCGTCCCATCGACGAAAGCGACCATCGGCTTCTTCGCCGCCAGCGCGCGCAGGTTGCGGTAGAGCTCTTCCGAGCCGGTCGTCGTGCCGCCCGGCGACGAGATCGAGATCACCACGCCCTTGACTGCGTTCGACTCGCCGACCCGCTCGATGAGCTTGCGGGTCGATTCACTGCCGGCGATGAAGCCGCCGATCGAGATCCGGGCGATCTGGTTCTCGGTGGCCGGGAACAGCCGGCCCTCGCCGACCCGCGCGCGGTAGCCCAACGCACCGACGGCGACGATGGCGGCACCGATGCCGAGCAGCCGCCACAGCGTGAGCTTGCGGCGCAGACGACGGCGGTCGATGAGAAACTCGGCGTCTGCAGCCATCCGACGATATACTCCTCTCCAGGCGGCGCGGTGCAGCCGTCGTTTCTTTGGGACCGTTCACGCGCGCCCTGCCGGAGCACGGCCCTGTCCGATCCGGATGCCGGCCAAACCCTTGATGGATTTGGGTTCGGTTGCTGCGCTCGTGTTTAGCGCCGCGCAAGGCACGCGGGCAAGAGCCCGTTCCGACTGGTCTGGTACAACCGGCAGCAGTCGTCGTCGGACACCCTGTTCTCGCAAGGCAACCCTTTCAGCGTCGAGCGTAGATCTCCTCGACGTAGCCGTCACGCATCCAGAACAGATGCCGGCCCAGCCTGCGGTAGCCACCGTCCCGTGCAACCAGATCGGCGACGATGGCCTGCCGGAAAGCCTCGGTGTTCGGTGCCGCCGCCTCCTGATTGATCGAGTAGAACAGCGGCGCGATGGCGCGGATACGCGCGATATACATGGCGGCCGTCTCCGGCGGCATTTCCGGCAGCGAATCCTGGTTGATCGCCAGATCGTAGCGCTCGTTCCGCTCGATCTCCCACCACGGCCGGACCCGGATCGCGGCGTCCGGCTCGCCGGCGAGGGACACGTCGAGGCCCGCTTTCAGCAGGAACCATCCCTGGAGCACGTTGGTGAAGGGCAGATCGAGGATCGTGTAGTGCCGGTCGGGGTGGCGCAGGAACCAAGCCAGCCCGCCGAAGCCGCCGCCGATCTCGACCACCCGGTCGAAGCGGCCGAGTTGTCCGATCCGCCAAGCGGCGTAGGCGTGGGTCAAGGCGTGCTCGGGCAGGATGCCGGCGCCGTAACGCACGCCGAACGGAGCACCGACCTCGGGAAACGCCAGGGGGAAGCCGAGTTCGGCCTCGAGGCGAGCCGACTCGACAGTGTGGGCAAGGGGGCCAGTCAGCGCGGCCGCGAAATCGCCCTGCTCGGGTGAGCGGATCGGGGCGAGGCCGACCGCCTCCGAGAGTCTCAGCAGCCGGTCGCACCAGCTTGCGGCGAACGGCGTCGGCGCGTGGCGCGCCAGCGTCGCCATCGTGCGCCCCATGGCGATGCCGTGCGCGAGATGGGACTGGAACAGGTTTTTCAGCAGGCCGGCGAGCGCCGCGGCATCGCCGTTCTGCAGGGCATGATGAAAATCGGGAAAGCCCCGGCTCCGGGCCGCCCACATGCCCTCGCTGTCGGCCTGGACCGGGGCGCGTCCGGCACCGGATTGCCAGGCGGCGATGAGGCGTCGCGCGATGGCATCGTCCTCAGGGCCGGGCCGAGGCACTGCGAAGGCGATGGCCGGCATCTCGGGCCAAGTGCGGTAGGGGTATCGGTAGGTCCACGGCCCGGCGATTCCGCCGCCGAGCTCGTCCGTCGCGGACGGGACCTCGAATGGACGGCCCTCACGGCGACCGAAGACGCGGTAATGCTCTTGCGCCGAGGCGACTAGGCCGGTTTCGACCGCCATCGCCACATCGGCGTTGAGGTCGAGATAAAGCTCGGAGTCGAAATGGGATGGGAGCGCGTCGGAACGGCGTCCGGGGCGCCTGCCCCTCAACCGTCGCAGGCTGGCGCCTAAGTTCGAGAGGCGGTTTGTCATCGCACTCGCTTCGGGACGATTCGAAAACAGAGCCCAAAAAAGTTCGGGGCCGGCAGAGCCGGCCCCGAGGCATTATCGGAAGGCAGCGAGGCTTACTCCTCGTCGCCACCCTTCTTCTTGTTGAAGGCGGCACCGAGGATGTCGCCGAGCGACGCGCCCGAATCGGCGGAGCCGAACTGGGCCATCGCTTCCTTCTCTTCAGCGACTTCCAGAGCCTTGATCGAGACCTGCACGCGGCGGGCCTTGCGATCGAACTGGATGACGCGGGCGTCGAACTTCTCGCCGGCGGCGAAACGCTCGGGACGCTGGTCGCCACGGTCACGGGCGAGTTCGGCGCGGCGGATGAAGGTCTGCATGTCGGTGTCGACGAGCTTCACCTCCAGACCGGAATCCTTCACCTCGACGACCTCGCAGGTGACAATCTGGCCCTTCTTGACCTCGCCGGCTTCGGCGAAGGGATCGCCGCCGAGCTGCTTCACGCCGAGCGAGATGCGCTCCTTCTCGACATCGACGTCGAGAACCTGGGCACGCACCATGTCGCCCTTCTTGAACTCCTCGATGACCTGCTCGCCGGGACGGTTCCAGTCGAGATCCGACAGGTGGACCATGCCGTCGACATCGCCTTCGAGGCCGATGAACAGGCCGAACTCGGTCTTGTTCTTGACCTCGCCCTCGACCTCGGAACCGACCGGGTGCTTCTCGGCGAAGGCATCCCACGGGTTCTGCAGGGTCTGCTTGAGACCGAGCGAGATGCGGCGCTTGACCGAATCGACCTCCAGGATCTGCACCTCGACCTCCTGGGAGGTGGAGACGATCTTGCCCGGATGGACGTTCTTCTTGGTCCAGCTCATCTCGGAGACGTGGATCAGGCCCTCGATCCCCGGCTCCAGCTCCACGAAGGCGCCGTAATCGGTGATGTTGGTCACGCGACCCTTGAGCTTGGCTTCCTCGGGGTAACGGGCGGCGATGCCCTCCCACGGATCGGCCAGGAGCTGCTTGATGCCGAGCGAGATGCGGTGCGTCTCGTGGTTGATCTTGATGATCTTGACCTTGACCGTCTGGCCGATGGTCACGACCTCGGACGGGTGGTTCACGCGGCGCCACGCCATGTCGGTGACGTGCAGCAGGCCGTCGATCCCGCCGAGATCGACGAAGGCGCCGTACTCGGTGATGTTCTTGACGACGCCGTCGATGACCTGACCTTCCTCAAGGTTGGCCACCAGCTCCGAGCGCTGCTCGGCGCGGCTCTCTTCGAGCACGGTGCGGCGCGACACGACGATGTTGCCGCGGCGGCGATCCATCTTGAGGATCTGGAACGGCTGGGGCGTGCCGAGCAGCGGGGTCACGTCGCGGACCGGGCGGATATCGACCTGCGAGCGCGGCAGGAACGCCACGGCGCCGTCGAGATCGACGGTGTAGCCGCCCTTGACCTGGTTGAAGATCGTGCCGGTGACGCGCTCGTTGGCCTCGAAGGCCTTTTCGAGCTTGACCCACGACTCCTCGCGGCGCGCCTTGTCGCGCGAGATGACGGCCTCGCCCAGCGCGTTCTCGATGCGGTCGACGTAAACCTCGACCTCGTCGCCAACCTTGAGCTCGCCCTCGCGGCCCGGGCCGGTAAATTCCTTGAGGGGGACGCGCCCCTCGGTCTTGGCACCGATATCAATGACGGCGACATCTTTCTCGATGCCGACGACGGTGCCCTTGACGACCGAACCTTCGGTGATCTCATGCTGGAGGAAGGATTCCTCGAGCAGGGCCGCGAAATCCTCGCGGGCCGAAGAGCTTGCGTTCAGACCAGCTGACATTCTTTCTCCTGAATGGCCCCATTTCGTGAGGCCTGCGTCGGCGGCTCGTGTTGCAAAGGACCCCCGTCACCGCCGCCCGCCGGATGGACGATCCGGCCGGGCTCGCCTCCTCTCGGAGGGCCGACGCATGCTGAAAGCGATGGTCGAGGGCTCGATCCCCCCGGCGATGCGTCCGCCGGGCGAGAAAGCCCGGATCCTGACGGTATCGATGAGGAAATCGGTGCGAGCGATACCGGATCCGCGTGCGCGACGCAACGTCTTGAAACGTCTTGGAATGCCGGGGTCTCGGACGCGAACGCCACCGCGAGAGCTGAGTTCGGGCGGATACGATTCGCCCGGGATCTTGTCGCGACCGGGCCGGAGCGTGTCGTTCTGCGGTCGATGCCCAGCGCCGTCCGGCGCCGGGATCGCGTTTCAGGCTGGCGTCCCGGCCGAACGCGTCAGCGCGTAGAGCGTGATCGCCGCTGCGTTCGAGACGTTGAGGCTGCGGATGGCGCCGGCCGCTTCGATGCGCACTAGGACGTCGCAGCATTCGGTGGTGCGCTGGCGCAGTCCCTTGCCCTCGGCCCCGAGCACGAGCACCGCCGGACGGCGGGGGCCGACCGCTTCGAGGGTCGTGCCGGCATCCGAATCGAGACCGATCCGAGTGAAACCGCGTTCACCGAGCGTGATCAGCGCCTCGGCCAGGTTGCGCACGATCACCAGCGGGACGTGCTCCAGGCCGCCGGACGCGGATTTCGCCAGCACGCCCGTGGCATTCGGCGAATGGCGCGCGGTCGTGACGATGGCGGTGACCCCGAACGCGGCCGCCGTCCGGACGATGGCGCCGACATTGTGCGGATCGGTGATCTGATCGAGGGCGAGCAGCAGCGCGTCGTCCGGCATCGCCTCGAGGGCCGGGGCAGCCAGCGGCTCGGCCTCCGCGTAGAGACCCTGATGCACCGCGTCCGGACCGAGCAGCCGATCGATCGCGCTCGGGCGGACCATCTCCGGCTCGATCGGCAGTTCGACGCCGGCCTCTTTCAGGCGCGCCAGCGCATTCTCCGTGGCGAGCAGCCGATGGAAGTGGCGGCCCGCATTGGCCAAGGCCTGCGAGACGGGGTGCCAGCCATAGAGCACGACATGGTCCCTCCCCTCCCGCGCGGCCGGTCCCGGAGGCTGGGTTCGCGGGCGGGGCCGGAAGCCGTACGGCTTGGCCGGGCGGTCGCGCGGCGGGGTCATGGGCGGGTCTTTCAGGGCAAGAAAAGGATGCGGCGGATCGGATGTCCGAGAAGCCGATGGGACCGCTCCGCGTCAAGTCGCGGAATCATGCGGCAAAGCCGTTGCCGTCGGCGACGAACCCGACTATAGACCGGTCGCCGCGAGACAGCGCCCTTCGTCTATCGGTTAGGACGTCAGCCTTTCACGCTGAAAAGGCGGGTTCGATTCCCGCAGGGCGCGCCACTCTGCCTTTTCAATGGGTTAGCGGCCGTTTAGCCACATATAGCCACAGCGTTTAGCCACACTTGGCGGGCGCTCGTGCGGCTCCGATGGCAAAAGTATCTCTGGCGACCAGTCAAGAATAGCGCTCAGTGCGCGCTCTGGTTGTGGCCGACGCTCGACCCGGCTGAATCCCGCCTAAATCCAAGACCCGCAAGGCGGTTTGAGCCTGCGCGCCCGTTCCGACGCCTCTGGACCTGTAGGGCCGCGCTGTGTCAGCGATGGGCGTTGGAAGTCCGCGCGGAGCCCCGCGCGTGGCGGAGGATTCGGCCAAGCCGCAGCGATAGCCCCTGAAACGCAAAAAGCCCCCGGCTGGAACCAGGGGCTTCGAGCGGTTCGGAGGCCAGGAGCCCCGAACGGGTACGGAAACCGAACTACACCGCGACCGTACCCCCCGAAATCCTAAGCGTCTAGCCACCTGCTCACTCTAATCGGTTTGCGGGACCGGAGACGTATTGTCGCAGGTGCGGCCGTCCTAGACAGGGACGGGGACCGTGAACGGAGAGCTATGGACTGACGCCGCTATCGAAGCGCTCATTCGGGGCCTCGATGGCGACGACTGGCGCGAGCGTGCCGCCGACATCAACCGCGATCTGCTTCGTTGGGTCGAGGAAGGTCGCATCACCGATGAGCGGGCAGAGCGCCTGAACGACGCGATCCAGGCGCGCCACCAGCGGACAACGAAGGCGGCCACAGAAAAGGTCGAGCTTCGCAAACGAGACGGACACACTATCGGCGGCGCGGTCGGCCGCATCGTTATGCCGATGGTGGATCGGATGCGCCCGGCACCGGTCGCGCCTCCACGGGTCGTCGTCTCGAATCCGGAGGTAGCCCAGCCCGCCCCCGTCGAGATGACGCCAGATCGTCCGCGCCGACTAGCCCGCCGCTCGAAACGGTCACCGGCTGAGCGCTTCCGGGATCGGCGCGTCGCGAAGGCGCGCGAGCGGCGTCGGCAAGCAAAGCTGGCGAAAATCCCGGCTGATCTCTTTCAGGACTACAGCGTCGCGGAGAGCGCCGCCCTCTCGATCATCGTCCTCGACATCGCCCAGGGAGCGGCTGGGCAGTGCCGACGCACTTACAAGCACATCGCGGCGAGCGCGGCCGTCTGCGTTCGATCAGTCGCTGAAGCCGTCGCCGCCGCCTCCTACCTGGGCCTGATCGCCGTCGAGCACCGCAGGGGCAAGTCGAGCATCATCACCCCGCTCGATCCCGAGCTAGTCGGCTGGCTGCGCCTGCTCGAAGCCAACCGGCACCCTCTTTCTTCGGATGAGATTCTTGAAAACAGGAGAGAAAAAAGAAGCCCGCCTAGTCATGCAAAGGCGTGCATGACCCCCTCGGATCGGGACGATGGGAGCGCCCAGGAAGGCCCCTCCCCCGCTCCGGCTAGGGTTGGTGCCGATCGCCGTCCGCTGCCGCCCCTGGGCAACGTGGCGCGTCTGCGGGTGCAGCCGGTGGCGGAGGCCGGGCCGTCGCCCCTCGATGCCCTGATCGCGCGGCTGCGCCCAGAGATCGAAGCCGAGGAAGCGCGTCGTTTGGGGAGGGAGACATAGATAGCGTAACACCACGATCACGGGATCGCGAGCACAAGCTTGGCCGTAAGGCGAGACGCCCTAGCTTGACCGTATGAGCATGCCGATTGCCGTCCAGCCAAGCATCTTCGAAGAGGCCCGGCGGGAGCGAGCACGGCTGCGTGAGGCCCAGCGCTTCGCTAACGAGGTCCTGGAGCGTGTCTCCGGGCAGACGGCCGTCTCGGGGACGTCACAGCCCCCGACGATCCCCGAGACGGTCTCGATAGACAAGGTGAGGCTTAGGATGGAAGTTGATCGCGGCTGAGCCGAATCGGTCCTCCCGTGCTGGTCCGCTCCGGCAGGCTTTCCGTTGGCACGTATCCGCTGCCAAGCACGAGGTACTTATGCCACTTCCTGAAGGCTCGACTGTCGTCACCATCTCACATTTGTTGGCTGAGAAGGACGAATATGTGCGCAAGGCGCTGAATAACTTCAGGCCAGAGTACAAAAAGAATCCGAACGCAACTCTGACGATCGGTCTCATGGGCGATGGAAAGTATCCGAATTATAGGATCGATCAGCCTCTGAATGGCACCGACGTCAATGATGGGCTCGATGTCTCTATAGACTGGCCCGAGCTTGTCTTCAGAGGTCGAAGCCACGACAAGCTTGTCGATCCAAGTAAGGTGAAGTTCGACAACTGGAGCCGTTCGAGCGTCAAGTATCTCGAACTCGAAACTTTGCTGGGCGAGATGCGCAGGCTGAAGAAGTTGAAAGTTTGATCGACCGCAGAAGCCGCGCCTTCCGCCGCCGGTCGAGGAAGCCCTTCAGCCGTTCCCTGGGCGACTTCATCCGCGCCACTCTACGAATCGGGCCAAACAGCGCGGCTCGTGCTTCCTGGGCGGCCGTTCCCAGGGTGCACGCTTGTACCGGCAGTCAATTAGGTCGTCGTAGACGTCGTCTAGCAGGGCATTGGCGCCCAGGCGCTGCACGAGACTCCCGAGCTTGAACCGGCCGTATCGTGCTGGGCAGGTAGCGCACTCGATGGTGACCACGTTAGCCGGATAGTCGGAGAGCGTGGCCCTCTCAAACCTCGTGTTCAGTGGGTGTCGCGCCATAATCGTTCCTGTTTCGTTCTCTATCTAGCACGGCGGTGGGGCCGGGCAAGCGGAACGGGCATGGCGCCCGGTGAATGGGGCGGGCGAGCAAACTAGGAAGGGACTAGTTATGCCTCGAATTTCCTCTCGGGATCAGCGGCTTGGCCGACACCCATCTCGGTCTTGTACCACAACATCTAGGGCAAAGGCGGGACGGCGACGGCGCCCCGCTTGACTTGGGTCGAACGGAGAGGGTCATCATCCCGAAGGGATAGCGCACCGAATCGCTCTGTTAATGGCGAGGTGCGCCCCGATGAAAGTCCCGAAGAAGAAGCCCGACGACGACGAGCCGAAGTTCAGCTTCGAGCTAGGCTGGAAAGGCTTGAAGACGTCCGGCTCAGGGTCAGTCGCCGTTGTCGCGGCGGCTCTGCTTGCCGTCCTGGCGATCGTCCTCGTGCGACTGCCGTTCTTGTGGTGATCGGCCGCCGCGAGCGCCAAGGTGCGCATCACCATTCTCGTCGAGTCGAACGCCTTCGTCTTGGCGGTCTTGTTCCACGTCGCGACCCACGCCTATTTGCGCGTAAATGGTTGTCAGATCGTGACTTCGACCCTGTGTTTCCCCGGTGACACTGGCGCGATGCACCCGCGTTGTTGGTTGACACCGATCCTCCGGGCAGCCCTTATCAATCCCGAAGGGATCGCACCTCATTCGCCCAATTTAATGGCGAGGTGCGCCCCAATGAAACTTCCCAGGAAGCGACGCGACGACGAACCGAGTTTTCGGTTCAAGCTCGGCTGGACCGGGTTCGAGACTTCCGCGTCCGGCACGGTCGGAATCATCACGGCGGCTGCCCTGGCGGTGATCGCCCTTGTGCTCTTGCACCTGCCGTTCCTGAAATGAAAAAGCCCCCGGACGGTGATCCAGGGGCCCTACACTTCTTAACGGGGGCGACGCCGGATAACTTCAACCTTCACCTCCCGCGACCCACTGCGCGGCGGGGGAGCGTCTTGGCGGCGGGAATCAGATCGGCCGAACACTCGTTCAGCTTCGTTGGGATCGACGGCGGGACGTGCCCGCTGGCGCCGCGCCAGTTCTTGAAACTGTTTGGCGTCGCGGTCGAACTTCACCTTCATCCGCTGTTCGGATGTCGTAGGCAGAAGCCCGGCTTCCTTCGCGATCAGCATCTCCGCCCAAAACTCCCATCCGGTGGGGAGAACACCATAATCGGGGTCAAGCTCGACATCCTCGATGAGATCACGGAAGTCGCAGCCATGGCGCTGACCGAGCGCCAAGACCTCTTCGTAGGACCAGTCGTCCAGTCCGGACAGAACGGCGCACGGCACCGGCTCAACGAGTTCGGCCCTGGTGTAGCCGAAGTGTGTCATGCAGAGCTTGTCGAAAGCGGCGGCGACTGATGTCTCTGGAGCATCTGTGTCGAGTAGCTCGATGAAATGAGCAGCCTCGATCTCGAAACGGTACGTGTTGCGCGTATAAAGCATCGAACCTCCCTCTCGGTGCAATAAAGTAGGGAAGCGCCGACGCGGACTTCAAGAGCGAAATCGCTGATTATTCACCCTATCCACCGATACTCGTTCGGTTTTTGCAGTTGTGCCCAACTTGGGACACTATATGCGCCAAATCGATCCTCGAAGAGGTCGGCCTCAAGCCCCGTATCAGGACGCGGCGGCCGACTGCGCCAGGATCGCGGCTTCTACTTCGCGGGCGAGTTCTCGCACCGCCTCCGGATCGGGGGCCGTGATGATCTCGCGACCATCGGCAAGATGAACGATGCTCTCGCGCGTGAAGTTCTTCGTGATGGCGGCCTCGATAGTCTCAACGAGTGAAGTCATCAGGCCCAACGCATCTTGAACCAGAACGCCATCTCCGGCCGGTCGAAGACGATTGCGGCGACCGTCATGCCAGATCGCGGCTGGCCTCGACCTCGAATAAATGGGGGCGACGTCACTCGGCGCATCCGCAGCTTGCCGCCGTGCTCCCGTGCCCAGGTCAGCATCTCGGCGCGCTGCTCCTCGACGTGGGCAGCAAGGTCGAACGGCTGACCACCGACCTCGACGCCATCCGGGATGGCACCGAGATACACGGCGTGCCGTTTCACGCGCGGGCGGTCGTAGACGCCCAGGACCAACATCCCCGACGCAAGCGCGGCAACTTCGTAAAACCCCATAGGGCGCGACTGCTTCGCCATCACTCAACCCGCCGCCTTCAGCAGCACTTCGTCATCGAACTCGAAGGCTTCGGGACGATCGACCCATTCGCCGGTAACGGACAGAGCCTGCGTGATGACGCCGCTGTCGGACTGAATGTAACGAGTGACGACGTAGCGTCGCTTCTGGTCTTTACGAGGGGCTTCCCTGACGTAGTGGCCGAGAATGTTCGAATTGGTCATCTAAAGTCCTTGTGCGATGAACGTTTGAATTATGACTGATTTAAAAATATAGTGTCAATATTCGGCGGGCTGTCAGCACCAACGCATCTTGAAATGAAAAGCTACATTCTGGTCAGATAGGTCGAAGGCTGCGAGTGCCCTGAAAATGGAGTGAAACGCTGGGAAGTCATCTTGCCCGAGGAAGGTGACAGCTACATCGTTATGCTGGCACCATTCGAGCACTTCGTCTGGGTCGTGATTAGTATCTATTGGATCGATTCGTAGCCTTGTAGGACCAAACTCGCCGGGGTTGAGAGAATCCCAAGCTAAGCAGCTTTCCCAGCCAATGTAGAAAACGAGACCGTGTAACACATGTCGGCCGATGTACGGCCTAGAGTCTGGCGCGAGATCGAGGGTGCCGTTCTTCATGCCTCACGCCCTCCCCGCGCCAGGATCGCCGCTTCTACTTCACGAGCAAGTTCCCGCACCGCCACAGGATCGGCCTGCGTGATGATCTCGCGACCGTCCGACAAGATCACGATGCTCTCGCGGGCAAAGTTTTCGAGGATGGCTGCCTCGATAGTCTCTACGAGTGAAGTCATGGGCGGCGCCCCGACTTGAGCCAGGATAAATGGCGCCGATGCCATGCCACGATGGCAGCGATGATCCCGATCGCCGGGGTAACGACGTACTCGCCGAACCAATCGAGGGGTGAGAGCCGACCGCCGAACGACGGCGCAGTGATCGTCGTAATGGCGCCCGGCCCGCTGCCCGAAATCGTCGTCGTCCCAGGCTTCGCCTGAACCACGTTACTCAGGCTTGACCAGGGTACATACTGGTCCCAGCGCAACTTCAGACGTTCGCAGTAGGCTTCTGGGGTAATCGTCTGGAATCGCAGTTTGAGCAACATCGCGGCCGTTGCATCGAGTTCGATACCCTGAAGGGGATGCTCAGGAGGCGGATGCATCGCGCCGACCGGCAGACTATAAAAGAGCGACGCGTCGGACGGAATGATCCGGTAGCCCTCGACGTTCTGGAATCCCAGGAAGTGCCCGATCTCAAACCAAAGATTTTCGACTTTCTGGTCGGGGTCCGGGTAGAGAATAACGCGTTCGTTGTTCACGGCTGGCCCTCCCGCGAGAATACCCGACCGATGGACGTCAAGACGTCGGTAATGATCTCGATGACGCCCGCGAAGAATAAAACCGATGCGTGGGCGACCTGGGCAAAGTAGCTGAGGGCCAGGATCGCACCGACGACAGCGAACGGCACGAGGGCCAAGGCGATGAAGACGTCGATCACTTCGACAAATCACTTTCGTACTGAGTAAGAACCAGCAGGATTTCGCGGATGATCTCGACCGCGTCGTCTGCCGTATGTTGGTCTCGGCTCAAGCCGAGCACTGAAAAAATCTTTTGAAGGTCCGCCTCGCGTTCGATGCGGAGCCGGACCAGGGTCGCCATGGTGTCTTCGGACGATCCCACGCCGATGGCGTGGGTCTTGGTGGTGGGCACGGTGGTCACCGGATCACTCCCTCAGCACGCAGCTTTAAGAGGACGGCGCGGGCGAGCACGATCCGATCGTAGTGACCATCGATCTGCATCGTGGCTTCGGAAAGCGGCACGTAGGTGCCATTCCCGAAGGTTCCATCAGGCTCGAAGAAGTTTCCCATGCCGCCGTCCTCGAAGAACTCGATCACGGCCTCATCGATCAACTCAACGAGATCGTCGTCAGACTGCTTCGCCGCATTCGCGCTCGCCAGGGCATCCGCCTGACGCTGGTTCAGCGCCTCGATGGCGTACGGATCGTCAGGTTCGCAAACGTGAAGCATGTGTTCGAAGGTGTTCGAGGCGTGGAGCGGGACGTAGAATTCGCCCTCGCCGTCGCTTGCGAGACTGGCGGGCAGTCGAACGGCCGAGACAGGATGGCCCAGGTCAGCAAGGCGCGAAGCCAGGGCCTGGATAACTGCATGGTGCTTGTGGGCGCAGTCGGACATCACCGGATCATCTCGGCGCTGCGGAGCTTGCCCAGGACGGCGGTCGCAAGCTTCGTGACGTCCAGATCGCCATCGATCCGCAGGTACGGCGGACGGAAGGCACCCAGATAGTGGGACCCTCCCTCGATCGATGCCGATGCGACGATCTTCGCCTCGATCAGCTTCACCAGATCGTCGTCGGAGGACGTCGAGACCGTATCGGCCGCGACGCTGGCGCTGGCGGTGGTGCTGTTCGTGACGGTGCCGCTGGGCAGCGCGCTGGTGATGACGTTGTCGCCGAACGGGTCGAGCCCAGGCTGCACCCAGAACGAGCCTGCGGCAGTCGTGAAACGGCAGATGTCCGTGTTCATGGCGCTGGCCGGGACGGAAACAGCGGAGACCTGATGCCCCAGGCGCGCGAGATGCGCGGTGAGTGCTTCGATGACGGCGCCCTGAACGATCTCAGTCGCAGATACGGCCTTGGGTGCATCCGGATAGATGCGTTCGAGAATGAACTTGAACATGGTGGAGCAAAATCCTTCAAACAATGGTGCAGTCTTAAATATGGCTTGAAGCGTACCTGACCTTGCGGCAGGCGATCAATTTACTTCTTTGGAACGGGCGTCAGCAGTGCGCGCTCAGTGTCCCAGCCCAGGGCCATGACCCGGTTGCGGATGGTCTTGTTCGCCACGCCGACAAGCCGAGACCATTCGGAGGTCGTCAGGGTCGTGTCACCCAGGGTCAGGTAAATTTCGCGCTGTTCCTGGCAGGGCGTGGAGAAGGCGAGGTCTGGCGACCAGCCCAGCTTGTGCAGTCGAGAGTAGAGGGTGGTGTAGGGGAAGCCGGTGATCTCGGCCCACTCAGAAAGACAGCGCTTCTCACCGTTGTAGGTGACGCGCATGTTGTTGCGTCGATTGCGTTGCTGTGTCGTATTGTTCGACCAGCGGCAGTTCGCCTTACAATAGTCCGCGTTTGAGTCGATCCGGTCCAGGGTCATGCCTTCAGGGCGGACGCCCATGTCTTCAAAGAAGTTCTCGAACAGCTTCCAGGCTGGATCGTACGAGATGAACCGCTTGCCGTAGTTCTTAAACGAATCGTGGCTCTTGTAATCGCAGCGCTGGATCATCGCGCGCCAAGAATTATGGGTGGTCGTGCGCCACATCCCGTGGGTAGGTTTCGACATATCGAGGGATAGACTTTCAGGTATACTGGCGCATGCCTCTCATGCGTCCTGAAAGTATTTATCGAACAGGCCCTCGAACTGTGGACGGACTTAATTGGTCCGGGTGGCGGCCTCAATAGGCGCCCCTGTCGAAGTTTATCGACTTCGGCCGCGACGATGCCGGAAGACGGGCCCTGAGCCGCCCCGTGCATTTTGAGGGGACCGGCTGAATTCAACCCGGAGATTTTCTATGAAGCCGCCCAACGACATCGCCCGGCGCTGGAACGCCATCCTGAAGCGGGAGGGTCTGAGCACCGACCTCGACGCACCTAAGCCGGAACCGAAGCCCGAACCGATTCCCGCCGGTCACAACTGGCCCAGCGTCGCCGAGATCGGCACCGCCTCGACGGTCAGCTACAGCAGGGCCACGCTCGCGGGGTGGGGCATCCCGTGGCCTGCTCCGACCGGCTGGAGGAAGGCGCTGCTCCACCAGAATGCCCGCTACTTCGACAAGCGCGGCATCACGATCAAGAGCAAGGTGCCGCCGCAGCCCAAGCCGAAGCCTCGCACCTGGGAAGACGAAGTCGATTGGCGCAGTCCCTACGCGCAGCCCTCGACGCCCAGGAAGGGGAGCGCAGGCACCCCCATGCGGAGCCACCGCGCGCGGACCTCGAAGCGGTCTCACGGCAAGAGCTACCTGCAACTTGAAGCGGAGAACGCCTTCACGTCCGAAGTGCGCTTGATTTCGCGCAACAAAACTCCGTAGAAATGGACATTTCACGGAACGATAACTAAGATAGTAGTCCAGTACATCGCTCAGGGGGATGCTGAAGGTCTCGCCCCCGGACCAACCCATGCACCGGGACATTTACAAGGCTTGAAATATAGCCGACCGACCGGATTCATGATCGAAGTGAGCACTTCGCCCCGTCACGTCTTCCAGGCCCTCTCGCACGGACACCCTGGTCAAGACACCATATCGGGGATAGTCGAGAAACGCTCTCGACAGATGGTTGAAGGACATCGGCTCTGACTTGCGTCACCCGATGGTCTTCTTAGGGTAAGGTCATGCCTTGAGAAGATGTAACCGTTGAAGCTCTCCACGAGCTTAGAGAAGGGCACCGAATGCAGGTACAGGGCAACCGCCTGCTGGTAGAGAAAACCTCTACCTAAGTGCTTCGACCCTGTATAGCGTTCCTATTTCGGACGTTCCCTACACTAGCTTCTCTTCCCCGTTCTTCCCAGGATGTTCGAGCTATGGACGCTCGAACTATCATACTTGGGAAGGACGGGGGAGAAGAAGTCAGTACGCGAAGCCTTTTCGGTCCGGGGGCGGACGGCCCATGTCTAAGATGTTCATCACTTCCTGATGACCTTCATCTTCCACCTGATGTCTCTCTGAGTTCGGCGAGTGAACGAAGCCGAGCGCAGCGAGAGCGAGTGAACGAAGACGAAAGGACGACCGAACGAAGTGAGGTTGGCCTTCGACAAGTGCATCACGAAGTCTCTGCGTGCCCGACAAGACATCGATCACGAAGCAGATAGGACGTGAAGTCCTCAGTGCTTGTTCGCCAAGTACCTGACGCCCGCGCTCGCTGCGCTCGCCCGTGCGTTCTTCTCGTTCCCTCGACCTCGCTCCGCTCGATCTCGTTCACTTCGAAGAAGCCGCTTCGCGTTCGTGTTCTCGACGCCAAAAGGCTCCCGCCCTCTGGCCTCGTGTCTTCACCCATATGTGTCGGGGAAATCCGATGCGTGCCAGATCAAGCCCCGAACATGTGGGCAGCGACACCACCTGGGTTGGCCCACGCAAATCGGCAAGCTATGGCGGAGCGCAACCCACAGATGAGGCCGGGCACCATGCACCCAGATGACGCAATCCACTATGTGGCACCCGTCGCGTTCAAGGCCGCAGACAAATTCTTCAAGTTCGTGTCGTGGATCATCATCATCGTCGCGCTACGGTATGCGGCGACTGTATCGGGCAACCAGTTCCTCTATGGGCTCCAGATCGTTGCGGGCTTCGTCTTCGTGACGTCGCTACTGCTTCAAGCCTTCTATCTGTTCATGCGTGATCCCGAAACGCTTGGCATGCCCCCTCAACTGCGGACTGCATCTCGCGTCGTTCAGGTCATTCTCGGGCTGGTGGTGATGTTCTTCTGTGCCTCACCCTACCTCATCCCAGACCAGATCATCGACTCGCTGTTTCAGGTGCAGGTCGCTGGTAAGACCAAGCCGTAACATCGTGTCAGATCGAGGCGCCCCGATCACGCCTCGATGAATAACCCCGCACCGACGCCAAACCGCTTCGAAAGGCGTCCGATCTGAGAGACATTCAACCGCCGTCGCTCATTCAAGACCTCCGCCTGCTGAGATCGTGAAGTTCAAGACCCCGAATAAATAATATTGCCGACGCGACAAGACAACGTTATGGTGATCTTGCCTCGCGCAGGCTGAACCGAAAAGTCATCAGTATTACTCCTAAGACATTGTGCAGAAGAAGAGCCGAGATCGAAAGGTCTCGGCTTTTTGTTGTCTTGGTCCGCTACTTCGGCCCTGAAGGTGCTGTGGCCGGGTCTAGGTCCGCGTCGATGAACGCCTTGGCTGCCGCGACAGCTTCCTCTGGGGTATCGCCGACGAACGGTCCTTCGGCCACACTCGACCCCGGCCGATAGGCGAACGCTGCCCACTTCGGCGCTGATCGGCTCACCATGATCGTCCAGCCCTGGTACTGGTGACTCCTACGCCGCTGGTCCCTCACCGTGATCCCCCGCCCATTAGATGCCTCATGCTCTCGAAGCTCGGCGTCAGTCGGTTCAGGGACAAGGCGTCTAGGTAGTCCGCTCGATCTAATCCACAACCTGGGGCCGAACGTCTCCGCGCCCTTGCCTGATCGTCACCCAATCGCAACCGAGATCATCAGGCCAAGGAAGACGTACAGGTTTAGGATGTAAAGCGGCCTGAAAACGAACAGACGCTGCCAGTTCGTGAGGCGTAACGGGTAGTGCGTGATCCGCTCATCGATCCGGTCGAGCCCACTGTCGGCCGTGAAGTCCCAGCCGCGTCGTCGGTAGAAGCGCCACTCGCGCACGAAGACGATGGTCTGATGCAGGGCCAGCAGTGCCGTAAGGGTCAGGGCGATGATGGCGGCGACGATTTGGAGCACGATGGGGCTGAGGGTTCTGTCTAGTGTTATCCGACACTGTACCGATCGGTACAGCAATGTTTCTCCAGAATACATACATTTTCCGGGCAGGCACAGACCGCGCCCAATGCCGCGCCGCCGCCGGGGCTCGCCTCGCCCTTGGATCAGGCGAAGCTGTCATTTGATGCATCCGGTTGTCTCGCATGGCCAGGGTTGTGCGAGACGGTTCGAATGGCCTCAAATCTGTCTCGCACGAATGTCTCTTTACAAGCAAGCAGAAATTCTCACATAGTGTCTCATACGAATGGAGACGCACCGTGATTGTCGGCTACGCCCGCACCTCGACCCTGGACCAGAAAGCCGGTCTCGCTGCCCAGGAAGCCGAGCTTCTAGCCCTCGGGTGTGAGAAGGTCTTCATCGAGCAAGCCTCATCGGTGAAGCAGCGCGACATCCTCGAAGAGGCCATCGAGTTCGTCCGCCCTGATGATGTGTTCGTTGTCACGAAGCTCGACCGTCTGGCCCGCTCGGTCGTGCACCTATGGGAGATTGTGAAGCGCCTGGAGGCTAAGGGCGTGACCATCCGCATCGTCGGTCTGGGCATCGACACGGCGACTCCAAACGGCGGGCTGATGCTGAGCGTCCTGGGCGGGGTGGCGCAGTGGGAGCGAGAGATGATGCTTGAGCGCCAGCGCATCGGCATCACGGCGGCCAAGGAAGCGGGAAGCTACAAGGGTCGCGTGCCCACGGCGCGCCGCCAGTCGGCCGAGATCATGCGCCTGAAGGGCGAAGGCAAGACCGTGCCGCAGATCATGAAGGCGCTGAACGTCAGTCGCGCGTCGGTCTACCGGGTGATCCAAGAACAAACCGCAGATATCTGACGAATATTTGTCAAATGGACTTGCGCAAAGTCTGGAATGCTGTACAATCGAAGACATAGATGGAACTCGGCGAGCATTCGTATCGAGGTCATGACGAAGTGAAGTCTAACAGCCCGGCCGGGCTCCGGCGGAGGGCCCGGCAGGGGTGGGTGCCGGGAGGGGCCACACCCCCCTTTTCAGATTTCCACGTCAACGAGATAGTGCAGATACATTTTTGAGGCATTTTTCAATGCCGCGCCGCACCGGTTCATGCCTTATCGCCCCAAAATACGGCGCTGTAGTTGTTCAGGGTTCGGTTATAGCTATCGATCGTCACCCGGTACTTCTCAGGGATGTCAGCGCCGTCCAGGCCCTCGCGGAAATAGTCGCGCACTGCATAGAGCGCGTAGCGCACTAGGAAGTCCCATTCCACATACAGCTTCTCCTCAAGCTGCTCCCGCTGTTTGGCGGCGCTCAACTTCCGCTGCGATGTGGGCAGGCCATATTGAGGGCGCTCCTCGTACTCGTGATGGAATGTGATGTGACCGTGAGACCAACTGTCAGCCGGATTTTTGCGCCAACGATACCGAACTGTGACGCTCATGCTCTTCGAAGGATTGTACATCGGCAAGATGTCGTCATAGACGTAGAATAACTCCCCGTCTTTTTCCTCCTCCGCCAGTCTGTGCTTCATCTGCCCGACTGCAAAGTCGAGGTCCCAAGCCGCCTTTCGAAGGCGATCGTACGTCTCTTCAACCTTTCGGGACGATTTCGCCAAGTTGTACTTGGAGAGCGCTTCGCCAAATCTCCGATACTCCTTATCGACGTATGGCCCGCAATCTGAGAGGCGAAACTGGTACAGGGCGGAAGAGCTTCGTTCGGACATAGCTTGTTCGATCGCCCGATCCAGTTCCTTGTCATCAATCTTCGAGAGCGCCGCCTTTTCTGTATCTGACAAATTGATCTGGCTCACGCTCAACTCCTTCAGAATGTTCGGGTTTGGGATCAATCAGCTTGACCACGATTTGGGCCGGATCAGGTCCGAAATTCACTTCTAACTTCTACGGGTTATAATCACGCAAATAAAAAATCGCGGACGGCGGCGAGACTAATGGCTAACCCGTTCGTGTAATTAGGTGCTATACCGACGTCTCCATGCATGACTCCTAGCAGTCCGCCGTCAGTGAACAGGGGACCGCCGGAATAGCCTGGAACCGCCGGTTCAGATAGCTCAATCGAGACTCCGACGAATCGTATAACACTGGCTGTCACTGAAGATGACGGTATCGGGCGGGTGCTCATTCCCGGAAATCCAGTGAAAGTCGTGCCGCAATTTAGTGCTGGAGGAATCACATCCGATAGGTGAAACGAGCCAAACGAGGCTAGAGCGTTCGCCTCGTCTGAGGTCAGCCGAATGCTCATGCAGTCCACTAATATCGGGGTGTCGTTCAAGCGAACAATCCCAGGATTTCGGTTGCCGAGGTTCAAGAGCGTCACACCAGTACCCAGAACGTCGATCGACGATCGCGTGTCGAACGCCGAGATAGGCGTCTCCCTCAGCCCGGTCACGTTGTGGACACACGTTACCAACCAGACCTTATTGTTGCCCGAAACCAGAAAGGCGGTGCCCGCCATATGATCGTTATTCCCATGTCCATTGATCGGGATGGGTCGCGCAGGGATCAAAGGCTGGTCCTCCGTGGTCTTCGTATGATGCCAGAACAACATCTGCCGGGCGTTATGACGCGGACCCAGCACGCTCGTTGAGTCCGCTATCTACTCTGAGGAGCCCCTCATACGGTCACCTGATTTCGTAGGGGACCGCTTGTCGGTGTTATGAATCCATCCCTAAGCCTGTTAATCAATCCCGAATTCGGCTCTGACCGCCTTTCCCCGCTGTCGCCCCCAACCGTCCCCCTCACTCTTCGACCACCTTCGCCTTCGGCGGCCGTCCCCGACGCTTCGGCACCGGCATCGGCTCATCCTGGGTGGCGATCGTCTCCACCACTGTCGCCTCGATCGTTTCGGCCTCGATGATCGGCCGCTGGTCCGCAACGGCCATTGTCTCGCGCTCTCGCAGAGCCAGCAGAGCCGCCGCCAGTCCGCTGGCATCGTGATCGACCTTCACATCGACACTCTGCTTCGGTCGACCCCAGCCACGATCCAGCAGGGCTACCGCCGCCTGGACGCGCGCAGAGGCGTTCGACTTCTCATTCCCCATGATGCTGACCAGGGCTTCGATCGCGTTCTCGGTCTGCTGCTTGGCAAGCTCCACGACCTCGCGGATGACCGGCGGCTTGCCCTTCGGGTTCCCGCTCTGGCCTTTCTTCCAGCCGCGAGCCCGGCACGCTTCCGGGGACAGGTGGGGGTTATCGCGTCGCGCCATCGCTGACCTCCGCCCCGCCGATCGCGGCCTGGAACGCGCGTGCGTGTTCGACATCCTGGAATATCACATCAAAGTCCTGGGCGGTGACCCGCACCAGTTCGAAGGTCTCGGTGATGTTGCCGGTGATCCATGCGCCGTAGCGCTCCGTCACCCAGGCTCGGGTAGCATCGTCCCTCGTTAGGCCAGGGTGGGCCTCGAAGTAGGCATCCACCTGCGGGCGGTAGCCGTTTGCGATCTGAACGCGAATAGTCGTCGCCATAATTCTCCGTGTTTCTGCTGGCTTGATACGCCAGTATTTACCAGATCAAGACCTCAATCGTGCGACTGGACCGATTTAGACTTCACGCATCAAGCATATCGAAGAACGGCGAGTAAATACTGAAAACAAGATCGTTTTCAGGATTTGATGCCCTCAACCAGTGACCTCGTGCTGCTGCTGGAAAAGTTCCGCTCAGACATCCCATTCTTCGTCCAGCAAGCATTCGGATCGACCCTCAACCCGAAGCAAGTCGAGTTCGTAACAGCCTACCAGAACAACACCCAGATCACGTTTCGGGGTGGGATCGGCTTCGGCAAGACGTTCTCGATGGCCGTCCTCATTTATTGGGCGCTCATCTGCCACAACGACGTACAGGTCACGATTTTTGGCCCGTCAGAGGACCAGATCAGGGCGGGTATCTGGAAGGAAGTCGGCAATCTCTACGGCAAGCTGCCGCCGTACCTGAAGGAAGAACTCGAATACACCGCTACCCGCCTGTATCGGGTGTCGCAGCCGACTGGTGCCTTCGCCGAAACCCGTCTCGCCAACAAAGACAACGTCGAGACAGCGCGCGGTATCCACCAGATCAACAATTTCGTGTTCGTGGACGAGGCGACGGGTGTTCCCGATCAGGTATTCGCCGAGCTTCAGAACATCTTCACGGACCCGAACCCGAAGCTCTGCCTGATTTCGAACCCGTCGAAGACCAGCGGGTTCTTCTTCGAGACGTTTGAGCACCCTGACGTCGCGGCCGTCTGGACCAAGGTGCACGGGAAGCTCACCGACAATCCTGGGATCACCCCTGACCGCCTGAAGGCCATCACCGCCAGCTTCGGCGGGGTGGGCTCGAACGAGTACCGGGTGAAGGTCTTGGGCGAGTTCCCGCTTGAGGACGAAGACGGGGTGATTCCCCGCGAATCGGTGGTCGAGGCCATCAATCGCGATGTCTCTCCGACGCCTGGGTATCCGGTGATCTGGGGATTTGACCCCTCCGGCACCGGTAAAGATCGCAGCGTGCTGGTGAAGCGCCGCGACAACCAGTTGCTTGGCGATCCGATCGTCTACGGGACGATGGACCCGGAGTCGTTGGCTGCCCGCATCCGGGATGAGTTCGACCGCACCCCGAAAGCGGACCGCCCGGCCGAGATTTGCGTCGATGCCCTGGGCGTGGGCCACGGCATCGCGGGCCTGCTGCGCGTGATGGGCCTGCCCGTGAAGGACGTCGTTGTCTCGAACAAGGCGCGGAACCCGGACCGGTTCTACAGTCTTCGAGACGAGCTTTGGTTCAAGGCGAAGGACTGGTTCGCGACCGGCAACGTCAGCATCCCGAACAACCCGGTGCTGGTCACTGAACTCTGCCTGCCATCGTACGAGTTCGTGGGCGCGAAGTATAAGGTTCAGAGCAAGAAAGATATACGCAAGCAGGGCCGGAAGAGCCCCGACTTGGCCGATGCGCTCTGCCTGACCTTCGCGAGTGATGCCCGACACACGCAGTTCGGAAAGTACGCCTGGAGCAAACCCATCGAGATGAATCGGGGCTGGTCCATCATCTGAAACCGGGACGGTCAAATAAATACACGAAACAAGACCCCCGCGAAAGGCCCATGGACGAACCCGAGAAGAAGAAAAAGGCTCCCAAGGGCCTGAGTGAGCAGGATATACTCAACCGCGCAACGGTGGGGCTGAGCAAGAGCCAGAACTTCACGATCAGCGACATCGAGCAGAAGCGGGTTGCCGGTCTTCGTCTCTACAACCGCGACCCGTTTCCTGGCGACAAGCGCGTTGAGGGCCGGAGCACCTACGTCACCAGCGACACCTTCGACAATGTAGAATGGCTGCTTGCCAACCTGATGCAGCTTTTCGATGCGCAAGAGCGGGTCGTTCAGTTCTCGCCCAGCGGTCCGGAGGACGAAGCCCTAGCAGAGCAGCAGACCGACGTTGTGAACTTCGTGGTCACCCAGGGCAACAACCACGCCCTCGTTCTGCACGACTGGCTCAAGAACGGCCTCATCGCTGGTCTTGGCATCGTCACGGCTGCATACTACCGCGAGAAGTCTTGGAAACCCGCTCGTCTTCTCGAAGGCGTCGGCATGAACCAGTTGATGGAACTGGCGACTTCCGAGAACGAAGAGATCGTTGAGGCTGGCGAGCCGTACCCGGCACCGGGCATGGAAGCCATTCCTGGCATGGAACTGCGCGATCTGAAGGTGCGGCAGGCCCGCACCAGCAGCCGCGTCCGTATCAGCACCCTGCCGCTCGAAGACTTCCTCGTCTCGAAGGATGCCCACTTCGACTATCAGACCGGCGGCATCACCGCCGCCCTTCAGGGCTACAAGCGCACCCTCCCCCGCGCCGAGCTACTGGAGATGGGCTATGAGGCGGCCAAGGTCGAGAAAATCCCCGCTGCTGCCTCTGACCCGTCCGACTACAGCCAGGAACGCAACCGCGACCAGGGCCACACGGATGGCACTGGAGACGTTGAGGAAGAGGTCGAGGTCTACGAGGTCTTCATGCGCCTGGACGCCAACGGCGACGGGGTGCGGGAGCTTCTTCACCTGACGATCGGCGGCGCCCCCTCAGGCGGTTCCGTGCTGCTGGGCCACGAAGAGGTGGAATACGCCCCTCTCGCGGCGTTCGTGCCTTACATGATGCCGAACAGCCTCAACGGCATGTCGGTGGGTGATCTGGTCGGAAAGGACCAGCGGCTCAAGAGCATGTTCGTGCGCGGCATCAACGACAACCTCCAGCAGGTTCTTCGTCCACAGCGCATCGCGGACGTGGAAGGCGTCAACCTCGACGACCTCCTCAACAGCGGTCCCGACAGCATCATCAGGGTCAAGGACAAGGACGCTCTCTCGTTCGCCACCACCCCGTTCGTGGGCCAGCAGGCGTTCGGCATGCTCCAGATGCTGGACCAGGGCATCGAGCACCGGACTGGCGTCGGCCCGAACCTGATGGGTGTGGACGCCAGCCAGCTTCAGAACACCACGGCGACCGCCGCGTCCCAGCGCCAGACGATGAGCGGGTTGCGGGTCGAGTTGATGGCCCGCCTGTTCGCTGAGACCGGCTACCGCTACCTGTTCCGGGTGGTGACCAGCCTGCTGATGGCGAACTTGGCCGACACCCAGAGCATGACCATGAAGCTGCGCGGCAATTGGGTGCCCTACGGTACGGACCAGTGGGACCCCGATCTCGACATCAAGACGAACATCACCTTCGGCATCACCGACAAGCCTCAGAAGCTGGCGGCTGCCCGTGGCATCCTCGAACAGCAGATGTTCGCCATGGAGCGTGGCGCCCCGATCACCGGCATCGACAAGGTCTACAACACCCTGGCGCTCATCACCGAGAACAGCGGCTTCAAGAACCCCGAACGGTTCTGGAACGACCCGGCCAAGATGCAGCAGCCTGAAGGGCCGCCGCAGGGCCAGCAGCCCGATCCGGAGGCGCAGGCGGCTCAGGCCAAGATGCAGATGGAGATGCAGAAGATGCAGATCGAGTTGCAGATGGAGCAGGCCCGCCATCAGGCCGCGTTAAGGATGGAGCAGGAGCGCCACGACCAGAAAATGCAGCTTGAGTGGGCGAAGTTCGAGGCTCAGCAGGCCATGCGTCAGCAGGAAATCGGTGCCGAGACCCAGCTAAAGGGCATGCAGATCATGTCGCAGCAGAACGTTCAGCCCCAAATCCGGGACGTTGAATAAGTAGACGTATGAACGACAACATCCGCAAGGCGAACACGTACAAACTCTACACCGAAGACCCGACGTTTCGGGAGCCCTGGGACAAGGTGCGTGCCGCCTTCGTCGCCCGCTGGCAGACAACGCAGCCGGGCGAGTACGAGGTCCGAGAGACGATTTTTCGCTATCTCGGCCTGATGGACAAGCTCGACGCCTTTGTCGCGAACGTCATCGCCAGCGGTGAGATCGACAAGGCCCGCTTCGAAGCGATGGTCAAGCTACAGAACGAGCGCGGCAACGACGCGCTAGACTAAATAAATTACAACAACAAATCGAGGAAATCGATGACAGACAGCAACAATCCCGTCGAGGGAACTGCGAGTCTTTCTGCTGAAGAAGCAGACAGCAAGATCGCCGCTCTTTTGGGTTTCGAACCTGATGACGGTGAGACTGCACCGGCCGTTGAGGCTGAAGTACCGTCCCACGAGGAAGCAGAAGCCACCGAGGAACACCCGGAAACGGACTCCACGGAGGAAGAGCAGCCCACCGAGGATGTAGAGTCGGAAGTTTCGAGCGAACTCACGCTTAGTGAAGAAGCCGAATATTTGGTGAAGGGCGAGCGTATCAAGGGCAAAGACCTTGAAGCTGGCTACATGCGTCATGCCGACTACACGCGCAAGACTCAGGAACTGGCGCAGCAGCGCCAGCAAACCGAAAGTCAGGTTCGTTACGAACTCACTGCGCAGGCCACTCAGTATCTCGCTCAAGTAGAGCAGAAGCTGATTGACCACTTCCCCCAGGAACCCAACTGGCTCGAACTCGCCCAGGACAACCCTGCGCAGTACGCGGTTGAGCGGGAAGCCTGGAACAAGCGCCACGCTGATCTCAATGGAGTTCGGCACATGCGGCAACAGCAGGAGCAGACACAGCAGGCATACCAGCAGGCTGCCGCTGCTCAGGCTCAGGCCAGGGCATTCGACGATCTGGTGCAGATGCACCCGGAATTCGCTCGTAACGCCGAAGGAAAAATCTCTACCGTTGCAACGGACTTGGTCAGCTTCGCCATTCAAGAGGTGGGTCTGTCCGAACAACTGCTTCATCAGGTAGACGACGCTCGTATTTTCTCCATCCTCTACGATGCCATGCGGTATCGTCGCCAGGAAGCGCAGAAGAGCAAGACTATTTAGGCCGTAGCGAACAAGCCTCCGCTGGCTAAGCCGGGTGTTACCCAGAGCAAGGCCACGACCGCACAGACCGACTTCAAGAATCAGATGGCGCGTCTCAAACGAACCGGGCGTTCAGAAGACGCCGACAGTCTCATCGCAGGTATTCTCTTCAACAAGTAACGAAAGAGAAGCCCAACAAAAAGGAGCCATAAATTGGCCGCGCTTACCACCAATCAGGTCGTTCACATTCGTGAAGACCTCGCCGACGTCATCAACATCATCGATCGGGAAACCACCCCGGTTTATTCGATGCTCGAAAAGACGACGGCTACGAATGCCCGTCATGAATTCATGACGGAAACGCTCAATACCCCGAATCCGGACAACGCATTCGTCGAAAACGCTACCTTCACCGACAGCGACATGACGAAGCCGGAGCGTCTGGCAAACTACACCCAGATTTCGCAGAAGGTCGTCAACGTCGCTGGTTCGCTTCAGGCGTTCAATACTGCTGGTTCGAAGAACGAGTTCGTTCGGCAGGTGAAGAAGGCTGGTGTCGAGATTCGTCGCGACATCGAGTCTGCGATCGTCGGCAACTCGGCCAGCAACGCTGGTAGCGGCTCCGTCGCCCGTCGTTCGGCTGGTATGGAAGCCTGGATCAAGACCAATGCTTCGCACGGGACCAACGGCTCGACGGCTGGTTTCAATGCCGCTGTTACCCCGGCTCCGGTGGACGGCACGACCCGCGTCTTCACTGAGACCATGTTCAAGGAATCGGTGCAGCAGGGCTACACGAACAACGCCAACTTGAAGAAGTGGATTGCCCCGCCCGCTCTGAAGCAGGTCATGTCTACCTTCACTGGCAACGCTACCAAGTACGTTGATGCGAAGGACAGCACTGTCAACGCTGGTGTCGGCATCTATGTCTCTGACTTCGGTCGGCACGAGTTCATGCCGCACCCGTACATGCGCACCCGTACTGTGATCGGCTTCGACCCGGACCTCTGGGCGATCGCCACGGCTCCGGGTCGTAACTTCAAGACTGAGGACCTTGCCAAGACCGCTGACGGTGATCGCAAGGCCATTCTCACCGAATGGACCCTGGTCAGCAAGAATGAGCGCGGCAACGCCAAGATCGCCGATCTGAAGGCTTCTTAATAGTCTTATGTGGGGCGGAAAATTCCGCCCCACATCTTCGTTGGCGTCGCCTTGTTGCGCATGCAGTTCGTGTTTTCTTGGTTGGGTTCGGTGTGAGTAACAGGGTTCTTTGGGAAGAAACAGCCGATAAGCGAGTCTACCTCATCCGAGAGGGAGAGAACCTTATCATCGAAACGGAATGGCTCAAGGTTGATCTTGTGCTTGACGCCAACAAGTCGGCTCAGGCTGATTTCAGCCGCAACTCGGGTGTTGGTGAGCTTGTCCAAGTAGCCGAGATTCCGCAGGGTATCTATTGGGACTGGCACGCGAAGGGCATCCTAGACGACGATGTAGCCTTCGACCGACTACTTAACGACAGCGATTATCGTCACCTGCGCACTAACAGCCTGCGGGTGTAAGGTATGAACCTGCTTGAGCTTCGCACCGCTCTCGCGGACTACACTGCCCGCAGCGACCTTCCCATCACCACCCTGATTTCCCTCGCTGAGAGCAAGTTTGCCTCCAGCGTGAAGCATCGTCTTGGCGAGCGTCAGGTCGAGATTGCCGTCGCCAAGAGCGCGCGATCCTTCCCGCTCCCGGCCGACTTCCGTGAGGCGCGCTCGATCAAGCTCGACGGCCGTCCCCTGACCCTCGCCAGCATCGACGACCTCGACAATGCCCCCGGCTGCACTGATCGATACGCCATCGTCGGCACCGACGTTCACCTTCAGAGCCGCCCGGCCGAGTCGGCGAAGATCGCGCTGACCTACTATGCCCGCGTTCCGGCCCTCACCGAGGCCGCGCCCTCGAACTGGCTCAGCGCCACCTTCCCCGACGTCTACCTTTACGCCGCGCTGGTCGAGTACGCTATCTGGGCCCAGGACAAGGAAAAGCAGGCCAGCTACGCCGCGCTTCTAGGCGTTGCCCTGGGCAACCTGTCGGCCGATCACACCCGCAGCGCGTTCTCCGGCTCGACCCTCCAAACGCGGAGGTTCTGATGAGCCTCCCGCTTCCGTTCGGCGAATGGCTGCCTGACCAGCCCGCCCTGAACAATCCCGGCATCACCCGCGCCATCAACGTCGTTCCTGGCTCCGGCAAGTTCTACAAGCCGTTCCCCTCCGCCGAACCGTACGCCGCGACCTCGCTGCCCAGCCGCCCCTATGCGGCCATCAGCATGCTCGACAACGGCGGGAACGCGCACGTTTATGCGGCGGCCCAGCGCAAGCTCTTCACCCAGGACCCGGATACCCGGAACTGGACCGACATCGGCCGTGCCACCCCCTACACCACCAGCGATCTCGAAGGCTGGCGCTTTACCGAGGCGTACGGCATGGCGATCGGGACCAACTACAGCGACAATTTGCAGTACATCGACACCACGCGTGGCACCCGGTTCGGCGATCTCACCACCCTGGTGAAGGGGCGCTACATCGCCACGCTGCGTGACTTCGTGCTGCTGGGAAACACCTTCGACCAGTTCGATGGCGCAGTGCCCTATCGTGTCCGGTGGAGCGCGATCGGCAACCCGAAGGATTGGAACTTCTCCGCGACCACCCAAGCCGACTTTCAGGACATCCTGGGCGGTGGAGCCGTCCAGGCGGTCGTTGGCGGTGAGGAAGGCACCATCCTGCTCAAAAGCCAGATCGTGAAGATGGTCTACGTCGGATCGCCCGCGATCTTCGAGTTCAAGACGATCTATCAGAACAAGGGCTGCGCCATCCCGCAGAGCGTCATCACGGCTGACGGCAAGATTTTCTTCTACGGCGAAGACGGCTTCTACCAGCTTGAGAACGACCGGCTCACCGCGATCGGCAAGGGCAAGGTAGACAACTGGTTCGCGGCGAAATGCAATCAGGCGGCGCACGGACGGATGACCGTCAGCATCGACCCGCTGAACAAGCTGGTGATCTGGTCCTTTGCCAGCGTCGATAGCACGAACCTGACCCCCGACACGCTGCTGATCTACAACTACGACACGGGCGCCTGGAGCACCGGCACAAGCCCAGCGACCTTCCTATTCAACGCACTTTCCCTACCGATCACGCTGCGCGCCCTGGACCGCTACGGCAGCCTGGAGAACGTACCGGCCTCGCTCGATTCCCCTGTTTGGACCGGCGGTCGCGCCTTCCTCGCAGGAATGGATGACTCCGGCCGGGTGTTCTCATTCTCGGGTGCCAGCATGCCCGCCACCATCGAGACGGGGGAATACCCCACGGCGATGCAGGTTGCAGAGATGACCCAGCAGATTACGGGCGACCGCGCCCTCATCCGCTCAGTTAGCCCGAAGGTGCACGGTGCCGGTTCCATCACCGTGCAGGTGAGCGGCCGAGTGACCCCGCAGGCGATGGTGCAGTTCGGTCCCGCCACCCCGGTCAACGCCAACGGTTGGTGCCCGCAGCGCAACGACGCTCGGTATCACCGCTACCGGGTGAACCTGTCCGGAGGCTGGACCCAGGCCATGGGTCTGGAAATCGACGCGGTGGTGACCGGGTACAGATAAATACCTGCATGTCTACGCGTGCAGATGGCACGCTCAAGCAGGTGATCGATCAGTCGAACCGTCTTGAGCGCAAGACCAACATCAAAGGAAGGGTCACACTTTCCCCCGGAACGACTCAGACGGTCGTCACGGTTCTTCAGGGTGGCTTCGACGCGACCGCCGTTCTCAGTCCCATGACGGCGACGGCGGCGGCGGAACTCGTCTCAGGCGCCTGCTTCGTGAGCGCCTACGGCTCTGGAACCTTCACAATCACGCATCGCAACCTGGGTCAGACCGATCGCACCTTCGCGTTCATGGTGGCGGTTTGAGCGTCCGGTTCTGTAGCTCCAGCGTCGAAGAAGTCCTGACGAACTATTTCGAATGCCGCCCGATCCTCCTCGAAGCTCTCGCGCATGGCGATGGTCGAGTGAATGAGGCGTTTCTCGTCGCGCAGCTTGTTCGCGGAAACTACCAACTCTGGCGGACTGACAATAGCGCAGGCGTCACGCAGATCAACGAAAATTCGTGCAGCAAGACGCTCTTCATTTTCTTGGCGGGGGGCGATCTCAACGAGATCGAACACATTGCTGGTCCCGTAGTCGAACGATGGGCAGCCGATATGGGCTGCACCAGCATCATCTTGAGTGGCCGTCGAGGCTGGGAACGCGCGCTGAGACCCCTCGGCTACGGTTTTGATTCAACTAATTTGATTAAAAAGTTGTGAGTTTACTATGGCAAGCCAGACGCGTACGGAGACCGTGACCACAAACCAGAAGACCGAACCTTGGGCGGGCGCACAGCCGTACTATGCGGACCTGTACAAGTCGGCTGAGGATGCCCGGAAGAGCGGCACCCCGTCGCCGTACCCGAACAGCACGGTCATCGACTGGAGCAAGCCGACCCAGGATGCCTACGGGCAGATGGAGGCGACGGCTCGCGCTGGATCGTCGCTGAACGGCAATGCCCAGAACGTCGCGAACGGAGTGATGACCGGCGGCGCCTACAACGGCACCCCGAAGAACACCTTCGAGAACCTTCAGCAGGGCCTGAGCCCCACGTCGAACCCCTACTCGGCGATGATGAGTTCGGTGGCGAACGGCGCGCTCGCCAACGGCTTCGGCGGCACCAACGCGCTGATCGCGGGCTCGAACTGGCATAATCCGGGCGTCGCTGCGACGGCGGGCGCCGCAGGCACGATCAACAACGGCGCGGGCAACGCGCTCATGCAGAACGGTCTCAACGGCACCAATGCCGGGATGTCCTGGGCGCAGTTGGCCGCGCAGATGGCGGGCTCGAACCCCGCGCTCGCAGGCTACCAGGGCCAGACAGGATTCACCAACGCGGCGACGCCCGGCGCGGCCGACCTCGCACGGACGGCGGGGACGAACCCAGCGGTGGACGGCTTCGCCGGTCAGACCGGCTATACCAACAGCGGTCTCGATCTCGCGAAGCAGGCGAACACCCTCGCCCAGAACAACCCGGCGCTCGATGCGTTCAAGGGTCAGACCGGCTACACCAACGGTTCTCTCGATCAGGCTCGCCAGATCGCGGCCACGGCTGGGCAGAACTCGGCGATCCCCGGCTTCCAGAATGCCGCGAACTACAACAACAGCGCCCTCGGTGCTCAGCAGGAGTTCGCCAAGTATCTGGCGACAAATGGCAACCCTGCGGCTGGGACGCTTCAGAGCACGGCCAACGGTGACTTCCTGAACTCGAACCCGTATCTCGATCAGGCGATCCAGAACGCCAACAAGAGCTTCACCGATCAGTTCAACTCGACCATCGCGCCGGGCATCGACTCACAGATGGCGGCGGCGGGGCGTCTCGGCTCCGGTGCCTATGCTGCCCTCCGCAACAGCGCTGAGAAGACCACGGCCAACGCCATGGCTCAGAACGCTGGTAACATGCAGTACAACAACTATGCGGCCGAGCGCACGAACCAGTTGAACGCGCAGAACGCAATCGGGAATCTGTACAACACCAACGTTACGAACACGCAGAACGCCCTCAACAGTGTTTCGAGCACCGATCAAGCGCAGCAGGCCGCGCGCCTTGCGGGTCTGTCCGGCCTGTCGAGCGCGAACGACGCGGCGACGAAGAACCAGATCGCGGCCAACCAGAATGCCGCCTCGATCGATGCGCAGCAGCAGCAGGCCCGTCTCAACGCGATCACCGGTATGGGCAACACAGCCGACAGCATCGCGAAGAACTCGATCAATGCCAGCCAGAACGTGGGCAATATTGATCAGGCGCAGCAGGCCCAGCGTCTCGCGGCTCTAACTGGTGTGGGGAACTTCTCCGACAGCGCCACAAAGAACGCCATCGCCGCGAACCAGAACCTCGGCAATCTGTCGAACACGGAGCAGCAGCAGCGTCTGAACGCTTGGGCGGGCGTCGGCAACATCGCCGACAACGTTGCGAAGAACTCGATTAACGCCTCACAGAACATCGCGAACATCGACGCCCAGCAGCAGACCACGAATAACAACGCCCTTCTCAACGCGGGCAACCTGTCGAACAACGCTTCGAACCTTTGGCTCAATGCCGCTAACCAGTTGGGCAACCAGTCGGCGGCGCAACAGACCAACAATCTGAACTACCTTAATGCCCTCGGTGATCAGTACAAGTTCGATACGACGAACCGCATCAATGCGATGAACAACGGCGCGACCCTGGCAAACCAGGATTTTGCGAACCGTCTCTCGAACGCGGGCCTTCAGTTGAACGCGGCGAATGGTCAGACTGCCGCCAACAACAATCAGGTTGCCCAGCAGCTTCAGGCAGCAGGTATGGCCCCTGGTTTGCGCGCCAATGACTACGCTGATGCGAACGCTTTGCTTGGCGTTGGTCAAGCTTACCAGAACCGTGACGGTGCATTCCTTCAGGATGACATCAATAAGCACAACGCAGAACAAAATGCCGTGTGGCAGGGTCTTATCAATCAGGCCAACATCCTCAACGGTGGCAACTTCAGCAACATGAGCGGCACGCAGACGAAGCCGATCTACACGAACAACATGGCGCAGGCGACGGGTGCGATTGGCTCCATTGCTGGCCTCATGGCGAAGTAACGGAGTAACCTATGAGCTTCCTTGACCTACTCGGCCTGACCGGCGGCGGAGCGTCACCGAACGGCACTGCCGCGCCCGGCGGCGCGCCAAACCAGACCGGCGGCTTTCTCAGCCGTCTTGGCCTCGATGATCCCGACAAGCGGAGCCGTCTCGGTCAGAGCCTCATCGCGCTTGGTGGATCGATGATGAAGGCAGGCGGCCCCTCGTACACCCCGAACAACTTCCTCGGCGCTCTCGGCGACGGCATGCAGAGCTTCGCTAAGGTCTACGCGGGCGGTGACGACGATGCGCTGAAGCGCCAGTACCTGAAGGCGCAGATCGGCAACATGGGCGCCAACACTCAGCTTCACCAGATTCAGGCTGCCCAGGCTCAGGCCCAAGCCCAGGCTCGCGCCGCGTACAACGGCACCACGCCCCCGCCGGGCACCGGTCCGCTCATCCCTGGCACTCCGGCAGGTCCTGGCGCTCCGGCAGGTCTTGGAGGTCCGGGCGTGCCTGCTGGTGCCCCTGGCGTCCCTGGCGCGCCTATGGGCGCCCCGGCAGGTCTCGGCGGTCCCGGTCAGCCTCCGGCGCCGCTCAAGGCTCCGGGTCAGCCGCTCGACATCCGTCCCCCGGTTGCTCGTCCCCCGGCCCCAGCCGGATCACCGCAGGCTGCCCCTACGGCTCCGCAGCAGGGCAGTCCGCCCGTCGCCGCGCCGAACGCCCAGCCGAACAGCCCGCTGATCGCCCGGATCGCCGAACTGAACGCCAAGGCTCGGCAGGCGCGCGCTGCTGGCTACGAGGAAGAGGCACGCCAGTACAGCGCCCAGGCCCTGGAATACGAGAAGCATGCCGCAGGCAAGGGCATGTACATGAACCCGGATGGGACGTTCTCGAACGTACCCGGCTACGCCGCAGGCATCGGCGCCACGGCTCAGGCCGAAGCTGCGGGCAAGGCAGGGGGCCAGCTTCCGACCGATCTGCTGAAGATGGAGAAGGAAAGCGAGCTTCGCCGTGAAGAGCAGGCGTTGAAGGACCAGTCTGGCGACAAGTCAAAGTTCGATGAACGCGCGCAGTCGATGAATGCTACGTGGAACGCCAACGAGTATAACAAGCAGTTTCTTAAGGCGACAAACATCCGTGCGGGTTTCGAGCGAGCCTATGCCGACAACAGCGGCCTCGCGACCGCTCAGCTTGTGCTCGACTGGTACAAGCTCAACGATCCGGGTTCGGTCGTCTCGCAGAACGAGATGCAAACCCTGAGCGTGAAGACCCAGAGCTTGAGCGAAGGACTGGTTGCCTCCGTCAATCAGGCACTCGGCGGCGGCGGCATGTCCGCCGAGAACAAGGCTAAGCTGCTCAAGAACATGGACGGCAAGTATCAGGATCAGCGTAAGACATACGAGAAGCAGCGCGACAACCAGCGGACGCTTGCTGGGAAGATCGGCGGCATCGATCCGACCATGGTCATCCCGGATATCGCCGAACTGCACGCACCGTGGAAGTCGCCGCAGGAACTGGAGGCGGAGCGCGCCGCCCAGGCTGCGGCTGCCCGTAACCCGGTTCTGGGTGGCGGTCGCCGTCCGGCCGACGCTCCGGCGGGCCTCGGTGGCGGCACTCCGCGCCTGCCGACGCTGGCCCCGAATGATCCCAAGCTTCGCAGCATGAAGAAGGGTGACCAGTTCATGGGGACGGACGGTCAGGTCTACACGATCAACTAACTAGAAGAAAGAAAAGACCGAAAGGCCACGCACAAGAATGGCTACGAAGACCAATCCGACCGCCCTGCTTCTGCTCAACAAGTTCAATGAATTGGGCATTCCAAGCGGCACCGCGTCTGGAATGATCGGGTCCCTCATGGGTGAATCCGGTGCTGGACTGAATACCGCTGCGGTGAACCGTGGCGACGGTGCGGACGGCAGCGACAGTATCGGCATGGGGCAGTGGAACCAGGGTCGTGCGACGGCCCTGAAGCGAACTGCTGCTGAGATGGGCCTACCGTGGACCGACCCGCGCGCTCAGGTGGCCCACATTGGCAATGAGTTGCAGGGCAGTCACCGCCACGTGCTGAAGGCGTTGCTTGCGGCGGGCGATGATGTTCGAGCGGGTAACGACATCTGGACACGGCAGTATGAAGTCCCGGCCAATGCCGGGGCGGAAGCCCGCAAGCGTCTGGGCGGCGGTCTCTCGTTTGCTCAACAGATCGGCGCGATGAGCCCGGAGCAGATTTCGGCGATCACCGCCGCGACCCCCACGGCGCCGCCGGAGCCCCGGACCAGTTCAGGGCGCGGCAGCGGCGGCCCTTCCCCCTCCGTTCGAGAGATGACATCGGCGGGCAACTTCGGACTGCCATCCGATCCGTTGGGCGGAATGATCGCGCTCGGCGGCCTCGGGTCCTCAGATGCGACCAAGCCTGTCGCGCAGTTGGCGGCAGCCGATCCCCGGCAGGCCGACGCGCTGACGGTGCGCGCCATCTCGGGTGTGACCCAGGTTCCTGGCGCGCCGATCCAGGCTGCCCCGCCGACGCCTGTTCAGACCGCCGAAGCCAGCACCACGACTCCGGGTGGCAACCCCTATGCGGGGCTCGCTACGCCCGTGATCCAGGCCGCGCCTGTCCAGGCCGAGACCTCGAACCCCTACGCTGGCGTCGCAACACCGGCGATCGTCACCGGTCAGAGTGGCGCTACGCCTTCGGCAACGGCGCAGTACCGTTTCAATGACACCGCTGAAGCGCCCGCTCGCCTTCGGTTCGAGGTCGATGCCCTGAACAAGCCGGAGGACCAGTTGACGGCTCTCCGCCGCCACTACCCCACGGCGATGCCGTACGATGGCGACAACTTCGTCTACCAGAACGAACAGGGCGAGTGGCAGAAGTACAACAACAAGGGCTGGGTGCCCTCGTGGAGTGACGTCGCTGGTGCCGCCCCCTCGTTGGTCGAAGCGGTCGGCGGTGGTCTCGGTGCCCTGGGCGGCGGCGCTCTCGGCGCACTTGCTGGCCCGGCCGCTCCGGCGGCGGTTCCGGCCGGAGCGATGGCAGGCGCGGGGATCGGCGGCACGGCCGCTCGTGAGGCGGCGCAGCGCGGTATCAACTGGTGGTACGGAAACGCAGATACGCGATCCACGGGTGAGCAGCTTACGGACGCGGCGATCACCGCAGGCGCCAACGCAGTCGGTGAAGGTGCGGGTCGTCTTGTAGCGAAGGGCATCGGCGCCGCCGGTCGCGGTCTCGGCTTCGGCACGCAGGCCACTGAGGCGGCGGCCACCGACATGCGCGCGATCGGCATCGACCCGACGCTGGGCATGGTCACCGGCAACGCCCCGACGCAGTTTCTCGAACGGGCGGTCAGTGCCGTTCCGGTCGCGGGATCGCGCACGGCAGCAGCGGGTGACCGCGCCTTCGCCGCGATGACGGCGGAGAATGACCGCATCCTGGCGGGCATGGCTTCCGCCTCGACCCCGACCGCGACCCCCGGCACGGCGCAGGAAGTCGGCGCGGCCCTGAAGGGTGCGGCGGGCGAAGCACAGGATCGATTCCGGCAGACGGCCGAAGCCAATTACGGCGCGGTCGGTTCGCTCACTGGCGACCAGCCGGTGCCCGGCAACGCTATGGGTGCACTCGGTGCCGAACTCGCCCAGGAACTGGCGGGCATCTCGGCCTTCGGTCAGCGCACCTATGGGTCGCAGTTGAATGAGGCGGTGGGCATGGTCCAGGCACTCAACACCGACATCACGGGGGGCGCGACCTTCGAGGCGATGAAGCAGGCCCGGACCCAAATCGGTGCGATGCTGCGCGAGACGACGAACCGCGCCGAACAGGGCTACCTTGGCCGGATGTACGATGCCCTTTCGGCCGAGATGGGGCAGGCGGCGGATGCTGCCGGTGGTGGCGCACGGGCGGCGTGGGAGACGGCTGACTCTGCCTACCGCGCAGGCGTCGCCAAGGGCTCCCCGGTCAACGTCAACGAAAATCTTGCCCCCATCCTCACGGCCAAGGTCGATGAAGACGTGCTGACGAACATGCTGAAGGGCGTGGAGAAGGGCGGCACCCGCATCGCGTCGGCTCGTCGCCAGATCGTCCAGGGCCAAGGCAACGAGGCGTGGGACGCCTTTCAGACGGCGGCCGTTGAACGGCTGGGCTCGACCCCGGAGGGCTTCAACTCGAACAAGTTCCTGAAGGGCTGGCAGGGAATGTCGGACGAGGCGAAGAACGCTCTGTTCTCCGGCACCGCCAACGAGACGTACCGCGCCGATCTCGACCGGCTCGCGCGGATCGCCGCGCAGACCAAGCGGTATGCGCGCTCGGCCAATCACTCGAACACCGCCAATGTCTCCGGGATGCAAAAGGTGCTGAACACGGTCGGGCTCTTCGGCGGCGCGGTCGGAGCCGCGCAGTTCACGTCAGCCGCGCTGGTGGCAGGTGGCGCGGCAGGATCGGCCGCAGCGACAAAGACAGCCGACATCCTGCTGACCTCGCCCACGGTGGTTGGATACCTCGCGGGACTTCCGCGCGCCCAGGTGCAGCGGGGTGGCGTTCGGCGGACTGTCGAAGGGCTGCTTGAGTACGCGGCAACCCCCGGTCTTGAAGCAGGCTTCCGTCAGAGCGTGACCGAACTGGCGCGCGACATCGAAGAAGCACAGATCAAGACGAAGAAGAGATAAGCCGCCGAGGCTCCGACGATAAATACCGGAGCCTCCAACGACAAGAATAAAACGGAGAACGATGGCCGATATTACGAACTCCGCGTGGAGTGAAGCCGATGCCAACAACACGCAGCCCAGCCCGAACGGTGTCCCGCCGGGCATCCTGCCCACCGAACTCGGCGGCTCCATGCGCGCCGTCATGGGTGCGGTGAAGCGGGCCCACTCGCGCAGCAACGTGATGGTGACCAGCACCGGATCGGCCAACGCCTACGCCATCGCCTACAGCGTGGGCCCTACCGCCTACGCCAAGGGCGAAGTCTTCCGGTTCTTCGCCAACTTCACGAACACGGGTGCATCCACGCTCAACATCAATGACCTGGGCAACCGTGCTCTGCTGCGCGCCGATGGCTCCGCCGTCGCTGCGGGTGAAGTCGTCATCGGACAAGTCATCACGGTCGCGTTCGACGGCACGAACTTCCTGGCGCAGAACATTATCGGTAAAGACTTCAAGTCACACATAAACGTGGGACTGAATGGCGACGCGATCGTTTCAATCGAAGATGTTGGTGCGCCTTCCACCTCGTTCCGACGCAAGGCGATTTACAGCAGCCGCAACGTCGGCGGCGGCAACGATTGGCTATTCCGCCAGTTTCGTCCTAGCGATGGCGCTTCAGAAGACTTCGTTCTCAAGAGCGGCACGGGCGGCACGATCTGGACGACCGGCAACTTCAATCCGGCGCTAAAGGCCGATCTCGCGGGGTCCGTGTTCACGGGTAGCGTCACGGTCAAGACTGCCGCCGGTATTGGGCAGTCCGCGCTGGTGGGGGGAAGTGCTGACCGGTCCGGCTACGTCGAATTTCGAGACAAGGACGGCGCGCGTCACGGCTACATCGGCTGGGGTAATGGAACCACGATTGATATCGCTGCGGAAAGGGGTGACTACAACTTCGTCAACGGAACGCCGAAAATTAGCGGCAACCAAATCTGGCACGCGGGCAATTTTAATCCTGACCTGAAGGCGACGCTCAACTCGACCGTTCGCTTCGCTGGTACGCTTCTCGGCAACGGACAGGGCTACATTTACAGCGACCCTGGCGCTCACAACGTCGTCATGCGTTCCGGAACCGGAGAAAGTGCTACCCCCTACAGGTACGCAGCGCTCCAGGGCGATGTGTTCCGTACCTACAGCGCCGATATTCTCGCGGACGGCAATCTCCGCACCACGGCCGACCTGATCGTGGGCGAGGGCAAGAACGCTTCAACTATCCAAATGCGCGACGGCGACGAAGGCACCCGTTACGTTCACAACAACAGCAACCGCATCGGCTTCCTCGGCAAGGGCGGCGATTGGGTGATGCAGGTCGCCGATGACGGCACAATTTGGAGCAAGCAGCTTGGCGATCTGAATACCCGTATAGAAAACCGCGCCTACGCACACGGTGACGAACGCGGTGCCGCATGGGCACGGCAGGAAGCGGGCGCTCGTGTTGCCAAGACCGGCGATACAATGAGCGGTAACCTTCAGATCACGAAGGCATACCCAGGTGTTCGTATGCTCTATCCGGGCGTGCGAGATGTTGAGTGGCAAGTCCGTGAAAACGGCGGCACCTACTTGTGGGATCACACCGCAGGCACGTGGAACGTCTACATCGGCCCTGGTGGCGATGTGCAGACGCGCCAGTTGGGTGATCTCAACACCCGCATCGAAGATCGCGCAAACGCTTGGAGCGCAACGCGTAGAGACGAAGCCAACACCAACACGGCCAACAACTACTTCAACAAGGCGACCGGCACGCAGCAAATCGTCAACAACATTCCATCGTTCAATGCAAGCGCTATCGACATTGTGCGCGGTGGTGTGCTTCGCGCGCGTTGGGTGGTCGATAGCCTCGGCAATACCATTCTTCAGAATGGTGATACTGGCGATAACTTCATGTACGTCAACACAAGTGGCGGCATCTGGACAAAAGAATTTGGTTGGCTGAACACTCGCATTGAGGATCGTGGTTCGGCTTGGGGTCAGCATTGGGCAAACCAGCGTATCGCCAAGACCGGCGACACGATGACGGGCGATCTCACCATCAGCAAGGCCAACCCCTCGCTCAACTTCTTCTATAGCGGAGTGTATGCCAGTCGTCTCTGGGTCGGCAATGATGGTGTCTTTCGTTACTCGCACAATGAAGGCGACGGCGACCAGTTTCGCATTTCTCCCGGTGGTGCAGTCTGGACCAAGCAACTCGGAGACCTGAACCAGCGCATCGAAGATCGCTCGTATGCTTGGGCTGCAACCCGTCAGGCAAACCTTGGCTTCACCCCGGTCGAACAGGGTGGTGGTCACTACATGAGCGGCAACAAAATCCGTATCGGATGGGACGGCCCAGCCGGTGCGTGCCGCCTTCAGGTCGATGACCTTCAGCTTGAACGCATCCTCACGCGCAACTGGATCAATCCGATTATCGACGTGCGCCTCGCTTATGCGGGCGACCTGTCGAACGATTGGAACAAAGATCAGTCCTACGCCGAACCTTACGGTGGTGGTGTTCTGACCTCGCGCTACGTGCAGTCCAACCAGTTCATTATTGACTCATGGAAGGGTGGTCGCTGGAGGTATCTTCAGAAGCAAGACTCATATGGAAATTGGTACACGGTTGGATACGTCTAAGATTATGACCTACACTATTATCGATCATGGCACGTGGGTGCCCTATACACGCGAAGCCGTCGTTAGCCCGGAGGGTTACCCGCTCGTCCCGGCTGGAACGATGTTCTGCAAACGGGAGAGCGACGACGTTGACTGGTACGACTTCTCGCGTGCTGAGGACTCGTTCGCCCCTGGTAGCGTACTCGTTGCCTGCCTTAAGACCGATCTCGGCTGGATCACGCAGGGTGTCTTCGCGGACTTCGGCCGAATGTTCCCCCAGAACCAGATGCTCATTGAGTTGCAGGGCTGGGAAGGCGAGAAGCCGCACAACGAGTTCGGAATGAAAATCTTCGATCCTGTTGCGAAGACTTTCACCGACATCCCGGTGGCCCCGCAACCGATCGTCACCTTCAAGAAAGACATCTGGGTTCGCGCCACTGACCCGGAGGCCGAGACCATTGAAGTCGTGCTGGCGCAGCAGACCACCCGGAAGCAGCGCATCTTCAACGAGGCGACCTACCTCGACCACGCAGACCCGTTCTTCGTGGAGTTGAAAGCCGGGTTTGTCTCTGCGTTCGGCAAGAAACGGGCGGAAGAACTTCTCGCCGCATCTTGACGTGCGGTGGGAACGTAGAGATCAGGCGGGATTAAGGCTGTATAAGTCCTCCGTCTAAATAGTGGATGCGAACTTCCACAACCGGCAAGCGCCTGATCACCGATTTCGAAGGCTGTGAACTCTCCGCCTACAAGTGCCCAGCGGGTATCTGGACTATCGGCATCGGACATACTTCGGCGGCGGGCAAACCCGCTGTGAAGGCTGGGATGCGGATCACCCAGGCGGAAGCCGACGACATCCTGGCCCGCGATCTCGTGCGCTTCGAAGACGCGGTCGCCCGGCTGGTTCGGGTGCCGGTCACCCAGAACCAATTCGACGCGCTGGTCAGTTTCGCGTTCAACCTGGGCGAAGGCAATCTCGGCTCTTCGACCCTACTGAAGAAGCTCAACGCAGGCGACTACGACGGTGCTGCCGACCAGTTCGCCCGATGGAACAAGGCCAAGGGGAAGGTGCTGACCGGGCTCACCCGCCGCCGTGCTGCTGAAGCCGATCTCTTCAGGCGGCCTGTCGCAGGCGCCTCGACCAATCCGGCCACTTCGGTGGCCCCGACGACCTCACGCGCCCCCACGGGGCTTCTAGCGGCCCTGCTGGGCCTGTTCCGCAAAGCCTGATGCTCTCCCTCATCCCGATCCTGCTCCAGGCCGTTGGCCCGATCCTCGCGCGCGTGATCCCTGATCCGAAGGCGCAGGCGGAAGCCCAGGCCGAACTCATCAAAGCCGTCTCCGAGAGCCAATCCGCGATCATGGGCTCGATGGCCGACGTCATGAAGGCCGACGCCGCATCCGAATCGTGGATGACCCGCAATGCCCGGCCGACCGTCGTCTTCTGGTCTCTCACCATGATCACCGGCTTCATGGTCGCGTCGCTGTTCGGCGCTGGGCCCGATCTCACCACCGCGTTCAAGGGCATCCCGCAGCAGCTTTGGGACCTGACGACTTACGGCATCGGCGCGTATATCCTGGGCAAGTCGGGCGTTGATATCGCCAAGGCGGTGCGCAAGTGAGCGACCTCGACAGCAATTTCGCCACCGACGTGAAGGTGGCCCTCGCCCGCATCGAAGAGCGGCAGGTATCCTCATCGAAGGAAATTGCCGGGCTGAAGGAGTCCGTCACCCTCCAGTTCAGCACTTTCCGCGACGAGTACGACCATAAGCTCAACAACGTGAAGGCGGTCCAACAGACGTTCATGCCCGCCAAAGAGATCGAACAGAAGCTTGAACTCATCCGGTCGCACTGCGACTCGAACCGCGAAGCTCTGTCCGATCGGGTCAAGTCTATCGAGGAAGGTATCCGCCACTATGGGCGGTGGGCAATTGGTCTTGCTGCGTCGAGCGGAATCGGTCTGGTTGCGATGATCTGGGGTATCGTCAGCAAGGCGTTCAACATCGGTTGATAAATACTTCTGCGGAACCTATCGCAGCTTCCGTAGCAAGGTACAGCCTTTGTTCGATAAAGGTTGCCGCACACAGAAAAGGCCGATCCGTAGGGGTCGGCCTTTTCCGTTCTCAGCTATCGAGCCCGCCCTTGAAGAAAGCCGCCAGGAGACATGCTCAACCGGCGGCTAGGTAACGGCGGCCTGATGGCGCGACCGCGAGGCGACACTTATTGAGGATGGTCGCTCTGTGTATTTAGTTAGTTCTTGATCGTCGGCTTCGAAACATTTTCGGTACTACCGAGAATGCTCACTATGCGAGACGCGTAGCTATTGAGTTCAGTCAGCAATTCTGCTGCCTGCCGCTTAGTCGGCCGCGATCCATCCTGAAGGTTGTATTTCGTAAACTCTTTCAGCGCGACCGCACGCCTAACAATGTCCGCGCGATCCGTTTCCTTCATCGTCACCGATACCAGCTTACTAATATCGCGGCTGGGATCGACGGGCCCGGTGCTCATTGACGAGCCCGTCAGGAGAACTGCGTTGCCGCTCTTTCTGATGCCGGTTGCTCCACGCATTTCGTTTCCAGATTCACTCACTGCGATACCCCTAAATCTTCCTCCCATGAATATATCGCAGTCTGAAAGGCAATCAACGCCATTCTTATCTTCGCAAATATAACGGAGTAATAAACTTTATACTTGGAGATCGAAATTCTCAGTGAGGTCCCCGGCAAGCACTCGCGAAATACATGTTTTTATGCTTCGAGCATAAAACGTCTTCAGTGCGTGAGGTCCTGACGGACGTCGTGATATGCGGGCCGAATCGCCATTGAGGATTTCGGCGGCGCGGTGCTGATGATCCGCACCCCGTTCATTCCCGCGCCCTGGCCCAGGACGCCCAGCAGCTTGGCGACCGGCGCCGTGAGCACCCACCGCCCATACGCCTCATTGTAGGCCCAGATGTGCCCGCTATCGACACGAATGCGGGGCGAGCCGCGCTTGTGGCTGGACCGGCGGCGCGCATCCGTCGCGGTGTTACCGTCCCCCCAGGCGACCGGCTCGCCCTCGATCCGCACCAGTGCCTCGACCACCGCCGCGTCGGCGCTGGCGTACAGGGTGGCTGGACGCCCTCCCCCCGTGACCTGATATGCCATCAACATCCCTCGTCTGATCCGCCAGCGAACCCTAGCGCAGTGCGTGCGAGTGAGCTAGTGGCTCCGTGCACCAACTCACTACTCCACGCGTGGGAGAGTGGACTTTTTGACAGAGGACGGGCGGACCCGTCCCCTTTCACTTGGCAATCTGCGGGCGACCCTTCCTTGCGAACTCCGTGTTGATCATCTTGATCAGGTAGTCCTGCATCGTGCCGCCTTCCTCAGCGACCATCGCCTTGAACGCGCGGAACGCCTTCTCATCGATCCAGAACGAGAGGTTCTTCCGACCTTCGCGGTAGGCAGGACGCGCAGCGGCAGCCTTTGCCGTCTGTTCAGCGACATCGAGCGTCGCAGTCCCCTGGGCTGCACCGTCGTCGCGCTCGTCGTCCGGAATGTCGAATGCCGTCGCCTTCTTTGCCACGGGTGTACTCCCTTACGCGCCCACGAGTTCACGGACCGGTTTCGTGGAGAAGTCTAAAAGCTCACTTACCCACGCGTACACCGCGTCGGCTTCGGCGGCGGCCTTACCCGATGCCTCGAACTCGGTGGCGGTCAGACCGGCCGACATCGCGTAGGCGAAGTCAGCGCGCGTTGCCATACGGACCGGGGCACATTGCAGGCCATAGGCATGGATTGCCGCTTCCCCTTCCTCGATCATGCGGCGGGCGTTGCTACCGGTGGGCACCTGGGCCAGCATCACCCAGGTGTTGTTCAAGCGCTCGGCGATGCGCACGGTCCGCTTCACCGTCCCCAGCGTCTCCAGATCGAACTGTGTGGGCCGGATCGGCACCAGAACGAGGTCGGCGATCTCGCAGGCCGCAAGTGCTGTCGTTTCCGCCTTACCCGCCGTGTCGATCAGTAGGAGGTCGGTGCCGTTCTTCTTCGCGATCCCCTGAAGCCGGGGGAAGGCGTCCCCATCGATCTCGCGAATGATGGAAGGCGACTCCGCCTCGCGCCGCTCGAACCACTTGTGCGCCGATGCCTGCGGATCGGCATCGATCACCGCCACCGATAGCCCGGCGGCCTCTGCGCAGACTGCGAGATGTAGGACGGCGGTGCTCTTGGAGGAGCCGCCCTTCAGGCCAATCACCGCTACCGTTTTCATGCTACGCGCCCCACCATCCAACGAATCTACGCGTGGGCTCGAACACGAGATCACGCCCCCACGAACAAGAAAGTGGACTGTTCCACCTTCTCACGAGTGGGCAAACCCACGGCTCTACGCGTGAGTCATTTTCGTAAACGAATTACTACCGGGGCGCCACATTGGGTGCCGGGTATCGCACCGTTGTCAGTAGCCGATCCTGTCTATCATGGGCTTCAGCAGCGTCAGCGGTGACCCGTGTCCATAGCCTGCCGCCACCGTCTTCTTTTCGTGGCCCAGGATTTCGTACTGATCCACTATCCCGACACCCTCTGCCCGAAGGCGGTCCTTGGCCCGGTGACGCAGTGAGTGGACCACCTTCGACGTGTCTTCGATGCCGATGGTGTTCATCATCCGATTCAGGTGCTTCGACCAAGCTGGTATCGTCCTGCCCGAAAACATCCGCCCGGTGATCTTCGGCGGGAGTAGAGGAAGGACATCTTTCGGAAGCGGCACACGCCGCTGGGATTGTGCCGTCTTCCCGTCTGCGATTTCGATGTAACGAATTCCTTTCTCTACCCGCTCGCCACTGATCTGGATTGCCTCGCTGAGGCGCATCCCGGTGGTCGCCAACAGCACCCAGAGCAGCCATTCGTCAGCCTTCAGCAGCGTAGGGCCAAGATCGCGCATCAGCTTCATGTCATCGTCTGTAAGCGCGAAGCGCTTCCGGATGTCTCCGGGGCGTTCTTTACGCATCACATTCGCGAATGGGTTCCGGCCGTCGAAGAGACCGCGCTTCTCGGCGAAGTTCACGATCGCCCGCATGTGCCCGACCTTCTTCCGGACGGTCGGCCAGCGGTTCGTGAGAAACAGGTGATCGGCGAGCGCCACGCCATCGACGTAGCCGCACTGTTCGAAGCGCTTGTTGTTGGTCAGCCGCTTGAAGGTCTCGAACACCAACCGGGCTTCCCGCTCGATATGCGGGGTCACCGACTGGTTCTTTACCCATAGCTCCAGTAGCTCTAAGTCGGGATCGTCGCCGCGCTTGACGACCGGCGGACGGACTTCCTTCTTCGCCTTGGCTCTGTCGCGCCACTCTGGGCAGTCTGCATCAATGTCGAGCCCGGTTTCTGGGTCTTCGACTACAAGCTGGTCAACCTCGATCGCCGCCCAATACTCGGGCTCCGATATTGTTGCCCCCGGAATAGGCTCATCGACTACGTTTGCTTCGAAGGTCCTTTTCCCCGTCTTGTCCACGATCTCGGCCACAGTGGGGTTGTCCTGCGCCACGATGACGCAGCGGCCATCTTCGAGAATGTTGACCCCTAAGTTGTAGCGCTGCCGCTGGATCGTCATTTGGGCGCGCTTCTCACTGGTCGCGGGCCCACGCTTACGTTCGGCCAAAGCGGCAATATGAGCGTCAATGAAGCTCTGCGACTTACGGATTGCTTCACGATGATCCCGCGTACCCAGGGACATCACGACTTTCTCAGCCTTCGGATGGCTATCCGTGGCCGGATACTGGAAACGGATGTGATAGACGGTCGATTTAGGCGGCAGGAATACATAGTTGCCGGGACGTCCAGGCGGGCGCATTGGCAGGGCTCCGGTCGCGTTTAGCCGTGGGGTTTAGCCACAACTATGCACCCCGTTTTAGCCACAAGCTAGATGACTGATTTCGTTTACTTTTTTGCTCCACAGGTTGTTTGGAAAGCCCTCCCGCAGGGCGCGCCATTCCCCTCTGGCACGAAAACCACATTCATTTGCAACGCCTTATGGCTCATGGTTTCTGGCCGTGAACCCCAAAATTGCGTTGATATGAACCCCAGCTCGGAGCCGCCGGGCCAACAACTTTTTGTCCTCTCGCGTCACCGCGAAGCGCACGACGCATCTATGCGGCGGCCTCTCCATCGTGACGCTCGCCGCGCGCTACCTCCTTCATCAGCCCATCAGACAGCGGACGTTGCAGCCCCAGCGCCTCCTCCGTGGGCGACTCAAGCCACGTTCCGCACTCCTCCTTCGTCGTAAGCAGCACGGGCATGGCCTTCGGATGCACGGGTCCGACCACGCCATTGGCCTCCGTCGTGAGGAAGGAGAACAGACAGTGCTTCTCCTCGATCCTGTCGGGGTTCTCCTTCTTGGTCCCCCTCACGCCCGTCCAGGGACGCCAGATACCCGCGAAGGCGAACAGTTGCCGGTCATCGTCCAGGGCAAACCACACGGGGGTCTTACGAGGCTTCGTGTCGGCGTACTCGCTAAACGATGAGACAGGCACGAGGCAGCGGAACTCAGGCTTGAGCCACGGGCGCCAATGCGGGCTCTTCACGTTGCGGACGTTGGTGACGGGATGCTCCCCGTAAGTCTTCGGACCAGGGATGCCCCACCGCATCATGGTCAGCTCATGGCCCTCTCTACCCGCGAAGACCACGGGGGCCATCTGGTCCGGGAAGATGCCGGGCATGGGAGGGAGGTTGCCGACGCTGTCGTGGCTCACGTCGAACCAGCGCCGTATCTCATCCTGGGGCCGGGTGAGGCTGTAGAGGTTGCACATGGGGCCAGCTTGATGGTCGTATGGGCAGGCGGACACGCGCCTCTAGGTGGCTGGCATGTGCCGTGCGGGGGCGCTTCGATACCGTGATCAACGCCGTTCTCTTCGATCTGGACGAAACGCTGCTGGATCGCACCAACTCCTTGAAGGCGTTTCTACGGGAACAGTTCGAGTGGCACGCCGAACACCTGGGCGACGTTCAGTCTGACGAGTGGTGCGCGCGCTTTCTCGTGCTGGATCGACGGGGGCACGTCCACAAGTCGGTCGTTTACCCGGCCATCCTGAGTGAGTTCGGCGGGCGTACGGACCACGCTGACGCGCTGTTGGCTGATTATCGCTCCCGCTGTTCACGGTTCGCCCAACCCTTTGACGGGATGAGAGAGCTTTTAACAGCGCTGCGCGCGCGAGGGCTCTCGCTCGGCATCGTTACGAACGGTGAAACGGCGTTTCAGTCGAAGCATATCGAAGCGCTCGAACTCGACCGGCTGGTTGATGCCGTCCTTATCTCGGAGAGGGAGGGGCTACGGAAGCCCGACGCGGCACTCTTTCTCCGCGCGGCGAACCTCTGCCGGACCCAGCCATCTCGATGCCTGTTCGTGGGTGACAACCCCACCGCGGACGTTCTCGGCGCTCACGCAGTTGGAATGCAGACGGCTTGGTTCCGAGGGTGCGCTCAGTGGCCGGAAGGTGCCGCTTCGAACCCCGGCCCCAGCCTCGATCACCTGTCGGAGGTTCTAGAGTTGGTGAACTCGATCCCCGCCGAGCCCGTTGCCCCCTCGGAGGTCGCACCATGAAGAACCCCGCACTCAGCCTATGGCTTTCGTCCGTCAACGGGGCGCTCGGATGGTGGGGAGGCCACGCTGCCAACGCGGTGCGCCGCCAGCAACGTGCGGCGCTCACGGAAATGTTGAAGCCCGTTACGGGCACGCTGAGCAAGCCGAAGCGGAGAACCCAGCGGCGCCGGACGACGGCCAAGCGGAAGGCACTCTGAAGGCGGAATTTTTGGCACAGCTACGCCTTCCCTCTCTGGACCACTCGGAGCTTCATCAGCCTAGGCGGTATGTCAGGGGGGCCGCGGGCTGGCCGCTTCGAGGTCGGGGAAGTGGGCCTTGCACTTCGGCACGTACTGGCTCTTGGCCCTGGGGTGGCGCTCATCGAGCCATGGGCAGTCGAAGGCGATGCGCTGAAGCACATCCTCCTGCGGGGTCTCAGGGCCAAGCCGAGCGGCCAAGCGAGCGAGCCGGTAGCTGCCCTTGCGGTTCGGACAATGCGGGCACGCCGCGCGCACAATGCCGTAAGGATAAGCCGCGAGGCAGGGGACGTCAGGCCGGATAGGCGCGCGCATGACGGTGCTACCGAACGGGCCCGTGAAGGGCCGCCCGCACGTAGCCACGGGAGATGAGCCGATCCTGGCGACGCGTTCGGCGTTCGGCTTCGCAGAGGTCGGCCAGTGCGTCCGCGATGGCGGCGTGAAGCGCGGCCTCAGCGTCGCCTTGAGCGGTCACGAGGTAGGCCCGTGCGATGCCCTCGACGAGACCGCTACGAGTGGCACGCAACGGCGCGTTCGGCAGAGCGTCTTGGCGCATACCCTTCGAGTCTCCCGACCAGAACGAAGAGGGAACGCGCAGCAGGCGGGATGGTTCGGTCAAGGTGTCAACCACGGCTGGGTTCGGCTCACCGCAGCGGCCTCGCCCGTCTCAAACTCATTCGCGGCTGTAAGGCGGACCACTTCGATGGGGGCGGATCAGCTTATGACGGATGTGACGGTGATGCCGTCCCTGACCGTCCAAGGCCAACATCTCCCCGACGATCCCGCTCAGACCCTTGGGCGGGATCGATCGCCGACTTTAGCTTCTTCGCCACTCGGCACGCCGTCATCATCGCGGCGGCTTCACCGGGATCGAATGCAGGCTCTACCCACCGTTCGTCGCGACGGTCCCGCTCCATCTCTGCAACTGTTTTGCCCACGCCGATCGTTTGATAGCGGAGCCGATCACAGTCAGCGCGGCGAGTAGCGTAGGTGATCGACTGGCTCGCCGGTCCGCGAAGATCGGCCCACAGCTTCGTCACAAATCGCACGTGGGGGCCATCTTCCTCAATCACGTCAAGCATGTAGTAGGTGATTCGCATTCCTTCCTCGCGGAAGACGAACGGCCGGAAGCCCGTAGGAGAGACGTACTCCGGCGGCTTCTCTCCACAGGCGGTCACGATTAACATCACCGCGACGGCGAGCATCTGGCGTGACCGTAGGGGCATGGCGACCATTTGCGAGGATGTCGGACCATACCCCCCAACGGTTGCGCGACCGTTGCGCCGATCGCTCGGTTTTCAGGCGTCGGCGGAATCGTTGGAAGCCTTGGGCGCGGGACGCTTCTCATCGCGGGCCAGCTTCACTTCGACGGCCGTGCGAATGTACTGCGCCATCCCGTAGGTGCCCACCATCGCGGCGATGCGCGCCTTCGTGGCCGTGCTCAGCCGGACCTTGGTCTCTTCGATGTTGAGCGGGGGGCGTCCCATACGGCTCCGCTTAGCGAGGGGCGAGGCTGTGTCAAAAAGGCTCTCCGGGCACGGTGGAACGGGGACGATTATCACTGTCTAGCTCGCTCACGGAGCCGCCAGACATGAACCGCCACCGCCTCGAAACCCGCACCGTCGCTACCTTCCGCAAAGCTCTCCCCCAGGGTCGCCGCGCGGCAGTCGTCATCACGACCGCTCGCGCCCGGTCCTTTCGCCAGATGGGCGAGTGGGGCTTCTCCCCCGACGCTTCTTACCTCGCCTTCCACGACTGCGTGGACATGGCGGAGCTTGAGAACGCGGCGAAAGCCGCCTGATGGCGTACATCCTCATCGTCATCATCGGCATCGGCCTTGGGTGGCTCACTCCGGGCTACATCCCGACCGCCTTCTTTGTCGCGGTCACCCTCACCGCCCTCCTCGCCGCCTACCTCATCGGCCTCGGTCTCAAGCGGGACGCCCAACAGCGGGAGGATCGCGATGAGTGATCTCCTACGCCTCGCCGCCTACCTCGCGCCGCTGCTCATCGTCGTCGCCCTTCTCCGTCTCTTCCGCAAAGACCTGAGGAGCGAATAATGCCAGAGTTCATCTTCCTCGCGATCGTCGCCGCCACAGCCATCGGACTGTACCGCTCCGGGATATTAATCTAATAAACCAAATCGCTTCGATATTTCCCTACAATTTTATTTAGAATAATGAAACAATTGCATTGCCACCTCATGTTTGTATCCTCGTTTGAGGCGATGTTCTTCGACGTAAGCTGGCGCGAGCGGGTCGTCGCCCTCAAACTCCGGGTGCGCAATCGCGGCAAGCGGTTCTCATGGGTCGAGCGCCCTGCGATCTCCCCCCTCATGTTCGCCGTCTGTCAGGCGGCGGCGGACGATCTGGCGGAGATCGTTGGCGCAGACTCCAGCCTCTGCGGCCGGGCGCTCGATGCGAGCCAAATCCTGAGCGAGGGCATGTTCGCCCCGATGGCGACGGCCCTGGAAAACAATTCGGTCGAGCACCTGAAGGGCGCGTTCCGCGACATCCTCGAACGCGATTGGGCGTGGGCCGATCTCGATGGGGCGTGGCGGCTCCGGTGCCGGGACATCCTCGTGGGATTGTACGTCTGCGTCGCGATCCTACACATCCACCGCCCACGTGTGACGGCGGGGACGGTGATCGCCGCCTGAACCTCCCAGGAACTGTTTGGTGAAGCGCCGCCCCCATCAGGGCGGCGTTTTTCGTTTCTGCTTAGCCGACCTTTCACAATCGGTAGGTGCAAGCTATGCTCGTTGCCGCGAGAAATTCGGTCGAGCAAGAATGTAAATGACGACCTACCAGACTTCTTATGAGCCTACGCTCAATGACGCGCTGGCGTGTAGCCGCCTCTATTTTTGCCGAACCACTTACTCTAAAAAATTTCTATCTATTTGGGCCGCAATCATTGTCGTAGTCGTTGTTTATGTCCTGTATTCCAATGGCTCAAACGCATCAGTGCTGACTGCGCTGATCGCTATGCTGATGTTTGCCTCCTGCGCACTACTAGGGCTGCTGGCATTCCTCGTAATGGGTTACGCCGTACTACCACTACAGACACGGTTAATTTGGAGCAGGAATAAGCACCTTCAGTACCCTGTTGATGTCGAGTGGGACCAAAATTCTGTGACATATAATAATATCAAAGGACGTATGACGCACGAATGGAGCGATTATAGCAAAATTCTCGACGATCAGCATGTTTTGATTTTGGTACAAAGTAAGTACTGTATGAACTACATCCCGACGCGGGCTCTGACGGAGGAGCAGCGTCAGGATATTCTCTCGAAGCAGACAACTTGACCCGGCCTAACTGTTTCGTGAAGCGCCGCCCCACCAGGGCGGCGTATCTCGTTTAACCCCAGCGCAGCCGCATCGTCGCCCGGCTCGATCTCCGCGCGCTGAGGTTCCTCGATCGGCTCTCGCACGCGAGGCACCGGCAGCACGACCGTGATCCGCCCCCATTGAAGTGGTTCGCGCTCAGAGCCTGTTTGAGGACGAAACCTGAGGCTGGATTGTTGAGGGCGTTGGCGGCCATCAGGCAGGCGACGCAGGCAAGACGGCCGGTCGCGACATCGAGGCGGCCGGCCCGCTCGCGCAATAGGCCGCCCCAGTGGCTGAACCAGCCGAAGGTCCGCTCCACGACCCAGCGGCGCTTCAGCACGACGAAGCCCGTCTGATCGGGGTCCTTCTTGACGACTTCGCAGCGCATGCCGTGGACGTGACACCACTCCTCGCAGCGCTTGGCCCGAAAGACGCCGTCGAGAACGGCCCGGCGCACGTTCGGCCAGAGCGGCTTAGCCTGATCCAGCGTCGGCAACGTATCGCAATCCTGCACGTCGGCTGGCACCACGGCGAGTGCCAGGATGTGCCCTTCGGCATCGACCATCAGCACGCGTTTGCGGCCGATGACCTTCTTGGCGCCGTCGTAGCCACGCGGCCTGCGCTCACAGATGCACTTGACGCTTTGTGTGTCGATGATCGCCAGGGTCGGCGTCGGCCGCCGCCCGCAGCGACGGCGCTGACGGCGTGCCAGCGCCCGCATCAGAGTCTCGAACAGACCTCTGTCCACCCAGCGTCGGAACCAGCCATAGACCGTACGCCACGGCAGGAAACCGTCAGGTAGTGCCCGCCATCCGCCGCCTGTACGCAAGTGCCAAGCAACGGCCGCCATCACCGCACGCGCCGAATTGGCGTTCGGCCGGGTCGGCGGGTCCGCTCGTTCGAGGAAGCGGGTCACCTCATCCAGGCCCGCCTGCATCACTACATCCTTCAGGCGCGTCTCATGACGCGTCCGATGCCGGTGCGTCCACATCTGCTCTCTCCTCCGTCCAGCCAGACGGATCGTGTGTTGGTGACACGAGACAGATGGGGACGGCCGGCGGAGGACCTCAAACAGGCTCTTAGGCGGCCTGCGGGCCAGGACGAGGACGGACGGATGGGAACGAACCGGCACAAGCCGGAGGATGTGGTCGCCAAGCTGCGGCAGGCGGACGTGCTGATTGCGCAGGGCCAGAGCGTGGGCGCGGTGATCCGCGCCCTCGGTGTGACGGAGGTGACGTACGACCGTTGGCGCAAGGAGTTCGGCGGCCTGAAGACGGATCAGGTGTGACGGATGAAGGACCTGGAGGTCGAGAACCAGCGGCTGCGCAAGGCGATTGCCGACCTGACGCTGGACAAGCTGATCCTGCAGGAGGCGGCTCGGGGAAACTTCCGAGCCCCGCGCGCCGCCGCGCCTATGTCGAGCCCATCGTGAAGACGATGGAGGTGTCCGAGCGCCGGGCCTGCCGGGCGTTCGGGCAGCATCGCTCGACGCAGCGCAAGGCGCCGCGGGGCAGAGACGACGAGGCCGCCCTGACAGCCGATCTCGTCGAGCTGGCGGCGCGGTAGGGCCGCTACTGCTATCGGAAGATCAGCGCATTGCTGAAGGCCGCCGGTTGGCTAGTCAACGACAAGCGCGTGGAGCGGATCTGGCGGCAGGAAGGCCTGAAGGTCCCGGCCAAGCAGCCCCAGCGTGACCGCATCTGGGACGGGGATGGCTCCTGCCTGCGACTGCGAGCGCAGCATCGCGATCACGTCTGGTCCTTACGACTTCGTCGAGGCTCGCACCCATGACGGGCGCAAGTTCCGGATGCTCAACGTGGTCGATGCGTTCACGCGTGAGTGCCTGGCGATCCGGGTGGCGCGCAAACTCAAGGCGGCGGACGTCATCGACGTGCTGTCCGACCTGCTCATCCTACGCGGTGTGCCGGGC